>NZ_JAUPWM010000024.1:0-90821 GCF_032436795.1 Streptomyces sp. P9(2023)
AAGATGGACGGGGTATCAACTAATCTGGCGTTGATTTTTGGCACGCTGTTGAGTTCTCAAGGAACGGACGCTTCCTTCGTACTCACCCTCTCGGGCTTTCCTCCGGGCTTTTCCCTTCGGTCTTTCGTGTTTCCAACCTTACCAGATCCTTTTCCGTTCCCCCCGCTTCTCGAAAGATGCAGTCGGTTCGGATTTTGTTTCTGGTGGCCTGTTGGCTGCCTTTGCCTTTCGGCGTGTTCACTACTTTAGCCGAATTCCCCGGCGACTCATAATCGAGCCATTCGGATCAGATTTCGGCATGCCGAAATCCGCACCCGTTGGGGTTCGTCGTAGGTAGTGGATGGCCGCTCCGAGGTGCTTGAACAAGCACTGCCCGTTTCAAGCGGCTCGCCTACGCTAGGCGTCCGCAGCACCCGAGTCAAGTCGAGTCAAGAGGGCCTTTTGCGTGGCGCGTGGGCTCGGTACGGGCTCACCGTCGGATCCTCGTCGATCCAGTAGCGCCAGGGATGTGGGGCGCCGTCTCCGCCCACTCCCGTGCGCGGGCCGTTGCGTACCTGGTCGGGCAGGGGTGGGGTGCCGGTGAGCAGGGAGAGCGGGGCGTCCGGGCCGGCGCAGGTGTCCGTGCCGTTCATAGAGAGGGAGACGTCGAGGGCCGTCGCCAGGCGGGCCGGGCCCATGGCCAGTTCCGTGTCGTATCGGGCCGAAAGTCGACGTTTGCGGGCCTGCTCGGCGCCGGTCAGGATGTGGCCCGCTCGGAGCAGCACTCCACTGGCGTGGCCCTCGGGGCCGCACACCAGGTTGAGGCAGTGCCACATGCCGTAGGTGAAGTAGACGTACGCGTGTCCGGGCGGGCCGAACATGACCGCGTTGCGGGCGGTGCGGCCGCGGAAGGCGTGCGAGCCCGGATCGATCGCGCCGGCGTACGCCTCGACCTCCGTGAGGCGGAGTTCGATGCGGCCCGTCTTCGACGTCCGTACGAGGGTGCGACCCAGGAGATCGGGGGCAACCTCCAGGACGGGGCGGTCGAAGAAGGCCCGCGGGAGCGGCGTACGGTCGGGGCTCTCGCTCATGGCGCCCGAGCGTACTGGGGAACCGGCTACGGTCGTCGCGCGTATGTAGAGGTCAAGGCAAGCAGGTCCAAGAGGGAGTGTTCATGGGATTCAAGAAGCTGCTCGCGAGCCTGGGCGCCGGCGGCGCGTCCGTGGAGACGGTGCTCACCGAGGCGAACGTCGTGCCCGGTGGTGTCGTCCAGGGTGAGGTGCGGATCCAGGGTGGTTCGGTCGACCAGCAGATCGAGGGGCTGTCCGTCGGTCTGCAGGCCCGGGTCGAGGTCGAGGGGAACGACCAGGAGACGAAGCAGGACATCGAGTTCGTGAAGGTGCGCCTCGGCGGTGCCTTCATGGTTCAGGCCGGTGCGGTGCACGTCGTGCCGTTCGGTCTGGAGATCCCCTGGGAGACGCCGGTCACGGCCATCGCGGGGCAGCAGCTGCGCGGGATGAACATCGGTGTGACCACCGAGCTGGAGATCGCCCGCGCGGTGGACTCCGGCGACCTGGACCCGATCAACGTGCACCCGCTGCCGGCACAGCAGGCGATCCTGGACGCCTTCATCCAGCTGGGCTTCCGCTTCAAGAACGCGGACATGGAGCGCGGGCACATCCGCGGGACGCGCCAGAAGCTGCCGTTCTACCAGGAGATCGAGTTCTTCCCGCCGCAGCAGTACCGCGGTCTCAACCAGGTCGAGATCAGCTTCGTCGCGGACGACCGCGAGATGGACGTCGTCCTGGAGATGGACAAGAAGCCCGGGCTTTTCAGCGAGGGCAGCGACTCCTTCCGTTCCTTCAAGGTCGGGCTGAACAGCTACCAGTCGACCGACTGGGCGGCATACCTCAACCAGTGGCTCGCAGACGTCGGTGGCAAGCGCAACTGGCTCTAGGCTCGCCCCCGTACAGCAGGTCAGCCGATACGGAGGTACAGACGTGGCCGAGGGGAAGAGGGCGCCGCTCCCTCACGACTTCCATCCGCCGGTGCCGGAGTTCACCGTGGTGAGCGACGACATCGTGCCGGGAGGTGTGCTGAAGGAAGCGCAGGTGTACGCGGAGGGCAACGCCTCGCCGCAGCTGCGCTGGGAGGGCTTCCCGGCGGAGACGAAGAGTTTCGCCGTCACCTGCTTCGATCCGGACGCGCCGACGGGCAGTGGCTTCTGGCACTGGGTCCTGTTCGACATCCCGGCCTCGGTCACCGAGCTGCCGGCGGGCGCGGGTTCGGGGTCGTTCAAGGGGCTGCCGGCCGGTGCCGTACACGTCCGTAACGACTACGGCTCCCGGGAGTTCGGCGGTGCCGCTCCCCCGGCGGGCGACGGTCCGCACCGCTATGTCTTCACCGTGTACGCGGTGGACGGGGAGAAGCTCGGTCCGGACGCCGACGCCTCGCCCGCGGCGGTCGGTTTCCACCTGCGGTTCCACGCGCTGGCGCGCGCCCAGCTGATCGGCGAGTACGAGAACCCCGCGTAGCTCAGCTGAGCGTTCGTTTGTTGTTTGCCCGCTTCTGGTCTTGGAGAGATCAGAAGCGGGCATCTTTCGTTGCGCGGATATTGCGTTGTCCAACCCGGCGCGCCCGGCCACAGTTGATCCAAGCCTGGAGCCCCGCAACGGGGCTGGGCCGGCACACGGGAGGTGGGCACAATGCGGGACACGCTGGTACTGAACGCGAGCTTCGAGCCGCTGTCGACGGTCACACTCAACCGTGCGGTGGTGCTTGTCCTCCAGGACAAGGCCGTCGTCGAGCAGGAGCACCCGGAGCTGCGCATGCGTGGTGCCGCCGTCGACATTCCCGTGCCCCGGGTGATCAGGCTCTGCCGCTATGTCCGGGTGCCGTTCCGAAGACACGCTCCGTGGTCGAGGCGGGGTGTGCTGATCCGGGACCAGCACCGGTGCGCGTACTGCGGGCGGCGGGCGACGACCGTGGACCACGTGGTGCCGCGGGCGCAGGGTGGTGGGGACAGCTGGCTGAACACGGTGGCGTCCTGCGCGGAGGACAACCACCGCAAGGCGGACCGGACGCCGGAGCAGGCGGGGATGCCGCTGCTGCACGAGCCGTTCGTGCCGACGCCGGCGGACGCGATGCTGCTGGCGATGCGGGCCGGTGAGCGGTCGGAGCTGCCGGGGTGGCTGTCCAGTTCGGCGGCCTGATCCCGTACGTCCGTATCGTCCGTACCGTCTGTGCGGGCCCGCTGCCCTGAGGGAGCGGGCCCGTTGTCGTCAGCGGAGGAGCAGTTGGACGATGGCGATCGTGCCGATGGCCACGATGACGCCGCGCAGGACCGGGGGTGGGAGGCGGCGGCCGACCTTGGCGCCGATCTGGCCGCCGATGGCCGAGCCGACGGCGATGAGCAGGACGGCGGTCCAGTCGAACTCGGCGACGAAGAGGAAGAAGAGCGCGGCGACGCTGTTGACGATCGCGGCGAGGACGTTCTTGACGGCGTTGAGGCGCTGGAGGGTGTCCGCGAGGAGCATGCCCATGAGGGCGAGGTAGATGATGCCCTGGGCGGCGGTGAAGTAGCCGCCGTAGACGCTGGCGAGGAGCAGTCCGGTCATCAGGAGCGGGCCGCCGTCGGGGTTGCCCTCCTTGCCGTCGCGTGCGCGGCGGGCCTGTACGGCCTTGGAGAGCCGGGGCTGGAAGATGACCAGGATCAGCGCGAGGGCGACGAGGACGGGGACGATGGTCTCGAACGCCCGGGCCGGGAGCATCAGCAGGAGTATGGCTCCGGCCAGCCCGCCGATCGCGGCGACGGCGCCGAGGCGCAGGATCCGGCCGCGCTGCCCCTTGAGCTCCTCCCGGTAGCCGATGGCTCCGCTGATGGAGCCGGGGATGAGGCCGAGGGCGTTGGAGACGGTGGCCGTGACCGGGGGGAGTCCGGTGAGGAGGAGGACCGGGAACGTGATGAGCGTTCCCGATCCGACGATGGTGTTGATGGTGCCGGCTCCGATGCCGGCCACGAAGACTGCCAGGGCTTCCCAGATGGACAACGCCATCTCCTTAACGGATCAGTGGCTCGCCTCCCCGCCCTGACGTCCGTCGGGGGTCGAGGGGCTCGCACCGATCATGCACGCCTGCATGTACGTGTCAGTCGACCGGGGGTTGTTCCCGGCGCTCCGTACCCGTGTTGAAGCCCGGCGTGCCGCCGCCGAGGTTGCCGAACGCTCCGGAGAGGCCCTTGAGCGCGTCGCCGATCTCGCTGGGCACGATCCAGAGCTTGTTGGCGTCGCCCTCGGCGATCTTCGGGAGCATCTGGAGGTACTGGTACGAGAGGAGCTTCTGGTCCGGGTCGCCGGCGTGGATGGCCTCGAAGACCGTACGGACGGCCTGGGCCTCGCCCTCGGCGCGCAGCGCGGCGGCCTTGGCCTCACCTTCGGCGCGCAGGATCGCGGACTGCTTCTCACCCTCGGCGGTGAGGATCGCGGACTGGCGGATGCCTTCGGCGGTGAGGATCGCGGCGCGCTTGTCGCGGTCGGCGCGCATCTGCTTCTCCATCGAGTCCTGGATGGAGGTCGGCGGCTCGATCGCCTTGAGCTCGACGCGGTTGACGCGGATGCCCCACTTGCCGGTGGCCTCGTCGAGGACTCCGCGCAGGGCGGCGTTGATCTCCTCGCGGGAGGTGAGAGTCCGCTCCAGGTCCATGCCGCCGATGATGTTGCGGAGGGTGGTGACGGTGAGCTGCTCGATGGCCTGGATGTAGCTGGCGACCTCGTAGGTCGCGGCCCGGGCGTCGGTCACCTGGTAGTAGATGACGGTGTCGATGTTGACCACCAGGTTGTCCTGGGTGATCACCGGCTGCGGCGGGAAGGGGACGACCTGCTCACGGAGGTCGATCCGGTTGCGGATCGAGTCGATGAACGGGACGACGATGTTCAGGCCGGCGTTGAGCGTGCGGGTGTAGCGGCCGAACCGCTCGACGATCGCCGCGCTCGCCTGCGGGATGACCTGGATCGTCTTGATCAGGGCGATGAAGACAAGCACCACCAGAATGATCAGGACGATGATGATTGCTGACATCGTGTTCCCTGTGCCCTTCGCTGCCGGTTCGCTGGCGGGTGTGCCGGATGTGCCGGGTTGATCTGATGATCGAGTTTCCCAGAACGCGGGCCGTCGTGGGGGGCGTTCGGCCAAGCGACGGTGGTCACATGACCACGGCGGTGGCCCCGTCGATCTCGACCACGTCGACCTGGTCGCCCGGTTCGAAGCTCTGTCCGGTGTCGAGCGCGCGGGCGGACCAGACCTCGCCGGCGAGCTTGATGCGACCGCCGGAGGCGTCGACCCGTTCCAGGACGGTGGCCTGACGGCCCTTCAGCGCGTCGATGCCGGTGGCGTGCCGGGGCGGTCCGTTGCGGTGCCGGGCCGCGATGGGGCGTACCACCGCGAGCAGCGCGACGGAGACGACCACGAAGACGACCACCTGCGCGACGATGCCGAAGCCGAGCGCCGCGGTCACGGCGCCGGCGATCGCGCCGACGGAGAACATGCCGAATTCGGGCATCGCGGTGAGAACGAGCGGAATGCCCAGCCCCACGGCGCCGATCAGCCACCAGACCCATGCGTCGATGTCCACATGGTCATGGTAGGGCGGCGGGGTGGAGTGGGACAGGGCGCGGTGCTGTGCGGGCGCGACGCCCCGGTTCCGATTCTCTTGTGTGCCTTGCTACTTCACGTGCGTGCCTTGCTACTTCACGTGTGTGCCTTGCTACTTCAGCGGGAGCCCGTGGGCGGTGTAGCGGTCGCCGTTGCGCTCGACGAGGAGCGGGAGGCCGAAGCAGAGGGAGAGGTTGCGGGAGGTGAGCTCGGTCTCCATCGGGCCCGCGGCGAGCACCTTGCCCTGACGGATCATCAGGACGTGGGTGAAGCCCGGGGCGATCTCCTCGACGTGGTGCGTGACCATGATCATGGAGGGGGCGTACGGGTCGCGGGCGAGCCGGCCGAGGCGGCGGACCAGGTCCTCGCGGCCGCCGAGGTCGAGGCCGGCGGCGGGCTCGTCGAGGAGGAGGAGCTCGGGGTCGGTCATCATCGCGCGGGCGATGAGGGTGCGCTTGCGCTCGCCCTCGGAGAGGGTGCCGAACCTGCGCTCCAGGTACTCGGTCATGCCGAGGCGGTCGAGGAAGGCGCGGGCGCGCTGCTCGTCGACGGCGTCGTAGTCCTCGTGCCAGGTGGCGGTCATGCCGTACGCGGCGGTGAGGACGGTCTGGAGGACGGTCTGCTTCTTGGGGAGCTTCTCCGCCATCGCGATGCCGGCCATGCCGATGCGCGGGCGGAGGTCGAAGACGTCGACCTTGCCGAGCTGCTCGTCGAGGATCTTGGCCGAGCCGGTGGTGGGGAAGAGGTAGCTGGAGGCGATGTTGAGGAGGGTGGTCTTGCCGGCGCCGTTGGGGCCGAGGATGACCCAACGCTCGCCCTCCTTGACCGACCAGGAGACATCGTCCACCAGAGCCCGTCCGTCGCGGACCACGGATACGTCCACCAGCTCCAGTACATCGCTCATGAGCGCGTTGTCTCCCCTTGCGGTCGAGTCGTTGTCGTCGCCTTGCGCCTGTGGGCGCGGCGTCCAGGGAAAACCTACGCCACTGCCGGAGCGGGCCGGTCCTTAGGTCCGGATACTTCCCTGTAACGGCGCGGGGAGCCCCTGGGGCGCCCCTACGCTGGGGGCATGCTTTCGGAACCACGCTCAGGACGGCTGGCCGCTTGGGGCAATGCCCTGTTGGCCGGATCGGTGTCGCCGGACGACGCGGCGCTGGCCATTGTCGGGGACGACGCGGTGCACCGTGTGGAGGGGCTGCCGGGCGAGGCGGGGCCGGTCGGTCTGACCCTGGCGCTCGGGCGGCTGCGGCGGCTCGGGGTGACCGGGTGGCGGGTGGCGCTGCCGGCGCCGGGGCATCCGCTGGGGCTGAGCGGGCCGCCGGACTTCAACGCGCGGGCGCTTGAGGCGGAGGAGGCGGTGGTCGGGTTCGGCGCGCCGTACGGCCTGGTGCCGGAGGTCTCCGAGGCGGGTCCCGTGGGTGACGTGCATGTGGAGGTGGTCTGGCGGTGCTTGACGGTACGGGAGGCTCCGCCCGCGGACGTGCCGTCGCTCGGTGAGGCGGAGCGGGAGCTGGCGGAGGCGCTGCGCGATGCGACCGCGGTGCTGACGAAGCTGGACGTGGCGGCGTCGGGCCCGATGGCGGACGCGGCCCGGGACGCGTACCGGGCCCGGGCGGAGGCGGGCCGCGAGGTCCTGGCCCCCGGCTATCCGGCGCGCGCGGTACGGGTGTTGGAGCTGGCCCAGCGGATCGGCCTGCTGATCGACCTGGCATACGACCACGGCCACGGCGGCGCCGTGAGCGCCTCGGAGATGGCGGCGCGGGGGGCCGCGTTGCGGCCGGTGGAGCGGGTGGCCCGGCGGGCCCAGGTGGCGGCGTACAACGCGTACGTGGAAGAGCTCGAACGGGAACGGTGAGCACAGGACCCCGCCACGGCACCCGGAGTCGACGGACGGAGTCCGGCGCAGCGGCCCCGAAGCCCGTGAGGCGCCCCGGCGCCGAACGGTGCGAGGGACGCGTCCAGAGCGAGGCCGGCGGCGCGGGGGGCCGCGCTGCGGCCGGTGGAGCGGGTGGCCCGGCGGGCCCAGGTAGCGGAGCGGGAGCGGTGAGCCTCGGCCCCGGGGGGTGGCCCGTTCCCGGGCGTGGAACAGCCCGGCCGCCGGGGGGATCTTCCGGGGCCGGGCTGGTCGGGGGGCGTCAGTGGTTGACGGAGCCGTTGGCGAAGGCCGGGTTGAGCAGGCCGATCACGTTGACCGTGTTGCCGGTGGCGTTCACGGGGACGTGGACCGGGGCCTGCACCAGGTTGCCGGACGCGACGCCCGGCGAACCGATGGCCTTGCCGTCCGCGTCCGCACCGTGGGCGGAGGCGACACCCGCACCGGCGGCGACGATGCCGCCCGCGACGAGGGTGAGGGCAGCGGCCTTCTTCAGGTTGTTCACTTCAGGTTCCTCCTGGTATTCGCTGCGGCCGGCCGCCGCAGCACGCCATGGAGAACGCCCCGGCCCCCGCCAGGTTGCGCCGAACGGGGGACATACACCCGACGGTATGAAGAAGGGAACGGAGGTGCCCCTTCCGTCACACCCGTCTCACCGCGTCAGCCCGTGCCGTACCGCCCAGAGCGCCGCCTGCGTACGGTCCGCGAGGTCCAGCTTCATCAGGATGTTCGAGACGTGCGTCTTGACCGTCTTCTCCGAGAGGACGAGCGCCCGGGCGATCTCCCGGTTCGACCGGCCGTCGGCGATCAGGCCGAGCACCTCCTGCTCCCGCTCGGTGAGCGTCGTCCCGCGCCCCGTCCCGCCGTGGCCCTCGTCCTGGGAGAGCAGCGCCGTCGCGACCTCCGGCTGGAGGAGCACATGGCCCGCGTGGACGGAGCGGATGGCGCCGGCCAGCGCCTCCGGGTCCACGTCCTTGTAGACGTAACCCGACGCGCCGGCGCGCAGCGCGGGAACCACCGTGCGCTGCTCGGTGAAGCTGGTGACGATCAGCACCTTCGCCGGGTTCGCCAGCTCGCGCAGCTTCCGCAGCGCCTCGATGCCGTCCATGCCCGGCATCTTGACGTCCATCAGGACCACGTCGGGCCGCAGCTCCTCCGCCCGGGCGACGCCCTCCGCGCCGTCGGAGGCCTCCCCCACGACCTCTATGTCGTCCTGGACCTCCAGAAAGGTCCGCAGGCCGCGCCGGACCACCTGATGGTCGTCCACCAGCAGAACGCGAATGACGGTGTCAGCCACCGGGAACCTCCATCTCGATCGTGGTGCCCCGGCCCGGCTCCGACGTCACGGTGAGGGAGCCGCCGACGCCGGACGCGCGGTCCCGCATGGAGACCAGGCCGAGGTGTCGGCCGGCCCGGCGGACCGTACGCGGGTCGAACCCCTGGCCGTCGTCGGTGACGGTGAGCAGCGCGCCCTGGCCGTGGCGGACCAGGGAGACGGCGACCTTCTCCGGCTCCGCGTGCCGCAGCGCGTTGTGCAGGGCCTCCTGGGCGACCCGGAGCATGGCCTCCTCCTGGGCGGCGGGCAGTGCGCGCACCCCGGAGCTGTCGAACGTGACCCTGGCCGTATGGGCCCGGTCCAGGACCTGGATCTGCGTACGGAGGGTGTGGACGAGCCCGTCCTCGTCCAGGGCGGCCGGGCGCAGCTCGACGACGGCGGCGCGCAGCTCGTCCGCGGCCTCGGCGGCGAGCGCGGCGACCTGCTGGAGCTCGCGCTTGGCGCGGACCGGATCGCGGTCGACGAGGGCGGTCGCCGCCTGGGCGGTGAGCCGGAGGGAGAAGAGCTTCTGGCTGACCGCGTCGTGCAGCTCGTGGGCGAGCCGCGAGCGCTCCTCGGCGATGGTGAGCTCGCGGCTGCGTTCGTAGAGCCGGGCGTTGGTCAGGGCGATGGCGGCGTGCTGGGCGAGGATCGTGAGCAGCTCCTCGTCCTCCTCGGTGAAGCCGCATCCGCCGGCCGGCCGGGGGCAGCGCTTGTTGGCGAGGAAGAGGGTGCCGATGGTCTCCTCGCCGTCCTGGATCGGCAGGCCGAGGAAGTCGGACATCTCCGGGTGGGCGTCCGGCCAGCCCTCGAAGCGTGGGTCCTCGCGCACGTCGGCGAGGCGCTCGGGCTCGGCCTTGTGGAGCATCGACGCGAGGATGCCGTGCTGGCGGGGCAGCGGGCCGATCGCCCGCCACTGCTCGTCACTGACCCCGTCGACGACGAACTGGGCGAAGCCGCCGTGGTCGTCCGGGACGCCCAGCGCCGCGTACTCCGCGTCGAGCAGCTCACGGGCCGAGGCCACGATCGTCTTGAGGACGTCGCGCACCTCCAGATGGCGGCTCATCGCCAGGAGCGCGGTGCTCACGGCGGCGAGGCCGGAGCTCGGTCGGTGACTCATGTGTTCACGGTACCGGTGGGCTGTGACAGTCCGTATCCGTCCGGGGACGGCTTTCGCCTAGGACCGCGGGACTAGGCCTAAGTGCCTTGTGCGGTCGGGGCCCGCGGACGAGGCGGCGGGCCCGTGGGCGGTCGGAGGCTGGAGCCATCCGAGCAAGGAGTAAGGGGATGGCTGTCATGGGTGTCGCGATCATCACCGGGGCGTCGAAGGGGCTGGGGCGGGCGCTGGCCGGGGCGCTGGCGGGGCGGGGCTGGGATCTGGTGCTCGACGCGCGGACGGCGGAGGCGCTCGCGGAGAGCGCGGAGTCGGCACGCGCGCGTGGAGCGCGGGTCGTGGCGCTGTCGGGAGATGTGACGGACGCGGCGCACCGCCGGGAGCTGGTGGCGGCCGCGCGGGGGCTCGGCGGGCTCGATCTGCTGGTGAGCAACGCG
Organism: Streptomyces sp. P9(2023); assembly: GCF_032436795.1. Classification (NCBI taxonomy): domain Bacteria; kingdom Bacillati; phylum Actinomycetota; class Actinomycetes; order Kitasatosporales; family Streptomycetaceae; genus Streptomyces; species Streptomyces sp. P9(2023). Next base: position 10,368 of record NZ_JAUPWM010000024.1, read on the forward strand.
AGCGCGCTGGGTGCCGAGCCGCTGGTGCGCCTTGAGGAGCTGTCGGTGGACGGTCTGCGGGCGGCCCTGGAGACGAACGTGGTGGCCGCACTGGGTCTCGTACAGGAGGCGCTGCCGCTGCTGCGGGAGAGCGCGGAGGGGACGGTGATCGCGGTGAGCTCGGACGCGGCGGCTGAGGCGTACGAGACGTGGGGTGGCTACGGGGCGTCGAAGGCGGCGCTCGACCAGCTGGTGGCCGTGCTGGGCGTCGAGGAACCGGGGCTGCGGGTGTGGGCGGTGGATCCGGGGGACATGGCGACGGATCTGTACGCGGCGGCGGTCCCGGACGACCACGACGCGCGGCCGGCGCCGGAGTCGGTGGTGCCTGGGTTCCTCGCGCTGCTCGACCGCAGGCCGGCGAGCGGGCGGTATGCGGCGCCGGGCCTGGTGGAGCCGGATCTGGCGGGGTCGCTCGGGACGGAGGCGGGTCGGTGAACCTGCTGCAGGCCCTCCATGTGCCGCCGGAGCTGTCGGCGCGGGTACCGGTCGAGCAGCGCGGGCCGGGGCGGGGGCGGGACGGCGTACGGCTGATGGTGTCGCGGGGTACGGAGGTGTCGCACCACGCCTTCCGGGAGCTGCCCGGAGTCCTGCGGGCCGGGGACGTGCTCGTCGTGAACACGAGTCCGACGCTCCCGGCGGCGGTGACCGGGCGCCTCGGCGCGGACGGCGGCGGGGAGCCGGTCGTCGTGCACTTCTCGACGCGCGGGGACGACAACCGGTGGGCGGTGGAGCTGAGGGAGCCGGATCCGCGGGGCAGCACCCGGCCGCGGCCGGGCGGACCCGCGGGCGCGGTGGTCCGGCTGCCGGGAGGGGCCTCCCTGGTCCTGGCGGAGCCCCTCGTTCCGGGGTCGGCGCGGCTGTGGTGGGCGCGGGTGGCCACCCCCGTACCGGCTCTGCTGGCGCGGTACGGGCGGCCGATCCGGTACGGGTACACGGAGCGGGACCAGCCGCTCTCCACGTATCAGACGGTCTTCGCGCTCCCCTCCCCCGACGGCGCGGGGTCGGCGGAGATGCCGAGCGCCGGCCGGCCGTTCACGGCCCAGCTCGTGGCGGAGCTGGTGAGCCGGGGGATCCAGTTCGCTCCGCTCACCCTTCATACGGGGGTGGCGTCGGCGGAGGCGCACGAGCCGCCGTATCCGGAGCGGTACGAGGTGCCGGTGACGACGGCGCGGCTGGTGAACGCGGCGCGGGCGGGCGGCGGGCGGGCGATCGCCGTGGGGACGACGGCCGTCCGGGCGCTGGAGTCGGCGGCGGACGGCGCGGGCGTCGTGCGGCCCGCGGCGGGGTGGACGGACCTGGTGGTGACCCCGGCGCGCGGCGTGCGCGTGGTGGACGGGCTGCTGACGGGGCTGCACGAGCCCGAGGCCTCGCATCTGCTGATGCTGGAGGCGATCGCCGGACGGCCCGCTCTGCACCGGGCCTATACCGAGGCGGTACGGGAGCTCTACCTCTGGCACGAGTTCGGGGACGTCCATCTCGTCCTCCCGGCGGAGGCCCCTCACTGAGCGCATTGCGCGAGCAACCGCTGGTGAGTTCGTTACCTGGCCGATGTGAGCCCGCGCATAGGACGCAGGTCACTTACGAAGACCCCTAGTGGATCCGTTTAGGGCAGATCAGGACGTATGAGCGCGTCCTGGGTGGGTTTCTGTGGGCTGCGCACAGGCCCCTGATCCACTACCCGGGATCGTACGTCACACCTTTGCCACAGCTTTTTGCTGCCGCTAAGAATTGCAGCCGTCGCCGCCGAGCAGGCGCAGCGCCGCCCCGGCCTGAGCGACCCCCTGCGATTCGAAGAGGTAGTCCTCCATGTCGAACACTCCTGGCCACTATCGCCTGAAGAAGACGCACAAGGCTTCCCTTGCTGGTGTCGCCGCGCTTGGCGCCGTCGCCCTCGGCTTCACCCTGGTCCCCGGCAACGCCGCCGCGGAGACCGAGCCCCAGGCGCTCAACAACACCCAGCAGGTCGCTCTCGCCTACGACGCGAACAGCCCGCAGGCCAAGGCGCTGCACACCAGCCTCGCCGAGCAGCAGAACGCGATCGGCCTGAAGGCCGACGCCGAGGCGAAGGCCAAGGCCGCTGCCGCCGTCAAGGCGAAGGCGGACGCGAAGGCGAAGGCGGACGCGAAGGCCAAGGCCGACGCGAAGGCGCAGGCCGAGGCCAAGGCCAAGGCCGAGGCGAAGAAGCGTGCCGCGGAGAAGGCGGCCGCGAGCCGTGCCGCCGCCCGCAAGCCCGTCTACGCGAACAACCTCGACGGTTGGATCCGCGAGGCGCTGTCCATCATGGACAAGAAGAACATCCCGGGCACGTACAACGGCCTGCACAAGAACATCATGCGTGAGTCCAGCGGTAACCCGCGGGCCATCAACAACTGGGACATCAACGCCATCAACGGCGTCCCGTCGAAGGGCCTTCTGCAGGTCATCTACCCGACCTTCAAGGCCTACCACGTCCCGGGCACCAAGTTCGACCAGTACGACCCGGTCGCCAACATCGTCGCCGCCGCCAACTACGCGGCCGACCGTTACGGCTCGATCGACAACGTCAACAGCGCGTACTGAGTCACTCAGGACACATGCCGAAGGGCGGCACCCCGTGCGGGGTGCCGCCCTTCGGCGTGCGTACGGTCAAGCGGTCATCATGCGGTCACTTGCGCATGACCTCGGGCTCGTGGCGGCGCAGCAGACGCGCCACGACGAAGGCGCAGATGACGCCGATGAGCACCAGGACCGTGAGGTTGAAGCCCCACTGGCCGACCGTGCTGTCCCACAGCGGGTCCAGGTTGGTCGGGTCCTTGGGGTCCCACGGCGGCATCAGGTGGCCGAGGTCGAGCGTCGAACCCGCCGCGGCGATGGCCCAGCGCGAGGGCATGAGCCAGGCGAACTGCTCCAGGCCGGGCGATCCGTACACCTGGAAGAGGATGCCGGTGAAGACGACCTGGACGATCGCGAACATCACGAGCAGCGGCATGGTCTTCTCGGCGGTCTTCACCAGCGAGGAGATGACCAGGCCGAACATCATCGAGGTGAAGCCGAGCGCGATGATCGTGACGCACAGCTCGACGGCCGGCGGCATGACCAGGCCCTCTTCCGGCAGCTCGCGGGTGGCGAAGCCGATGCCGCAGATGATCACGCCCTGGAAGGCGGTGATCAGGCCGAGCACGATGACCTTGGACATCAGGTACGCCGAGCGGGACAGGCCGGTGGCCCGCTCCCGTTCGTAGATGACCCGTTCCTTGATCAGCTCTCGTACGGAGTTGGCGGCGCCGCTGAAGCACATGCCGACCGCGAGGATCAGCATGATCGTGCCCGCGTCGCCGTTGAAGCGGGAGGGCGGGGTGGGCTTGCCGAGGCCGAAGTCGGCGGGGATGACGACCGAGACCGCGCCGAGGACGGCCGGCAGGATCACCATCAGGCCCAGGAAGCCCTTGTCGGAGGCGATCACCGAGGAGTAGCGGCGGATCAGGGTCCACAGCTGGGAGCCCCAGCCCTGCGGCTTGGGCGGCCTGGTGATCGCCTGCTGCGGTACCTGGACGGGCTGCGCGGCGACGGCGTCGATGTCGGCGGCGTACATCTGGTAGTGCTGCGAGCCCTTCCAGCGGCCAGCCCAGTCGTAGTCGCGGTAGTTCTCGAAGGCGGAGAAGACATCGGCCCAGGTGCTGTAGCCGAAGAAGTTCAGCGCCTCCTCGGGCGGACCGAAGTACGCCACCGAGCCGCCGGGCGCCATCACGAGCAGCTTGTCGCAGAGGCCGAGCTCGGCGACCGAGTGCGTGACGACGAGGACCGTACGGCCGTCGTCGGCGAGGCCGCGGAGCAGCTGCATGACGTCGCGGTCCATGCCCGGGTCGAGGCCGGAGGTCGGCTCGTCCAGGAAGATCAGCGACGGCTTGGTGAGGAGCTCCAGGGCGACGGAGACGCGCTTGCGCTGGCCACCGGAGAGGGAGGTGACCTTCTTCTCCTTGTGGATGTCGAGCTTGAGCTCGCGCAGCACCTCGTCGATGCGGGCCTCGCGCTCGGCCTCGGCGGTGTCGCCGGGGAAGCGGAGCTTGGCGGCGTAGCGCAGCGCCTTCTGGACGGTCAGCTCCTTGTGCAGGATGTCGTCCTGCGGGACAAGACCGATGCGCTGGCGCAGCTCGGCGAACTGCTTGTAGAGGCTCCGGTTGTCGTAGAGGACGTCGCCCTCGTTGGCCGGGCGGTAGCCGGTGAGCGCCTTCAGCAGCGTCGACTTGCCGGAACCGGACGGGCCGATGACGCCGATCAGCGACTTCTCGGGGACGCCGAAGGTGACGTCCTTGAGGATCTGCTTGCCGCCGTCGACGGTGACGGTCAGGTGGCGGGCCGAGAAGGAGACCTCACCGGTGTCGACGAACTCCTCGAGCTGGCCGCCGACCATCCGGAAGGTCGAGTGACCGACACCGACGATGTCGTTGGGGCCGATGAGGACGGAGCCGCCCTTGGCGATCGGCTGACCGTTGACGTACGTGCCGTTGTGCGAGCCCAGGTCACGGATCTCGAAGCGGCCGTCGGGCGTCGCGTGGAACTCGGCGTGGTGGCGCGAGACCTGGAGGTCGGAGACGACCAGTTCGTTCTCGAGCGCACGGCCGATGCGCATGACGTGGCCGAGGGCCAGCTGGTGGAACGTGGTCGGGCTGCGGTCGCCGTAGACCGGTGGCGCCCCCGCGGCGCCGCCTCCTTGGGCGGGGACCTTCGGGGCCTGCGGCGCCGGTCCGTGCGGACCCTGGGCCTGCGGGGCCTGCTGCCAGCCTTGCTGCTGCGGCGGCTGGTGCTGCTGGTGCGGGGCCTGCTGCGGCGGTTGCTGGTGCTGCGGCGGGGCCTGGTGCGTGGCCCAGTCGGCCTGTACGGCGGCCTGCTGGGCGTTGGGCGCGGCGTGCGCCGGCTGCGCCGCAGGCTGCTGAGCCGGGGCCTGCTGCGGCGCGGCGGCGGCGGCGAGATTCAGCCGCGGTCCGTCGGTCGCGTTGCCCAGGTTCACCGCTGAGCCGGGGCCGATCTCCATCTGGTGGATCCGCTGCCCCTGGACGAAGGTGCCGTTGGTCGAGCCGTGGTCCTCGATGACCCAACTCCGGCCGCCCCAGCTGATGGTGGCGTGTCGCCACGAGACCCTGGCGTCGTCGATCACCAGGTCGCCCTGCGGGTCACGCCCCAGGGTGTACGACCTGGACGAATCGAGCGTCCAGGTCCTTCCGTTCAATTCCAGTACGAGTTCTGGCACTCCATGCCCCACTATTTGTCCCCCGATGTACCCCCGTCGACGGGGGTCTAGGGATGGCGAACATCGGGGGGAACTATTTCAGGCCGAGCCCGTACTCCGAAAGTCGGGCGGTGTGAAGACCCCGCACATGGGTAGCGCTGTCCCGTACTTCTGTCCGCTTCGCGGGACGGGGTGACCGGTGGCACGCGGTGCCCGATACGGTGGAAGCACCATGAGCGCATCGCAGACCTCAGACGTTCCCACCCTTCTCGTCAAGATCTTCGGGAAGGACCGTCCCGGGATCACCGCCGGGCTCTTCGACACCCTCGCCGCCTACTCCGTCGACGTCGTGGACATCGAGCAGGTCGTCTCCCGCGGCCGTCTCGTCCTGTGCGCGCTCGTCACCGAGCCGACCGTCGCCTCCCAGGGGGAGCTTCGGGCGACCGTCCACAGCTGGGCGGAGTCGCTGAAGCTCCAGGCCGAGATCATCTCCGGCACCGGTGACAACCGTCCGCGCGGCGTCGGCCGCTCGCACGTCACCGTGCTCGGGCACCCGCTGACCGCCGAGCAGACGGCCGCCATAACGGCCAGGATCGCCGAGAACGGTGGCAACATCGACCGTATCTTCCGGCTGGCGAAGTACCCCGTGACGGCCGTCGAGTTCGCCGTCTCGGGCTGCGAGACCGAGCCGCTGCGGACGGCGCTCGCCACCCAGGCGCACGACATCGGGGTGGACGTGGCCGTCGTCTCGGCCGGACTGCACCGCCGTGCGCAGCGGCTGGTCGTCATGGACGTCGACTCCACGCTGATCCAGGACGAGGTGATCGAGCTCTTCGCGGCGCACGCGGGCTGCGAGGACGAAGTCGCCGAGGTCACCGCGGCCGCGATGCGCGGCGAGCTGGACTTCGAGCAGTCGCTGCACGCGCGGGTGGCGCTGCTCGCCGGGCTCGACGCCTCGGTGGTGGACAAGGTCCGGGCCGAGGTGCGGATGACACCCGGTGCCCGCACCCTCATCCGTACGCTCAAGCGGCTCGGCTTCCAGGTCGGTGTGGTGTCGGGCGGCTTCACCCAGGTCACGGACGACCTCAAGGAGCGGCTTGGCCTCGACTTCGCCTCGGCCAACACGCTGGAGGTCGTGGACGGGAAGCTGACGGGCCGCGTCACGGGCGAGATCGTGGACCGGGCGGGCAAGGCGCGGCTGCTGCGCCGGTTCGCGGCGGAGGCGGGCGTGCCGCTCTCCCAGACCGTGGCGATCGGCGACGGCGCGAACGACCTGGACATGCTGAACACGGCCGGGCTCGGGGTTGCCTTCAACGCCAAGCCGGTGGTGCGGCAGGCCGCCCACACCGCGGTGAACGTCCCGTTCCTCGACACCGTCCTCTATCTGCTCGGGATCACCCGCGAGGAGGTCGAGGCGGCGGACGGCGACGAGGATCTGCTGCACTGACCGTCCTCGTGGAGACGGCGGAAGGCCCGGTCACCCCTCGGTGACCGGGCCTTCCGGCGTCCGCGTACGGCCCCGCGACGGATCAGTGCTCCGGGGCCCAGAAGTCGAGCAGGGCGCCCGCGCCGGGCTCCAGGGACTTCCAGGAGCCCTTGAAGCCGACGACGGCGAAGGCGGCGGTCGGAAAGCCGCGCCGGTTCATCCGGACTTGCGCGTCTCCCTCGGCCTCGCCCGTGAGGACGTCGGCGAGTCCGTGCATGCCGGGGTTGTGACCGATGACGAGGATGTCCTTCACATCGTCCGGGGCCTCGTTGAGCACGGCGATCAGCTCGCCGGGCGAGGCCTCGTACAGCCGGTCCTCGTACACGGTCCTGGGACGGTGCGGCAGCTCCTGCACGGCCAGCTTCCAGGTCTCGCGGGTCCTGACGGCGGTCGAGCAGAGGGCCAGATCGAAGGTGATCCCGGTGTCGGCGAGCTTGCGGCCGGCCACGGGCGCGTCCGCGCGGCCGCGCTCGGCGAGCGGCCGCTCGTGGTCGGACACCTCGGGCCAGTCGGCCTTGGCATGCCGGAGCAGCACAATCCTGCGGGGTTCGGGGGATCCGGGGGGTGTCCCCCCGGAAGTCGCTGCGACGCTCATGCGCTCCAGCCTCCCACGAAACGGGCGGCCGGGCGCAGGGTGTTGGGTCGGCTCAGCGCGGCAGCGACTGCTGGATCTGCTCCAGGAGACGGCCGACCGTGGGGTCGCCACCGGCGGCGGGGCCGCCGCCCGAGCCGGCTATGAGCAGGAAGAGAGCGACGAACGCGGCCACGGGCAGGGCGAGCGCCCACCAGGGCAGCCGGGTGTCGACGCCGCCGACGGACGGGGACGGGGTCCGGGTGTGCGTACGGGCCGACATGGCCGCCTCCATGGGTCGGGACGACGTCCGCAGCGGTGACTGCGGCGATGTCTCCAACGCTACGGAGCGGCAGCGATCCGTCCCATCCGGTGATCCACCCACTTCACCCTGACACTCACCCCCTAGGGGATGGAGGGGTTAACCCCACCGGCGGCGCCGGGTCAGGGGGAAGGGGTCGGGGTCAGGGTGAGGCGATCGTGGCGATGACGGCGATGACGACCGAGATTCCGAGCATCGCGCCGAGCACGAGCAGCAGCTTCTTCTGGCCGTTCTGGGGGTTCGGGTCGAGCACTGGCATGGAGACAGTCTCGCATCTCAGCATTCGTCCTCGACGGTCCGGTCCCGTCCGGCGAGGATCCCGATGATCATCTGCGGGATCATCAGCCCGGCCATCAGCGCGATGGGCAGGTCCCAGCCGCCGCTGTGCTGGTACAGGACGCCTACCAGGAGCGGGCCGGGGATGGAGATGAGGTAGCCGACGCTCTGCGCGAAGGCGGAGAGCCGGACGACGCCGGCGCCGGTGCGGGAGCGCAGCCCGATCATGGTGAGGGCGAGCGGGAAGGCGCAGTTGGAGACGCCGAGGAGCAGCGCCCAGACCCAGGCGCCGGCCGCGGGGGCGAGGTAGAGGCCGCTGTAGCCGACGAGGCCGCACAGGCCCAGGGCGATGACGATCGGGCCCTGGGTCTTGAGCCGGGTCGCGAGGCCGGGGATGACGAACGCGAGCGGGACGCCCATCACCATCGTGACCGCGAGCAGCACACCCGCCGTACCGGCGGGGACACCGGCGTCGCGGAAGATCTGCGGCATCCAGCCCATGGTGATGTACGCGCCGGTGGCCTGGAGGCCGAAGAAGGCGCCGAGCGCCCATGCGGTACGGCTGCGGGTGATCCGGAGCGGGGTGACGGCCGGGGCGCTCGCGGAACCCGAGGCGGCGGTCTCCGTCGCCGGGACGGTGGTCGCGGACATGGCCCGGTCGCGTACGAGCCGGATCCAGGGCAGGACGGCGAGGGCGGCGAGGACCGCCCAGACGCCGAGTCCCGTACGCCAACTGCCGCCGAGCGCCTCGGTCATGGGCACGGTCGCGGCGGCGGCCAGGGAGGTGCCGAGGGCGAGCGCCATGGAGTAGAGCCCGGTCATGGTGCCCACGCGGCCGGGGAAGTACCGCTTGACGATGACGGGCATGAGGACGTTGCTGACGGCGATGCCCATGAGGGCCAGGGCGCTGGCGGCGAGGAAGCCGACGGTGCCGGAGGCGAAGGGGCGGATCGCGAGGCCCGCGAAGATCGCCGCCATGCCGGCGCAGACGACGGCGGAGGGGCCGAAGCGGCGGGCGAGGCGGGGTGCGGTGATCCCGAAGATCGCGAAACAGAGCGGGGGTACGGAGGTGAGGACGCCGGCCACGCTGCCGCTCATGTGGAGCCCGTCGCGGACCTCTTCGAGGAGGGCGCCGAGGCTGGTGATGGCGGGGCGGAGGTTGAGCGCGGCGAGTACCAGTGCGACGACGACGAGCCGGGTGACCCAGAGGGCGGGCCGGTCCGGTGCGGGAGAATCCGCGGTGGTGGCGACCGTGCCAGGGGCGGGGGTACGGGCCGGTGGGACGGTGGTCGTGAGGGTCTTCGGCTCGTCATGCATGGCGCCATCATAGAATCATGGGATGATTGGTTGTCCAATCTGGAACCAATCCGGAACCACCGGAGTCAATCCGGAACGAATGGAAGGTGCTCCATGGCGCTCGGCTCTCCCCGGCGTTCCGGGCTCTCCGATCAGGTGATCACCGAGCTGCGGAACCAGATCACCTCCGGTGAATGGCCGATCGGGTCCCGGATCCCGACCGAACCGGAGCTGGTCGAACAGCTGGGCGTGGCCCGGAACACCGTGCGCGAGGCCGTACGGGCGCTCGCGCACAACGGGCTGCTCGACATCCGGCAGGGCTCGGGGACGTACGTGGTCGCGACGAGCGAGCTGGCCGGGGTCATGCACCGCCGGTTCGCCGAATCCGACCCCCGGCACATCGCCGAGGTGCGTTCGACGCTGGAGTCCTCGGCGGCGCGGCTCGCGGCGCAGCGGCGCACCGACCGTGACCTGAAGCAGCTGGACGCACTGCTCGCGGGCCGCGAGGAGGCCTGGGCCTCGGGCGACGCCGAGCGCTTCGTGATGGCGGACGGCGCCTTCCACCACGCGGTGGTGGTCGCCTCGCACAACGAGGTGCTGACCGAGCTCTACGCGGACCTCGGCCATGTCCTGCGGCAGTGGCTGCGCGACGACGTGGGCCAGGAGCTGCGGCCGGAGCACCACATGGACCACGCGCGCCTGGTGGAGGCGATCCGGTCCGGCGACGCGGAGACGGCAGCGGCGGAGGCCGCCGGTTACCCCTTCATGTGCCTCAGGGACCTGGGGGCTGCTCGGCCGGCTGGTGCGTGAGCCAGGCGGACCTGACCTCCTTCCAGCAGCGGCCGGTGAGCTGGGCGTAGTCCGTCGGCCGGACGTCGACGGGGGCGCTGTCGACGTCCACGTCCCACCAGCGGTCGCACTCGACGTGCAGCCGGACGCGATCGGTGGTGGGGTACGGGTTCTGGCAGTACGCGGTGACCTGCGAGCCCGCCACGACCGTGCGGCAGGAGGCCCCGAAGTCCTCGGCGTCCCGGGCCACCGGGGCCGGGGCCTCTTCCGTCGGGGCGGGGGCGGCACGGACCTCGGCCGCGATGGCGAGCCCGGCCAGGAGAGCGACGGCCGAGGCGAGAGCGGCGGCCCTGCGGTGCGGCACGCGCATGCCCGTACCTCCTCCCCATCAGTTGCCGGATGTCACGCTCTGATCCAGTTTGGGGTGGTCCGCCGGACTTTTCGACTCGGCGGCGGGCCGCCCGGTACGACGAAGGCCGGGCGCCCCCTGAGAGGGGCGACCCGGCCTTTCGTACCGCCGTACGGGTGAGCGCCTACGCGCCGATCGCGTGCAGACCGCCGTCGACGTGGACGATCTCGCCCGTCGTCTTCGGGAACCAGTCGGACAGCAGCGCCACGACGCCCTTGCCGGCCGGCTCCGGGTCGGCGAGGTCCCACGCGAGCGGGGAACGGTTGTCCCAGACCGCCGCCAGTTCGGAGAAGCCGGGGATGGACTTCGCGGCCATCGAACCGATCGGGCCCGCCGAGATCAGGTTGCAGCGGATGTTCCGCTCGCCCAGATCGCGCGCCATGTAGCGGTTCGTGGCCTCCAGGGCGGCCTTGGCCGGGCCCATCCAGTCGTACTGCGGCCAGGCGAACTGCGCGTCGAAGGTGAGGCCGACGACCGAACCGCCCTCGTTCATCAGCGGCAGCAGCGCCACCGTCAGGGACTTCAGTGAGAAGGCCGAGACGTGCATGGCGGTGGCCACCGACTCGAACGGCGTGTTCAGGAAGTTGCCGCCGAGTGCGTCCTGCGGGGCGAAGCCGATGGAGTGGACGACGCCGTCGAGCCGGTCACCGAGGTGCTCGCGGACCTGACCCTCCAGACGGGCGAGGTGCTCGTCGTTGGAGACGTCCAGCTCCAGGACCTTGACCTTGTCCGGGTAGGGCAGCTTCTTGGCGATGCGCTCGGTCAGCGTGGGCCGCGGCCAGGCGGTGAGGATGATCTCCGCGCCCTGCTCCTGGGCCAGCTTCGCGGTGTGGAAGGCGATGGAGGACTCCATCAGCACACCGGTGATCAGGATGCGCTTGCCCTCGAGAATTCCGCTCATGTGATCAGTGACCCATGCCCAATCCGCCGTCAACCGGGATGACGGCTCCAGTGATGTACGAAGCGTCGTCGGAGGCGAGGAACCTGACCGCGGCGGCGATCTCCTCAGGCTGCGCGTAGCGGCCCAGCGGCACCTGGGACACGATGCCCGCGCGCTGCTCCTCGGTCAGCACCTTGGTCATGTCGGTGTCGACAAACCCGGGCGCGACGACGTTGAACGTGATGTTGCGCGAGCCGAGCTCGCGGGCCAGGGAGCGGGCGAACCCGACCAGGCCGGCCTTCGAGGCCGCGTAGTTCGCCTGCCCGGCCGAGCCGAGGAGGCCGACGACCGAGGAGATCAGGACGACGCGGCCCTTCTTGGCGCGCAGCATGCCGCGGTTGGCGCGCTTGACGACCCGGAAGGTGCCGGTCAGGTTGGTGTCGAGGACGGACGTGAAGTCCTCCTCGCTCATGCGCATGAGGAGCTGGTCCTTGGTGACCCCGGCGTTCGCCACCAGGACCTCCACCGGACCGTGCTTCTCCTCGATCTCCTTGTACGCCTGCTCCACCTGCTCGCCGTCGGTGATGTCGCACTTGACGGCGAGACAGCCGAGATCGGTCAGGGCGGCCGGCGGCTCACCGGTGCGGTACGTGATCGCGACCTTGTCGCCGGCCTCGGCGAACGCGCGGGCGATGGCGAGGCCGATGCCCCGGTTGCCTCCGGTGACGAGAACCGAGCGGCTCAACGGATCACCCTTTCGATAGCGGTCTGGATACCGAAAACCTATCGGTCCGGCCGCTGCCACGAAGAATCGGCCCCTGACAGTGGCGTACGGATGTCACTGTCAGATCCCTACATAAAGCCCTGGGCGTGGCGACCGAAAGCGCGACATGATCGGGGGCGACCGGTCTCATACGACAGGAGACAGCTGTGCCACTTGGGACCCATTCCATCGACGCGGCCTTCACGGCGTTGCCGTTGCGGGCGCTCGCCGACGCGGCGCTCGCGAGGGCGCGTGCGCTCGGCTGCGATCATGCCGACTTCCGTCTGGAGCGAGTGCGCAGCGCCACATGGCGGCTGCGGGACGCCAAGCCCTCGGGTTCGTCGGACACCACGGACCTCGGCTACGCGGTGCGGGTGGTGCACGGCGGCGCGTGGGGGTTCGCCTCCGGGGTCGATCTGACCATGGACGGGGCGGCGCGGATCGCCTCGCAGGCCGTCGCGATGGCCAAGCTGTCGGCCAAGGTGATCGCGGCGGCGGGCTCCGACGTGGGGGTACCCCCTGGACGGAGTCCTTGGGGGAGGGTGGAGCTGGCCGAGGAGCCGGTGCACGCGGAGAAGACCTGGATCTCCGCGTACGAGATCAACCCGTTCGACGTCCCGGGAGCCGAGAAGAGCGCGCTGCTCGCCGACTGGAGCGAGCGGCTGCTGCGGGCGGAGGGCGTGGCGCATGTGGACGCCACGCTGATGACCGTCCAGGAGAACAAGTTCTACGCGGACACGGCGGGCACCGTCACCACCCAGCAGCGCGTCCGGCTGCACCCGCAGCTGACGGCGGTGGCCGTGGACGGGACGACGGGCGAGTTCGACTCGATGCGGACGATCGCGCCGCCGGCCGGGCGGGGCTGGGAGTACCTGACGGGTACGGGCTGGGACTGGGACGGGGAACTGGAGCGGATCCCGGAGCTGCTCGCCGAGAAGATGCGCGCGCCGAGCGTGCAGGCGGGGACGTACGACCTGGTGGTCGACCCGTCGAACCTCTGGCTGACGATCCACGAGTCGATCGGCCACGCCACGGAGCTGGACCGGGCGCTGGGCTACGAGGCGGCGTACGCGGGGACCTCGTTCGCCACCTTCGACCAGCTGGGGAAGCTGGCGTACGGCTCGTCGATCATGAACGTGACGGGTGACCGCACCGCCGAGCACGGCCTCGCGACGATCGGGTACGACGACGAGGGTGTCGAGGCGCAGAGCTGGGACCTGGTGAAGGACGGCACGCTCGTCGGCTACCAGCTGGACCGGCGGATCGCGAAGCTGACCGGCCTGGGCCGGTCGAACGGCTGCGCGTTCGCCGACTCCCCCGGGCACGTGCCGGTGCAGCGGATGGCGAACGTGTCGCTCCAGCCGGACCCGGGCGGTCTCTCGACGGAGGATCTGATCGGGGGCGTCGAGCGCGGCATCTATGTGGTCGGCGACCGCTCGTGGTCGATCGACATGCAGCGGTACAACTTCCAGTTCACCGGGCAGCGCTTCTTCCGCATCGAGAACGGCCGTCTTGCCGGGCAGCTGCGGGACGTCGCGTACCAGGCGACGACGACCGACTTCTGGGGCTCGATGGAGAAGGTCGGCGGCCCGCAGACGTACGTTCTGGGCGGCGCGTTCAACTGCGGCAAGGCCCAGCCGGGCCAGGTCGCGGCCGTCTCCCACGGCTGCCCGTCCGCCCTGTTCCGCGGTGTCAACATCCTCAACACGACGCAGGAGGCGGGACGATGACCGGTCACCACGGAATCTGCCGGGGGTCCGGGGGTTGTCCCCCGGGCAAGCACAGTCTCAACACGACGCAGGAGGCCGGTCGATGAGCTCCCGTTCCACCAAGCCGCACGAGATCGTCGAGCGGGCGCTCGCGCTGTCCCGGGCGGACGGCTGTGTCGTCATCGCCGACGAGGAGTCCTCGGCCAACCTGCGCTGGGCGGGCAACGCGCTCACCACGAACGGCGTCACCCGGGGCCGTACGCTCACCGTCGTCGCCACCGTGGACGGCGCCCAGGGCACCGCGTCGGGTGTCGTCTCCCGTTCGGCGGTGACCGCCGAGGACCTGGAGCCGCTGGTGCGGGCCGCCGAGGACGCGGCCCGGGCCGCGGGGCCGGCCGAGGACGCCCAGCCGCTGGTCGAGGGCGTGGACGCCTCCCCCGACTTCACGGACGCTCCGGCCGAGACCGGCTCCGCCGTCTTCACGGACTTCGCGCCCGCGCTCGGCGAGGCCTTCGCCCGTGCCCGGGCCGGTGGCCGTGAGCTGTACGGCTTCGCCAACCACGAGCTGACCTCGACGTACCTGGGTACGTCGACGGGGCTGCGGCTGCGGCACGACCAGCCGAACGGCACGCTGGAGCTCAACGCCAAGTCCCCCGACCGCGCGCGCTCGGCGTGGGCCGGGCGCTCCACGCGGGACTTCAAGGACGTCGACCCGGCGGCGCTCGACGCCGACCTGGCGAAGCGGCTCGGCTGGGCGGAGCGCAGGATCGAGCTGCCCGCCGGGCGGTACGAGACGCTCCTGCCGCCGACCGCCGTGGCCGACCTGCTGATCTACCAGCTGTGGTCCGCGGCGGCCCGGGACGCCGTGGAGGGCCGGACCGTCTTCTCGAAGCCCGGCGGCGGCACGCGCATCGGCGAGACGCTCGCCCCGCTGCCGCTGACCCTGCGCAGCGACCCGAACGAGCCGGGCCTGGAGTCCGCGCCGTTCGTGATCGCGCACGCCTCGGGCGACGACTCCTCCGTCTTCGACAACGGGCTGCCGCTCGCCCGGACGGACTGGGTGCGGGAGGGCAGGCTGGAGCACCTGGTCACCACCCGGCACACGGCGGGGCTCACGCGGCTGCCGGTGGCGCCCGGCGCGGGGAACCTGATTCTGGAGGGCGGCGGGGAGCAGTCCCTGGAAGAGATGGTCGCCGCCACCGGGCGCGGGCTGCTGCTCACCTGCCTCTGGTACATCCGCGAGGTCGACCCGGCGACGCTGCTGCTGACGGGCCTGACCCGGGACGGCGTCTACCTCGTGGAGGACGGCGAGGTGGTCGGCGAGGTGAACAACTTCCGGTTCAACGAGTCGCCGGTGGACCTGCTGTCGCGGGCCTCGGAGGCGGGCCGGACCGAGAAGACGCTGCCGCGCGAGTGGGGCGACTGGTTCACCAGGGCGGCGATGCCGGCGCTGCGGGTGCCGGACTTCAACATGAGCTCGGTCAGCAAGGGTGTCTGACCCCCATAGACTGAGCCACGGCGTGACCACCATCAATCAAGGAGACGGACGATCGTGACCGACATCGTCGACGAGCTGAAGTGGCGCGGGCTGTTCGCCCAGTCCACCGACGAGGACGCATTGCGCAAGGCTCTCGCGGACGGTCCCATCACGTTCTATTGCGGCTTCGACCCGACCGCGGCCAGTCTCCACGTCGGTCACCTGGTCCAGGTGCTCACCGTCCGCCGGCTCCAGCAGGCCGGGCACCGGCCGCTGGCGCTGGTCGGCGGGGCCACCGGCCAGATCGGCGACCCGCGCCCGACGGCCGAGCGCACCCTGAACGACCCCGAGACGGTCGCGAACTGGGTGAACCGGCTGCGGAGCCAGATCGAGCCCTTCCTCTCCTTCGAGGGGGAGAACGCGGCGGTCATGGTGAACAACCTGGACTGGACCGCGGGCCTGTCCGCGATCGAGTTCCTGCGGGACATCGGCAAGCACTTCCGGGTCAACAAGATGCTGACCAAGGACTCCGTGGCCCGCCGTCTGGAGTCCGAGCAGGGCATCAGCTACACGGAGTTCAGCTACCAGCTGCTGCAGGGCATGGACTTCCTGGAGCTGTACCGGCGGTACGGCTGCACGCTCCAGCAGGGCGGCTCCGACCAGTGGGGCAACCTGGTGGCGGGGCTCGACCTGATCCACAAGATGGAGCCGGGGGCGCAGGCCCACGCGCTGGCGACGCCGCTGATGGTCAAGGCGGACGGCACCAAGTTCGGCAAGACCGAGGGCGGGGCCGTCTGGCTCGACGCGGAGATGACGACGCCGTACGCGTTCTACCAGTTCTGGCTGAACGTGGACGACCGGGACATCTCGACGTACATGCGGATCCTGTCCTTCAAGTCCCGCGAGGAGCTGGAGGAGCTGGAGCAGCTCACCGCCGAGCGGCCGCAGGCGCGGACCGCGCAGCGGGCGCTGGCCGAGGAGCTGACGACGCTGGTGCACGGCGCCGAGCAGTGCGCGGCCGTCATCAACGCCTCGAAGGCGCTGTTCGGGCAGGGTGACCTGGCCGAGCTGGACGAGGCGACGCTGGCGGCGGCGCTCTCCGAGCTGCCGCACGCGCGGGTGGCCGAGCTCGGGCAGGTCGTGGACCTGTTCACCGCGGTGGGTCTGGCGCCGAGCAGGTCGGCGGCGCGCCGGACGGTGAAGGAGGGCGGGGCCTACGTGAACAACGTGAAGGTGACCGCCGAGGACGCCGAGGCGGCGGCGGACCAGCTGCTGCACGGCCGCTGGCTGGTGCTGCGCCGGGGCAAGAAGAACCTGGCGGCGATCGAGGTCGGCGCCGAGGGCTGACGCCCCGGGGCATGACGTGACGGAAGGCCGGTACGCGCATGGAGCGCGTACCGGCCTTCCGTCCGTGTCACGGGCGACGGGAGGCGGCCTCGGAACGGCGCGGGACCGCCGTCGCGCCGACCTCGCGGACGGCCTCCCACCGGAGACGGACCTGCGCGGAACCGCCGTCGCGCCGACCCCGCGGACGGCCTCCCACCGGAGACGGACCTGCGCGGAACCGCCGTCGCGCCGGCCCCGCGGGCGGCCTCCCACCGGAGACGGACCTGCGCGGAACCGCCGTCGCGCCGGCCCGCGCCGTCGGTCTCTCCGGCCGTCAGGCCCGTTGTTTGTTGCCGCGGATCGAGGTCCACAGCATGTCGCCCAAGCCCACCACGGCGATCGCGCCGACGAGTTGGAGCAGGTGACGGGTCCAGTCGATGCCCCGGGTGTCCTCGACCCCGATCCAGCTCGCGACGGAGTTGCCGAGAACACTGCCGATGATGCCGAAAACGGTCGTCAGCCACAGCGGGATCTGCTGCTTCCCCGGAATGATCGCCTTGGCGATCAGACCGAGCACAAAGCCCACGATGATCGCCCACAACCAACTCATGCTCGCCTCCTCATGCGGCGCAATCTGCGCATGTGGGCCCAGTCTCGGCCCAACCGCTATACGGCGCATGTCGGACGGATCCATACGTGCCCCGGCCTCCTCGGCCTCGGACGTCAGGGGTACCGTGGAGACAGGTCCGGACCGGGGAGAGTCCGGCACGGACACTGGTGGTGGAATGTGATGCGGAAGCATGGCGGACCCGAGGTCTTCCGGATCACCGGGGCCCGGCAGGGCCTTGCCGCGGACGTGCGCGGCCGGGAGCGGCGGTACGTGATCTCGATGACGATCCGGACGCTGTCCGTGATCGCCGCGGTCGTCCTGTGGAACGTCGAGCGCCACGTGGCCATCGTGGCCCTGGTGCTCGGTGGAGCGCTCCCCTATATCGCGGTGGTCATCGCGAACGCGGGGCGGGAGAGGCCGCCGACCCTTCCCTCCACCTTCGTGCCCGGTCCGACCCGGCCCGAGCTCCCCACCGGAGACGCCCCGGCGGGGCGCCGAACGGAACGTTCGCCCGGTCAGAGTTGATCATTGCGGCAACCTAAAAGCTCAAGAAAAGCTCAGATCAATCATGAAGTTCCGGTGCACTGCACCCCATTCCCCGTGACATACTTCCTACGCGCTCCGCATCCCCCGTCGGAGCGACGGACCGATGCCGGGCAGCTCCCCCCGTGGCTGCTCGGCATCGCCCTTGCTGGACAATGATCAGGTGAGTGAAGAAACCCCGATCTGTTCCGCCAAGGGCTGCCGCGCCGACGCGGTCTGGGTGCTGGCCTGGAACAATCCGAAGCTGCACACGCCGGAGCGCCGCAAGACCTGGCTCGCCTGCGAGGAGCACCGCGAGCACCTGTCACAGTTCCTCGGCGTACGAGGGTTCCTCAAGGACGTCGTCCCGTTGTCGGAGTGGGAGCAGCCGCCCGGGAGCTCGGGCGGCCCGGGCGGCTCAGCCGCCGATCGCTGACATCGGGCGCTCGGGCTGGAGGAAGCTCGGGTCGTCCAGACCCGAGCCGGCCTTCTTGCCCCACATCGCCAGCTTCCAGATCCGGGCGATCTCCTCGTCCGGGGCCTCCGAGCGCAGCGCGGCCCGCAGGTCGGTCTCCTCGGTGGCGAAGAGGCAGGTGCGCACCTGGCCGTCGGCGGTCAGCCGGGTCCGGTCGCAGGCCCGGCAGAACGGGCGGGTGACGGAGGCGATGACGCCCACGGTGTGCGGTCCGCCGTCCACGACCCAGCGCTCGGCGGGGGCCGAGCCGCGCTCGTCCGACCCCTCGGGCGTCAGCGTGAAGCGGGTGCGCAGCGACTCCAGGATGTCCCCGGCGGTGATCATGCCGTCGCGCTTCCAGCCGTGCTGGGCGTCCAGCGGCATCTGCTCGATGAACCGCAGTTCGTAGCTGTTCTCCACCGCCCAGGCCAGCAGGTCGGGGGCCTCGTCGTCGTTGAGTCCGGGCATCAGGACCGCGTTGACCTTGACCGGGGTGAGCCCGGCGTCCCGGGCGGCGGCCATGCCGTCGAGCACGTCGTGGTGCCGGTCGCGGCGGGTCAGGGTCTTGAAGACGTCCGGCCGCAGGGTGTCGAGCGAGACGTTGACCCGGTCCAGGCCGGCCGCCTTGAGCGCGGCGGCGGTGCGCTTGAGTCCGATGCCGTTCGTGGTCAGGGACATCTTGGGGCGGGGCTCCAGGGCCGCGCAGCGCTCGACGATGCCGACCAGGCCGGGGCGGAGCAGCGGCTCACCGCCGGTGAAGCGGACCTCCGTGACCCCGAGGTCGGTGACGGCGATCCGTACCAGCCGGACGATCTCGTCGTCGGTCAGCAGATCGGGCTTGGCCAGCCACTGCAGACCCTCTTCCGGCATGCAGTACGTGCAGCGCAGATTGCACCGGTCGGTGAGCGAGACGCGCAGGTCGGTGGCCACTCGGCCGTAGGTGTCGATGAGCACTGTGGGCCCCCTCCCCGTCGTTCGGTGATTAGTACAGCCGAGCCTACGCGAGACCACCGACAACGAGCAGGGGCCGATCGGTACGAGGACCGACGCGGCCGCGTCGTAGGACTCTACGAGGCGGCCGGTCCGTCGTCGCGTAGCGTGCGCGGGTCAGTGCGCTCCGACACCGGTGAGGGACTTGACCTCCAGCTCCGCGTACTTGCCCTTGTCCGGCTCCTCCTTGGAGAGGATCGAGCCGAGCCAGCCGAGCAGGAAGCCGAGCGGGATCGAGACGATGCCCGGGTTCTCCAGCGGGAACCAGTAGAAGTCCACGGTCTTGAACATCGAGGTGGGCTTGCCGGAGACGACCGGCGAGAAGAGCACCAGGACGACCGAGGAGATCAGACCGCCGTAGATCGACCAGAGCGCGCCCTGCGTGGTGAACCGCTTCCAGAACAGGCTGTAGAGGATCGTCGGCAGGTTGGCGGAGGCGGCGACCGCGAAGGCAAGGGCGACCAGGCCGGCGACGTTGAGGTCGCGGGCGAGCGCGCCGAGGGCGATCGAGACGACACCGATGAGGACGGTGGCCCAGCGGGCCGCGCGGACCTCCTCCTTCTCCGTGGCCTGTCCGCGCCGGATGACGTTGGCGTAGATGTCGTGCGCGAAGGAGGACGACGAGGCCAGGGTCAGTCCGGCGACCACCGCGAGGATGGTGGCGAAGGCGACGGCGGAGATCACCGCGAGCAGGATCGCGCCGCCGGTGGAGTCGGCACCGCCGCCGACCTCCAGGGCCGCGAGCGGTGCGGCCGTGTTGCCCGCCTTGTTCGAGGCGATGATGTCGCTGTTCTTCAGCAGGGCCGCGGCGCCGAAGCCGAGCACGATCGTCATCAGGTAGAAGGCGCCGATGATGCCGATGGCCCAGTTGACCGACTTACGGGCGGCCTTGGCGGTCGGCACCGTGTAGAAGCGGATCAGGATGTGCGGCAGGCCGGCCGTGCCGAGGACGAGCGCGATGCCGAGCGAGAGGAAGTCCAGCTTCGAGATGCTGGTGGCCCCGTACTTCAGGCCGGGCTCCAGGAACGCCTGGCCCTTGCCGCTGTTGGTGGCGGCCGCGCCGAGCAGGTCGGAGAGGTTGAAGTCGAACTTCAGCAGGATGAGGAAGGTGATCAGGAGCGTGCCCGCGATGAGCAGGACGGCCTTGACCATCTGCACCCAGGTGGTGCCCTTCATGCCGCCGATGGTGACGTACACGATCATCAGGATGCCGACCAGGGCGACGATGGCGATCTTGCCGCCGTCGCTGGTGATGCCGAGGAGCAGCGAGACGAGCACGCCCGCACCGGCCATCTGCGCGAGCAGGTAGAAGATCGAGACGACGATCGTGGAGGTGCCGGCGGCGGTACGGACCGGGCGCTGGCGCATCCGGTAGGCGAGGACGTCGCCCATGGTGAACCGGCCGGAGTTGCGCAGCGGCTCGGCGACCAGGAGCAGGGCGACCAGCCAGGCGACCAGGAAGCCGATCGAGTACAGGAAGCCGTCGTAGCCGAAGAGGGCGATGGCGCCGGCGATGCCGAGGAACGACGCGGCGGACATGTAGTCGCCGGAGATCGCGAGGCCGTTCTGGAAGCCGGTGAACTGGCGGCCGCCGGCGTAGAAGTCGGCGGCGCTCTTGGTCTGGCGGCCGGCCCAGACGGTGATGACGAGCGTGGCGACGACGAAGGCACCGAAGAGGGCGATGATCAGCGGCCGGTGCTCGGTGGTCGCGCTGTCCGCCGCGAGCAGGTGGGTGGAGCTGTTCACGCGTCGGCCTCCATACGGGACTTGATGGCGTCGGCCTTCGGGTCGAGGCGCTCGGCCGCGTGGCGGGAGTAGAGCCAGGCGATGAGGAAGGTGGTGGCGAACTGGCCGAGGCCGAGGACGAGCGCCACGTTGATGTTGCCGAAGAGCTTGGTGCCCATGAAGCCGCCCGCGTAGTTGGAGAGCAGCACGTACAGCAGGTACCAGGCGATGAAGGCGACCGTCAGCGGGAAGGCGAAGGAGCGGTACGTACGGCGCAGTTCGCCGAACTCCGCGCTCGCCTGCACCTCGACGAAGGCCTCGGTCGTGGGCTGGACGGGGCCGGCGGCGGCTTCGGGGCCGTCCGGGGGCGGCGGCGGTGCTTCGGTGACCACGGAATCTCCTTGGGGCGCGGGTGCGGTGGGCATGGACAACGGGGCCTCACTGAGGGGGTGGGGGACGGGGCTCCGGCCGGAGCTCCTCCCCTGCACAACGGCACGGAGCGCACGGCGAAGCGGTTCACCGGGAGTGGTTTTCCTCCTGGATATTCCTCCGGATCCGCATCAATCCCTCTCAACTCATTGATGGCGCGGGAAGATCAGCGATAACTTCACTCGTCATGCACCTGCCTGAACGCAAACGGCGTACAGGCAGTACATACGGATGATGTGGAGAACCCATGGCTCATCTGGGATCGAGACGCGGCCGAGTACTCTCTCTGCTTGCCGGTCTCGCGCTCACGGCCTCGCTCGGCGTCCTTCCGGCGGGCGCCTCCGCCGCCGAACTGAGCGACGCCGCCGCGACGACCGCCGTCTCGACGAACGGCCCCAAGCTGTCGTACGTCGTCAACATCGACGGGGGCCGCTGGACGGCCGCCTCGGTGAAGAAGGCGATCGCCGCGGCCGGTGGCACGGTGGTCATCTCTTATGACCAGATAGGCGTGATAGTCGTCCACTCGCAGAACCCGGAGTTCGCGACGACGATCCGTAAGGCCCGGGGTGTGGTGTCGGCCGGTGCGACGCGCACCGCCCCGCTCTCCGTCCAGCGGGACACCTCCGTCGGCGAGGGCGGCCAGGCGCTCACCGCGGGCGAGGCCACGGCCGCCGCGGCCGGTGCCACGGACAACCAGGACCCGCTGGAGCCGTTGCAGTGGGACCTGCCCGCCATCAAGGCGGACCAGGCCCACAAGCGGACGATGGGCAGCAGCAAGGTCACGGTCGGCGTCATCGACACGGGCGTCGACGACACCCACCCGGATCTGGCGCCGAACTTCGACGCCCGCGCCTCTGCCAACTGCGTGACCGGCGCGCCGGACACCACCCCCGGCTCGTGGCGTCCGATGGCGGGCGAGAGCGACCACGGCACGCACGTCGCCGGCACCATCGCCGCCGCCAAGAACGGCATCGGCATCACCGGTGTCGCGCCGGGCGTGAAGGTCTCGGGGATCAAGGTGTCCACGCCCGACGGCTTCTTCTACACCGAGGCCGTGGTCTGCGGCTTCGTGTGGGCGGCCGAGAACGGTGTCGACATCACCAACAACAGCTACTACACCGACCCGTGGCTGTTCGCGTGCAAGAACGACGCCGACCAGAAGGCCCTGCTCGAGGCCGTCTCCCGCGCGACCCGCTATGCCGAGCGCAAGGGCACGGTCAACGTCGCGGCGGCCGGCAACTCCAAGATGGACCTGGCGGCGGACGAGCTCACGGACGTCACCAGCCCGAACGACACCACGCCGGTGACCCGGCCCATCGACCCGAAGGAGTGCCTCGACTACCCGGCGATGCTGCCGGGCGTGGTCACCGTCTCCGCGACGGGCGCCAAGGATCTGAAGGCCTCGTACTCCAACTACGGTCTCGGGGTCGTCGACATCTCGGCTCCCGGTGGCGACCGCACCGAGTACCAGACCCCGGACGCCCCGGCGGTCAACGGCCGCATCCTGTCGACCACGGTCAACGGCGGCTACAACTACAAGGCCGGTACGTCGATGGCCTCGCCGCACGCCGCCGGTGTGCTCGCGCTGCTGAAGTCGACGCACCCGAAGGCGAGCCCGGCCGCGCTCAAGGCCATGCTGTACGCGCAGGCCGACGACCGCGCCTGCACCAACCCGTACGACATCGACGGTGACGGTGTCGTCGACGCGGTCTGCGAGGGTGGCAAGAACAAGAACGGCTTCTACGGGGCCGGTCTGGTGGACGCGCTCGACGCCGTCCGTCGCTGACGCACATGAGGAGGGGCCCTGGTGTGGTGCGCCACACCAGGGCCCCTTCGCGTGGCACGGAGTGCCATCATGCGCGGATGGACGAGCTGACGGACAACACGGTGCGTACGGGTACGGAGTTGTTGTGGTCGGAGCTGGGCGGCGATCCCGCCCTACCGGCCCGGGTGGCGTACGGGGGTCCTTCGGGGCTGCTGCCGGCCCGGCTGCCCGTGATGGACCTGGCGCGGGCGACGGTCGCGGTCGCGGGGCTCGCGGCGGTGGAGCGGGACGGTTCGGCGGGGACGGTCCGCGTCGATGACGGAGCCGTGGCCACCGCCTTCGTGAGTGAGCGTCATCTCCGGGTCGACGGGCGGGCTCCGGTGGTCTTCGCGCCGCTGTCCCGCTTCTGGCGGGCCTCGGACGGCTGGGTCCGTACGCACGCCAACTATCCGCACCACCGGGCGGCGTTGCTGTCGGCGCTGGGCGCGGGGGATTCGGCTTCGGTGGCGGCTGTGGCGGCGGCGATCGCCGAGCGGAGGGCCGTCGAGGTCGAGACGGCGGTGTACGCGGCCGGGGGCTTGGCGGTCGCGCTGCGGACGTCGGCGGAGTGGGCGGCGCACGAGCAGGGCCGGGAGGTGGCGGCGCGCCCGCTGCTGTCCCGGGAGCGGCTGGACGACGCGGCGCCGAGGCGGCGCTCGGGGCGGTTGCGGGTCCTGGACCTGACCCGGGTCATCGCCGGGCCGGTCGCGACCCGGACGCTCGCGCTGCTCGGCGCGGACGTGCTGCGGATCGACCCGCCGGGCAACCCCGAACTGCCCGACCAGCACGCGGACACGGACGTCGGAAAGCGGACGGCCGCGCTCGACCTGGACAGCCCCTCGGACCGCCGGGCCTTCGACGAGTTGCTGGACGCGGCCGACGTCCTGGTCACCGGCTACCGCCCCGGCGCCCTGGACCGCTTCGACCTCCACCGGCCCGGCCTGGTGACCGCCCGGCTCTCGGCCTGGGGCGACTACGGCCCTTGGTGCGAACGGCGCGGCTTCGACAGCCTGGTGCAGGTGGCGACCGGGATCGCGGTGGCCGAGGGTTCGTCGGAGGAGCCGGGCGCGCTGCCCGCGCAGGCCCTGGACCACGGCACGGGCTACCTCCTGGCGGCGGCGGTGCTGCGCACCATGACCGAGCAGGACCGGGACGGCGGTACCCGTCTCGTACGCCTGGCGCTGGCGCAGACCGGGCACTGGCTGACGCACGCGCTGCCCGGATACGAGCCGGAGCGGTACCTCACGGAGACGGCCGGCCCGCTGGGCCTGCTGCGGCACGCGCGGTCGCCCGTCTCGTACGAGGGCGGCCCGGCGGGCTGGTCGCGCCCGCCGGGCCTTCAAGGCGGGGACGACCCCCAGTGGCTCAGGGCCTGACCAGGACCTTCAGCGCGGTGCGCTCGTCCATCGCCTGGTAGCCGCCCGGGACGCCGTCGAGGCCGACGGTCAGGTCGAAGACCGGGGACGGGTCGACGGAGCCGTCGAGGACGTCCGGGAGCAGCTCCGGGATGTACGCGCGGACCGGCGCGACGCCGCCGCGCAGCGCGATGTTCCGGTCGAACATGACGGAGAGGTCGAGTCCCGTGCCGGAGCCGTGCGGGACGCCGACGTAGCCGATGGAGCCGCCGTCGCGGGCGATGGCGACGGCCGTGCGCATCGACTGCTCGGTGCCGACGGCCTCGATGACGGCGTGAGCGCCCTGGCCGCCGGTGAGCTCCCGGACGGCCGCCTCGGCGGCCTCGCCGCGCTCGGCGACGACGTCGGTGGCGCCGAAGGTCCGGGCGATGTCGGTACGGGCGGTGTGGCGGCCGAGCGCGATGATCCGGTCGGCGCCGAGCCGCTTGGCGGCGAGGACGCCGCAGAGGCCGACGGCGCCGTCGCCGACGACCGCGACGGTGGAGCCCTTGCGGACGCCGGCGCCGAGGGCGGCGTGGTGGCCGGTGCCCAGGACGTCGGAGAGGGCGAGGAGGGCGGTCAGCAGGTGGTCGTCGGAGGCGGCGTCGGCGGGCAGCTTGACGAGGGTGCCGTCGGCGAAGGGGACGCGGACGGCCTCGCCCTGGCCGCCGTCGGAGCCGACCGTGCCCCAGAAGCCGCCGCTCGGGCAGGAGGTCTGGAGGCCTTCGGCGCAGTAGTCGCAGGTGCCGTCGGACCAGACGAACGGGGCGACGACGAGGTCACCTGCGGCGAAGCCGGCGACGTCCGCGCCCGCCGCCTCCACGATCCCGAGGAACTCGTGCCCGATGCGCTGGCCGGGCTGCCGGGCGGACTCGCCCCGGTAGGCCCACAGGTCGCTGCCGCAGATGCAGGCGCGCAGGACGCGGACGACGACGTCGGTGGGGTCCTGGACGACGGGGTCGGGCACGTCCTCCACGCGCATGTCGAACGGGGCGTGGATGGTGGTGGCGCGCATGGGGGACGTTCCTTGCTGTCAGGCGGCGGTACTCCGTTCACCGTACGCCCGTGCGAGGACACCCTTGGCCAGCAGGTACTGGGCGGCGATGTACGTGGACATGACCCAGAAGGCGGGGGCGGGCAGCTGGGGCCACTCGGCGACGCCGGTCGCGATGAGGGTGTCGGAGAGCAGGAAGAGCGCGCCGCCGGCGCCGGCGGCGAGCCCGAGGGAGCTCGCGCGGTAGGCCATGGCGGTGAGGAGGAGGGAGTAGCCGGCGACGGGGATCCGCAGCTCGGCGGGGAGGTCGGGCCACAGCAGCGCGACGGTGCCGACGAGGGCGACGGTGTACGCGATCCCGAGCGGGACGGACGTACGGCGGCGGCCGAAGAGCACCAGGTAGCAGACGTGTCCGGCGGCGAAGGAGCCCATGCCGACGAGGAAGGCCCAGTCGGCTTGGGAGAGCAGGAAGACGTCGCCGCCCCAGCCGAACAGCAGCGCGGCGATGAGGAGCTTCGGGGCGCCCCGGGTGGCTGCGTACGCGGCGAGCAGCGGCATCAGGAGCGGCTTGGCGATCCGGTGCCCCAGGTCGGCGCCGACGAGCAGGGAGACCAGGTCGACGGCGACGGCGAGCGCGAAGGCGGCGAGGAGGGCGCGGGAGAGCGTGTTCGTCGCCGTGGCGGCGGTTTCCGCCGTACGGGCGCTCACGCGGCGGGCTCCGCGGCGGGGTCGGTGCTCTTCGGCGGCTGGGGTGCGGGTTGCCAGCCCGGGCCGCGGAAGAGCCGTCCGGCGCGCTCGCGCCAACTGGTCGCGGCCCGGACGTCGCGGGCGATGGCGGCGTACTCGTGGGTGGCGACGCGGAGCGGGTTGTACGTCTCGATGTTCTTGGTGAGGCCGAAGACGGGCTTGGTGGTCTCCCCCACCCAGGAGCCGAACATACGGTCCCAGACGATCAGGATCCCGCCGAAGTTCCGGTCCAGGTAGCCGCCCTGCGAGGCGTGGTGGACGCGGTGGTGGGAGGGGGTGTTGAGGACGTACTCGAAGGGCCGGGGCAGCTTGTCGATGCGCTCGGTGTGGATCCAGAACTGGTACACGAGGTTGATCGAGTAGCAGAACGCGACGGCGGCCGGGTGCACGCCGAGGGCGATCATCGGCAGATAGAACGGCCAGGACGTCAGGCTGGTCCAGGGCTGGCGCAGCGCGGTGGTGAGGTTGAACTTGCGGCTGCTGTGGTGCACCACGTGGCAGGCCCACAGGACGCGGATGACGTGGTGTCCGCGGTGCTGCCAGTAGTAGAAGAAGTCCTGGGCGAGCAGCATCAGCGGGATCGTCCACCACAGGACGGGGACGCGGAGCGGGGTGAGCTCGTAGACCGCGGTGTAGATCGCGACGATCGGGATCTTCCAGAGGAAGTCGAAGACGAGACTGCCGATCCCCATGCCGAGGCTGGTGGCGGCGTCCTTGGTCTCGTATCCGGCGGCGTCCTCGTCGGGATGGAGCCGGTAGCTGACCATCTCCAGGACGGTGAGCAGGACGAACGCCGGTATGGACCAGAGCACGACATCGGGCAGGTTCGGCATGCCGACGACGGTAGAGGCGCGGGTCGGGGTGCGGCTAGACGCAGTTACCAACAAGTATGCGAGACGACTTGTCAGCAAGCTTTGGCACCTTCCGACAAGTCGGGCGACAAGTCGGGTCGTCGGGTGGCGTGCCCCGGCGGTTCACCGGGGCCAACGGCCGGCTGCCCGTCGTCAGGCCGCCACGCCGACGACCACGGCGACGGCCAGGAACGCGGTACCGACGAAGGCGAGGAAGACGGCAGGTCCCGCCATGTGCCCTGTCGTGTCCACCCGGGCCGAGGTCGGGTCGCCCGGCATGTACACCACCGGCACCTCACGCCCGGTCTTCAGTCCGAACCCGGCCCCGCGGATCTTCGGCGAGAACCGCACGCGGCGGCCCTTCTGGCCGGGGAACTCGATGACCGGGATCCAGGTCGGCCCCTCGCTGTCGCTGGACCGTACGTTGTCGACGACGACGCCCCGCGTCCGTATCCCGTCCCGCCGGAGCCGCCGTACGATGCCGACCTCGCGTATCGCGAGCAGCAGCGGCACCAGTCCGCACGCCCCGCACACCAGGAAAGCCGTCATCCCGTCGGACATGCCGTCACCCCTCCCGTAACGCCCCGAACTCCGTCTCTGCGGACAGTACTTCGCGTCCCGCTGCCGATTCCCCACGGGCCTGCCCCCTACACCCCCGCCGCCCCGAGCAGCGACCCCGCTCCGTACGTCACCGCCATCGCCAGGGCGCCGCCGCCCACCGTGCGGAGGACCGCTCGGGTGGGTGGGGCGGTGCCGAGGCGGGCGCTGGTCCAGCCGGTGAGGGCGAGGGCCGCCAGGACCGAGAGGACCGTGATCCAGAGACGGGTCGACGGGGGTGGGAGGACGATCGCGAGGAGGGGGAGCAGGGCGCCGGCCGTGAAGGCGAGGAAGCTGGCGGTGGCCGCGTGCCAGGGGTTGGTGAGCGCGTCCGGGTCGATTCCGAGCTCCACGCGCGCGTGGGCGCGCAGGGCGTCGCGTTCGGTGAGTTGGACCGCCGCCTCGCGGGCCACTTCCGGGCTGAGGCCGCGGGCGGACAACAGGCCGGTCAGCTCCGCCAGTTCGGCGTCGGGGTCGTCGCGCAGTTCGCGCCGCTCCTGGGCCAGGGCCGCCTTCTCCGCGTCCCGTTGCGTCGAGACCGAGACGTACTCCCCCACCGCCATCGACATCGATCCGGCGAGCAGGCCCGCCAGGCCGGCGGTCAGGAGCGCGGCCTGCGACTCCGTCGCGCCGGCCACGCCGACGACGAGGCCCGCGGTGGAGACGATGCCGTCGTTGGCTCCGAGCACGGCGGCCCGGAGCCAGTTGAGGCGGGTGCCGAGGCCGCCGCCGTGGGCCTCGTCGTGGGTGGGCGCGTCAGTCACCCGGGGAGGGTCTCACCCGGTACGTCACCAGACGCGGACCGACCCGCCCGGGGCGAAGGCCGGGCTGGTGGCGCCCGCGGGGACCTCCTTCAGGGGTTCGGCGATCTCCTCGACGGTCGGGCCGTGGACGGCCGCGAGGGAGTCCAGGAACGGCAGGTCGAAGCCGTAGACGCGGGCCGCGTTGCCACCGGCCATCGCCGCGACCTCCTCCCTCGGGAGACCCGCGTAGGCGATGCGGAGGCCTTCGCGGGAGTACGGCGTCGTGCCCTCGTCGTGCGGGTAGTCGCTGCCCCACATGATCTTGTCGAGGCCGATCCGGTCGCGCAGCGGCACCTCGTGCGGGCGCATGAAGCTCGCGCCGACGAAGCAGTTGTCGCGCCAGACCTCGCTCGGGCCCTTGCCCATGGACTCCGCGAGGCCTGCACCGAACTTCGACTCGGCGGTGGCCGCCCGGGAGGCCGCCGCGACCAGGCGCGTGTGGTAGTAGTCCAGCATCTCCACGACCCCGGGGATCCAGCCCGAGCCCTGCTCGGTGAGGACGAGTTTCAGGTCGGGGTGGCGGCGGAAGG
Organism: Streptomyces sp. P9(2023); assembly: GCF_032436795.1. NCBI lineage: Bacteria > Bacillati > Actinomycetota > Actinomycetes > Kitasatosporales > Streptomycetaceae > Streptomyces > Streptomyces sp. P9(2023). Next base: position 39,367 of record NZ_JAUPWM010000024.1, read on the forward strand.
CGCCGCCGAAGACGAGGTGCCAGAGCGCCCGGTGCGAGAACCACGTCGTCTCCACCATGAACACCGCCCGTGCCGCCGGTTCGTCGCCGAGCGGCGGTGAGGCGGAGCCGCCGTGGTGGTTGACCGGGATGTCCAGCTCCGCGCAGACCGCCCAGATCGGGTCGTACGTCTGCGAGTACAGCTCGGGGATCCCGCTGCCGGGCGGGGCGCCCGGCAGGAGGATGCCGCCGGTGAGGCCCGCCTCCTTGGTACGGCGGATCTCCTTCACCGCCTCGTCGACGTCGTTGAGGAGGATCTGCGCCACGCCCGCCCGGCGGCCCGGCGCGTCCGCGCAGAAGTCGGCCAGCCAGCGGTTGTGCGCGCGCAGCCCCGCCCAGCGCTGCTCGAACTCCTCGCTCGTCGGCGCGGGGGCCATGAGGGAAGCCGAAGGGAAGAACGGCGGGATGGTGTTGGGGAAGACGACCTCGGCGACGATGCCGTCTTCCTCCAGCTCGCGCAGCCGCCGCTGGGAGTTCCAGTTGCGGTCGGCGGTGTCGGCGAGCAGGTCCTCGTACGGATTGACGTAGCCGGCTGCCCAGGCGTCGAAGGCGTCGTGGTGCCTTTTCTCCAGGTACGGCCTGTAGTCGAGGAGGTCGGCGCCGGCGTGGCAGTCCGCGGAGATGACCGTGTAGCGGTCCATCAGCTCACCCCCAGGGTGGGGAAGTCGTGGTCCGTCAGCCAGTGCCGGCCGACCTCGCGCGAGCGGGCCCAGGAGGCCTCCACCGCCGCCTGGTCGGGCGACTGGCCGAGATCGGCCGGTGTCGGCCCGATGCGACGGGAGATTGGATCCAATATTTGAATATTGAATCCAAAGACCTCCGCCGCGGCCAGACCCAGCATCCGACGCGTCTCCGCCACCGGGATGTCGTGGAACGTGTTCCGCAGCCACGCGCGCGTGTTCGGCCAGGTCCCCTCCGGATGCGGGAAGTCCGAGCCCCACAGGATGTTGTCCACACCGATCTCGTACCGCTGCGCCAGCTCGCGGCGCTTCGTGTTGGTGGCGCAGACGAAGACCTGGCGGTCCAGGTACTCGCTCGGCGGCCGCTTCAGCTCCGCGAACGGGGACAGCTTCTTGCCGCCGTGGGCACCGAGGTAGAGCCGGTCCATGAACCAGAGCAGGTTCGGCAGCCACCAGCAGCCGGACTCGGCCACGCCGAACCTCAGCCCCGGGTGGCGCTCGAAGACCCCCGACCAGAGCAGGAACCACAGCGGCCGGGCCGGCCACCAGGTCACCTCGCTGACGTAGATGCCGAGATGGTCGCCGTACTCCTCGCGCGGCGCCGCGCCCGAGTGGGTGACGAGTGGCATCCCCGTCTCGGCGGCGGCCGCCCAGATCGGGTCGTAACGCCGGTCGTGGTACGGCTCCTTGTCCACCCACATGGAGGGGATCATCAGCGCCCCGAGCCCGGACTCCTTCGCCCGGTGGATCTCGGCGACCACCTTCGACGGCTCGGCCGTGATCGGCAGCAGCGCCACCCCGCAGTGCCGCTCGGGGTTCTGCCCGACGAACTCCGCCAGCCAGCGGTTGTGCGCCTGCGCGCCCGCCATGCCGAGCTCCGGGTCCTGGTCGCCGGAAAGCCCGAGCCCGACCCCGAACGGCGCGGCGGTCTGGCTGTCGACCGCGTCCGCGTCCGGGAAGACGACCTCGGCCGCCACCCCGTCGCCGTCGAGCTCCTTGAGCCGTTGGGCGGCGTCCCAGCCGCCCCGCAGCCCTTCCTCGTTGTCGCTGAACCACTTGGTCGCGAAGTCCTCGTTGCGCACCCCGAGCCGGGTCATGGCCTCGCGGCGGGCCTCCCGCCCGGCGAGGAACTCGTCGAAGTCGCGGTGGAACCGGGAGTCGAGGTACGGCCGGTAGCGCTCGGTGGGCAGACCGGCGTGGCAGTCGGAGGAGATGATCAGATACGGGTCGTTCGGATCGGCCATGACAGACCCCCTCAGTCGAGAATGAAGCTCTCCAGGTACGACGGGTTGGCGCGGTCGAGCATCGACTGCGAGCGCGCCCTGATCTGCCGGTCGCTGTGCTCGCTCGCCGGCAGCATCCAGAACCGGTCCGCGCGGATGCCGTCCACGACGTGCCCCGCGACCTCCTCGACCGGCGTGAAGGCGACCTCGTGCCCGGCCTCCTTCATGGCCGACTCCCACTGGTCGAGGCTGCGGTACGGGGTACGGCGCGGCCGCTCCTTGGCGTACCGCTCGGGCCGGTTGCGGTGCGACTCCCACAGCCCGGTGCGCAGCATGTGCGGTCCCGGGAAGAGCACCGACGCCCCCACGCGCGCGTGCTCGGCCTTCAGGTGCGCGTACAGCGACTCGGTCATGGTGACGACGGCCGCCTTGGTGACGGCGTAGACGGAGGCGGTGGGCAGCGGGGCGATCCCGCCGTCGCCCGAGGAGGTGTTCACGACGTGTCCGGGCTCGCCGCCGGCGATCATGCGCGGGACGAAGGCCTGGATGCCGTGGAAGACGCCCCAGACGTTGACGGAGAAGGCCCATTTCCAGTCGTTGGGCTCGTGCTCCCACATCCGGCCCTCGGCGCCCGAGCCGACGCCCGCGTTGTTGCACAGCACGTGCACGGCGCCGAAGGTGTCGAACGCCGCGTCCGCCAGGCCGCGTACGGACTCCGGGTCGCTGACGTCGACGGTACGGGCGAGGACCTGTGCCCCGTCCGCCATCAGTTCCTCGGCGGCCTTGGCGAGCGCGGCCTCCTCCACGTCGCCGAGGACGACGGCCAGGCCCTCGGCGGCGAACCGGCGGGCCAACGCGAGCCCGATGCCGCTCGCCGCGCCGGTGACGACGGCGACCTGCCCCTGCCGCAGTTCCATCACACGCTCCCTTCCGGCGGGCCGTCGAGGATCTGCTGCGGGTCGTCGTAGCGCTGGTGGATGTACGGCAGGAGGGCCTCGGCGCTGACCCGTTCCACGACCCGGCCCTTCTGGTCGGTGGTCTTCTCGCCGATGGTGATCTCGACGATCCGGCGTACGGGGAGGTCGGCGACCGGGTCGTACATCGACTCGCGCAGCACGATGTCGCCGGTGACCTGCTCCAGCTTCCGGACTTTCTCGTTCCGCAGGCAGTGCACCAGCACGGGCTCGGCGTCGAAGCCCGTGCCGTCCACGCCCGGCAGGAACTTGAAGTAGAAGTCGGTCTTCTCGGTGGGTTCGGGCAGCGGGAGCGGTCCGGAGACGGCGCCGCGCACCTCGACGAAGTCGATGCCGTGCCGGCCGAGGGAGGCGTGGACGACGAGCCCGTCGCGTTCGACGACGACCTGGCCGAGCTTCTTCGGCTCGCCGAAGACCTCACGGCCGCCGATGAGGGCCCGCTCCAGGCTCATCGGCATGACGAGCGGGTACCAGCCCTCCTGGGCGCCGTGGGCGGCGGCCACCGCGACCGAGCCCGCGCCGAGGGGGTAGCCGGGCAGGTCGACCTTGCTGATGTTGGCCCGGACGAGGGGCCGCCCGGTGGGTTTCAGCGGCGGCGGCAGGACCGCCGCGACCACGTCCGGATCGGTCTCCCAGACGGCGACCACTCCGGTGGACCAGATGTCGGGAAGGTTGCTGCTTCTGGCGCGGGCCGCCGCGATCTCGGCGTCGGTGCGCGCCCCGTACCGTACTCGTGCCATGACGTACCACCCTTCAGGGACCGTCGGCCTGTAACACAGTTACACCCGCCGCGATGAAGGGTAAAGAGTCGTGCACCGAGGAGAATTGGGGGACGGATGGCGCGCAGCGCACTCACCCGCGAGGAGGTACTGGCGGCCGCGGCGGCTCTGGTGAAGCAGCACGGCCCGGACGCCCTCACCATGCGCAAGCTCGCGGCCGAGCTCGGCACGGCGGTCACCTCGATCTACTGGCACGTCGGCAACCGCGAGTCCCTCCTCGACGCGCTGGTCGAGCGTACGGTCGCCGATCTCGCCACGATCACCGCGCACGGCCGCACCCCCGCCGAGCGGATCGTCTCGGTGGCCCGGGCGCTCCGCCGCGAGCTGCGGGACCGTCCGCACCTGGTGGCGATGGTCCACGAACGGGGCCTGACGGAACGGATGTTCCTGCCCGCCCAGCGCACCCTCGCCCACGAGGTCCACGCGGCGGGGCTGCGCGGCGCGCGGGCGGCGGAGGCGGTCCGGGCGGTGCAGCTCCAGGTCGTGGGCCACGTCCTGGTGGAGCGCAACCGCGAGCGGGCCCCGACCCAGTCCCCCGCCGAGGAGGAACTCTGGGAGACGGTCACGACCGACCCGGACGACCCCGCCCTCACCCGCGCCCTGGCGCGCCCGATCGACACGGAACGCCTCTTCACCACCTCCGTACGGGCCCTGGTGGAGGGGCTGCTGGCCGCCCCCTGACCCGACCCGGTGAACTCCCGTACGGGGTGCGGCCCATGGGCCCTGCGGGGCGGGCCGGCCGTCCGCCGGATGGCCGGTTCCCGGCGGCGGGAGGGACACCAGGGGGTCGGGGTGTCAGTCGGGGCCCGTATTCTCAGTGACCATGCTCGACGACCGTACGACAGCCGCAGCGTGGCCGACCGCCTACCCACAGGGGTACGCGGTCGTCGACGTGGAGACCACCGGACTCGCCCGCGACGACCGGATAGTGTCGGCTGCCGTCTACCGCCTGGACGCCCAGGGGAACGTCGAGGACCACTGGTACACGCTGGTCAATCCGGAGCGGGACCCCGGTCCTGTCTGGATCCACGGGCTGACCAGTGACCTGCTGGAGGGCGCGCCGCTCTTCCCGGAGATCGCCGCCGAGTTCTCCGCGCGGCTCGACGGCCGGGTCCTGGTGGCGCACAACGCGCTCTTCGACTGGTCGATGATCGCCCGCGAGTACGCGCGGGCCGAGCGCACCGCGCCCGTGCGGCAGCGGCTGTGCACCATCGCCCTCGCCAAGGAGCTGTCCCTCCCGCTGCCCAACCACAAGCTGGAGTCGCTGGCCGCGCACTACGGCGTCGTCCAGCAGCGGGCGCACAACGCGCTCGATGACGCCCGGGTGCTCGCCGAGGCGTTCCGGCCGAGCCTGCACACTGCGGCGGAGCGGAACGTACGGCTGCCGCTCCTTGAGTGCCGGCCGCTGACGGAGTGGGTGTCCACGCCCGCCCCGGCCGCCCGGATCGGCCACCAGGTCTCGTACCACGCGAACGGCTGGCGGCCCTCGCGGAAGCGGCCGCCGTGCCCCTACCCGAACCCTGGGCGTTACGAAGCGGACAAACCACTCAAGCAGGGCATGCGGGTGGCGTTCTCGGGCGACACCTCCATCGACCGCGAGCTCCTTGAGGACCGCACCGTCGAAGCGGGTCTCCATGTCGCCACCAGCGTCTCCCGGCTGACGAGCCTGCTGGTGACGAACGATCCGGACGCCGCCACCTCCAAGACGGTGAAGGCGAAGTCCTTCGCCACCCCGATCGTCGACGAGGCCGCCTTCACCCAGCTGCTGCGGGACGTGGCCCCGGCAGACGGGTGACGCACCGGGCGTGCCGCCTTCACCTCGTCCGGCGGGAGCAGCACCCTGTGGCGCATGGCACGTTGTGAGGTCTGCGGAAACGATTACGGCATGTCCTTCGAGGTGCACGCGCAGGGCGCGGTGCACGTCTTCGACTGCTTCTCCTGCGCCATTCACCGCATGGCGCCGATCTGTGAGCACTGCCGGGTGTCGATCATCGGCCAGGGCGTCGAGGTCGAGGGGAACTGGTACTGCGGCGCCCACTGCGCCCGCGCGGAGGGAAAGGCGGGCATCGTCGACAGGGTCTGACCCGGGAGCCCGGTCGAGCGGCCGGCCGGGAGCCCGGTCGAACGGTCCGACCGGAACCCCCGTGCGTGCACCCCATGACCACAGTTGTACGGTCATGGGGTGTACCGCTTCCTGTTGTCCCGGCAGTGGGTGATCCTCACCCTCGTCGCCCTCGCCCTCGTCCCGACGATGATCGAGCTGGGCTTCTGGCAGTTCCACCGGCACGAGCGGCGGGTCGCCCAGAACGCCCTGATCGCGGACAACCTCCAGGCGAAGCCCCGCCCCGTCGAGGAGCTGACCTCCCCCGGCCACACCGTCCCGCGCGCCGACTACTGGCGTACGGTCACGGCCACCGGCACCTTCGACACCGCCCACGAGGTCGTCGTCCGGCGGCGCACGAACGCCGACGACCAGCAGGGCGTCATGGTGCTCACCCCGCTGGTCCTGAAGGACGGCAGGGCCGTCGTCGTCAACCGCGGCTGGGTCCCCGCCTCACCGGACCAGAAGGCGTACCCCGAGGTCCCGCCCGCCCCCAAGGGTCAGGTGACCGTGACCGGCCGGCTCAAGGCCGACGAGACGACCGGCGCCAGCGGCATCAAGGACCTGCGCGGGCTGCCGGACCGTCAGGTGATGCTGATCAACAGCGCCCAGCAGGCCGAGCTGACCGGCCTCACCGTGCTCGGCGGCTACGTCGAGCAGACCGCGCCCGAGCCGCCCGGCGGCTCCCCCGAAACGGTCCCCGAGCCCGACCACGACTCGATCGGCGCACATATGGCGTACGCCGTTCAGTGGTGGCTCTTCACGGCCGGTGTGCCCGTCGGCTGGGTGATCCTGGTGCGTCGCGAGAAGAAGGACCGGGAGGCCGCGGCCCGCACCGAGGGCGGCACGGGGGCTCCCGAACCTGAGCCCGCCGCGGTGTAGGCCACAGCGGCCCGCTGATTGACCGTCGTTCCGTGCGGGAACACGCCAAAGCGTGACGCAAAGTATCGACGACTACGCCCTCATCGGCGATCTCCAGACCGCCGCGCTCGTCGGACGCGACGGGTCGATCGACTGGCTGTGTCTGCCGCGCTTCGACTCGGCGGCCTGCTTCGCCGCGCTCCTCGGCGACGAGGAGAACGGCCACTGGCGGATCGCGCCCAAGGGCGCCACGACCTGCACCACCCGGGGCTACGCCGGCGACTCGCTGGTCCTGGAGACGTACTGGGAGACCCGTACGGGCACCGTGAAGGTCGTCGACTTCATGCCGCAGCGCGACACGGCGCCCGATGTCATGCGGATCGTGGAGGGCGTCAGCGGCACCGTCGAGATGAGCTCGGTGCTCCGGCTGCGCTTCGACTACGGCTCGATCGTGCCGTGGGTGCGGCGCAGCGACGGCCACCGGGTGGCCGTCGCGGGGCCCGACTCGGTCTGGTTCCGGAGCGAGCCGCCGGTGAAGACCTGGGGGCAGCAGTTCTCGACCTGCTCGTCGTTCACGGTCGACGCGGGCGAGAAGGTCGCGTTCGTGCTCACCTGGCACCCGTCGCACGAGCCGCGCCCCGAGCTGATCGATCCGTTCAGCGCGCTCGACCAGTGTCTGACGGACTGGCGGGACTGGGCGTCGCGCTGCACGTACGAGGGGCCGTACCGCGAGGAGGTGCTGCGCTCGCTGCTCACCCTGAAGGCGCTCACCTACGCACCGACCGGCGGGATCATGGCCGCCCCGACCACCTCCCTGCCGGAGGAGATCGGCGGCGTACGGAACTGGGACTACCGCTCCTGCTGGCTGCGCGACTCCACCTTCACCCTCGATGCGCTCATTTCGGCCGGTTACGTCGACGAGGCGGCGGCGTGGCGTGACTGGCTGCTGCGGGCGGTGGCGGGCGATCCGGCCGATCTGCAGATCATGTACGGGCCGGCCGGTGAGCGGCGGCTGCCCGAGATGGAGCTGCCCTGGCTGCGCGGCCACGGCGACTCGGCGCCGGTACGGATCGGGAACGCGGCCGTGGAGCAGTTCCAGCTCGACGTGTACGGCGAGGTCATGGACTCGCTCCTGATGGCGCGGGAGGCCGGGATTCCGCCGGCCGCGCCCGCCTGGAACCTGCAGCTGAGCCTGCTCGGCTTCCTGGAGTCGACCTGGCGGGAGCCGGACGAGGGGCTGTGGGAGGTGCGCGGGCCGCGCCGGCACTTCGTGCACTCGAAGGTGATGGCCTGGGTGGCGGCCGACCGAGCGGTGCGCACGCTGGAGTCCGACCCTTCGCTGCGCGGTGATCCGGCGCGGTGGAGGGTGCTGCGGGACGAGATCCACGCGGAGGTGTGCGACAAGGGGTACGACCCCGAGCGCAACACCTTCACCCAGTCGTACGGCTCCCAGGAGCTGGACGCGGCGACGCTGCTGATCCCCCGGGTCGGGTTCCTGCCGGCGGACGATCCGCGGGTGGTGGGGACGGTGGACGCGGTACGGGAGGAGCTGACGCACGGCGGCTTCGTGCGCCGCTACAGCACGAAGGGCCGCTCGGTCGACGGCCTGCCGGGCGGCGAGGGAACGTTTCTGGTCTGCTCGTTCTGGATGGCGGACGCGCTGCGGATGACGGGGCGGGAGGACGAGGCGCGGGAGCTGTTCGAGCGCCTGCTGGAGCTCCGTAACGACGTCGGGCTGCTCGCGGAGGAGTACGACCCGGTGGCGCGGCGTCAGCTGGGCAACTTCCCGCAGGCGTTCAGCCACATCGGTCTGGTGGGGACCGCTCTCGCGCTGGGCGCGGAGGACGCGGCAGGATAGGGCGCATGGATCTTGGACTGAAGGACCGGGTGTACGTGGTGACCGGCGGGACGCGGGGGCTCGGCCGTGCCTCGGCCGAAGCGCTGCTCGCCGAGGGCGCGAAGGTGCTGGTCACCGGGCGCGAGGAGAAGACGGTCGCGGAGGCGGTCGCGGAGCTGGGTCCGAACGCGGCCGGTCTGGCCGCCGACAACGCGGACCCGGAGGCGCCGGCCCGGCTGATCGCGGAGGCGCGGTCCCGGTTCGGGGGCTTCGACGGCATCCTCGTGAGCGTGGGCGGTCCTGCGCCGGGCTTCGCCGCGGACAACACCGACGAGCAGTGGGCGGCGGCGTTCGACAGCGTGTTCCTGGGGGCGGTGCGGATGGCGCGGGCGGCGGCGGAGGCGCTGGCCGAGGGCGGGGTCATCGGCTTCGTCCTGTCGGGCTCGGTCCACGAGCCGATCCCGGGCCTGACGATCTCCAACGGCCTGCGGCCGGGCCTCGCCGGCTTCGCGAAGTCCCTGGCGGGGGACCTGGGCCCGCGGGGCATCCGGGTGGTGGGCGTCCTACCGGGCCGGATCGACACGGACCGGGTGCGCCAACTGGACGCCCTGTCGGGCGACGCGGACGCGTCCCGCACGACGAACGAGTCCCGCATCCCGCTGCGCCGCTACGGCACGCCGGAGGAGTACGGCCGTACGGCAGCGTTCCTGCTGTCGCCGGCGGCGTCGTACGTGACGGGCGTGATGCTGTCGGTGGACGGCGGCGCGCGTCACGGCTTCTGAGAGGACCTCACGTCACCCTCCGCGCACGGTGTTTGACCGCGCGGAGGCGGGCCTCCGTGGGTAGAGCGGGGAGGCCCGTTGAGGTGCGGGCGTTGGAGAGGGCCTCCGTGGACAAGGCCGTCAGCGCAGCGCCTGGGGACGCGTACGGTTCCAGGAGCAACGCCACCCGCGTTCTCGGGGCCGTGCGGCGGCCCGTCAGGGCTACCCGGGCGCGGGCCACGCCGTCCTGGGCCACCGCGTCCGCCTCCAGGACGCTCTCCAGGGTCCGGCCCCGTAGCGTCGCCCCCTCCCCGTCCCCCGTGTCGATGAGGACCTCCGCCAGCCGGGCGCGCCGGAACTGGGCCAGCAGCCACCACAGGGCGAGCAGCACGACGACGCCCAGGACGGCGATCACCACCGGCCACCACCAGCCCTCGTCGCGCCACCGCAGCCGGTCCGCCCGGCTCACCAGCACGTCGGAGGGGCCCGACCACGGCCACCACGACGGCACCGCCAGGTCGAACCCGGCGGCGAGGACCGCCCCGCCGGCGGCGACGAGCGCAAGGCCGATCAGGGCGAGCAGCACGCGGTTGACGCGGCGCAGGACGACGGTCACACCCGTCCCCCCTTCGTCGGCGGGCGGCCCACCCGGACCGTCAGCGCCGGCGGCCGCGCGAGGCCCAGGTCGTCGATGCCGGTGCCGAGGACGCTCTCCACGTCGGCGCGGACCTCGTCGAGTTCGCGGAAGTGCGAGACCGCCCGGACCGCGACCTTCTTGCGCCCCATCCGTACCCGTACCGACTGCACGCCCGAGACCTCCATCGCCCGGTCCCGCAGCGTCAGCTCCGCCGCCTTCCGGTCGAGTCCGGCCCGTACGTCGGTGTGGGCGCGGCGCATCGGCAGCACCGCCCGCAGCCCCGGCGTGAACGCCAGGATCAGCAGCCAGACACCGAGAACGACCGCTACGATCGCGCCCGCCAGCACCCAGGCGTTGTCGAGCGGCCGGGTCGCCAGGTCGTCGGCGAGTTCGCGGCGCCAGGCCATCGCCGTACGGTCGGCCCGTACGGCGGCGACGTCGTAGAGCAGCAGGCCCGTGCCGCCGAGAACGATCAGCGCGATCAGGGCCGCCGGGATCCTCCGTACCGCCCAGAAGCGGGGCGCCCCTGCCGCCGCAGGGGGATCCTCCAGTACCGGTACGTCCTCGGCGCCCGTGTCCGTCGTCATCGCAGCCTCCGCCCGTCCGACTCCCGCGCCGTACGCGGGGAGTGCAGCCGCTCGACGTGGACGGCCACCTCGGGAACCTCCATGCCCGCCAGCTCCCGTACGCGACGCATCACCTGGCTGCGCACCGCGCCGCACTGCCGGCCGAGGTCGGCGGGGTAGCCGAGCTCCAGGCTGACCGAGACCCGGGCCGTGTCACGGAGCACGACGACCGAGGCGTGCGGTGCCGAGCCGCCCGGGGGCACCACGTCGAGGGCCTCCCGCGCGGCGCGCGCGGCGATCTTGGCGACGACCCGGTCGGCGATCGTCGTCGCCCCACGGCCGGCCGGACCCACCCGGTCGACTGCCACCGGTCACCGCCGCCGGTCGCCGCGCTCGCGACCCCGGAAGAAGTCGCCGGGTTCGAGGTCCCCCTCCAGGAACCGCCCGACGACGAAGCCGACCGCGCCCAAGGCCGCGACCAGCACGAACGCCCCGAAGCCGCCGAAGTATCCGGCGAATCCGAGAGCCATTCCGGCCACCAGGCCGACCACCGCCATGCTCATGCTGAGCCCTTTCCGCCGGGACGCCAGCGGCTACTGGAGCCGCGTCTCCGGCACTTCTTCCTCTTCGTCCGGCAGCTTCACGTCGCTCACGGCGATGTTGACCTCGACGACCTCGAGGCCGGTCATCCGCTCGACGGCGGCGATGACGTTCTCGCGCACGGCCCCGGCGACGTCGGCGATGGAGACGCCGTACTCGACGACGATCTCCAGGTCGAGCGCGGTCTGCACCTCGCCGACCTCGGCCTTCACGCCCCGCGTGACGCCCGACTTGGTCCCTCCTCCGCCGGGCACCCGTTCGCGTACGGCGCCGAGCGTGCGGGAGAACCCGCTGCCCATGGCGTGGACCCCGTCGACCTCACGGGCGGCCAGTCCGGCGATCTTCTCGACGACGCCGTCGGCGATGGTGGTGCGGCCGCGGGCGGCCGGATCGCCGCCGCCCCGCTTGGTCACGGACGGTTCCTTGGGGTGTGCGGGATCATTCATCACCTTTCATCCCTTCCATGGAGATATCTGTGCCTTTGCCCACATTAGGCTGGAGCAATGACGACGACACCTGGGGTGGGATGGGCGCCGGCGGCGGCGAGCGCGGTACGCGAGCGGCTCGGCCCCGGCCGGCTGCTGCCGCTCGGGGAGGCGGCGGACGGCGCGTGGCTGGCGGAGCGCGCGGCCCGGGCGGTGCTGCTGCGGGCGGCGGGAGCGGTACGGGGCGTGGTACCGGGGGCGCTGCGGGTGGGGCTCGCGACAGCCGGCCGGAAGGCGCCGTGGCCCGTACCGCCGGGCGGGCTGCCGCCGGGGACGCTGCGGATCACCGGGGAGTTCGCGGCGGAGGCCGCGCGGGTGGCGGACCGGCCGCTGCCGGAGCTGGCCGAGGCCGTGCGCGGGGCGCTGTTCGCCTCGGCGGAGCGGGAGTTGGGGCTCGCGGTGGTGGCGGTGGACCTGCGGGTGACGGGTCTCGCGGAGGCGGCTCCGGATTCCCCGGCCACCACTCCCCCACCTGGGCGAACCGCCGCCCGGGTGACCGCCAGGCCGACGACCGATGACCCGGTGGCCCGGGCGGTACTCGGTGTGCCGGGCGTGGCGGGGCTGACGTCGGTGCTGGGCCGCCCGGTCCACCGCACACCCGGGGCGCTACGGGTGGAACTGGCGGTCTTCCCCGGTCACCGCGCCCTCGACGTGGCCCGAGCCGCCCGCACCCGGGCAGCCGAAGCGGCCCCCGCGGCGACGGCGGTCACGGTCCTGGTCGCCGAGATCCGCTGAAGGACCGCCGTCCCCGCGGTCTCAGTCCCCCAGTCCCGCCAGGTCGCGCAGGCGGCGGGCCTGGGCGGCGCGTTCGGCGGTGCGCTGGGCCTCGTACGTACGGTCGGAGGCACCCTGGAGCAGCGCCTTGGTCTCGATCACCGCGTCGCGCGGCCCGGCGAGCAGCGCGGCGGTCAAGTCCCGTACGGCGCCGTCGAGTTCGTCGACGGGCACGGCGATGTTGGCGAGGCCGATGCGCTCGGCCTCCTGCGCGTGGACGAAGCGGCCCGTGGCGCAGATTTCGAGCGCACGGGCATAGCCGACAAGACCCACGAGCGGGTGCGTGCCGGTGAGGTCGGGGACGAGTCCCAGGCTGGTCTCGCGCATGGCGAACTGCACGTCGTCGGCGACGACCCGCAGGTCGCAGGCGAGGGCGAGCTGGAAGCCGGCGCCGATGGCGTGCCCCTGGACGGCCGCGATCGACACGATGTCGCTACGGCGCCACCAGGTGAACGCCTCCTGGTACTCGGAAATGACCGCGTCCAGGTCCTCGTCCGAACCCCGTGCCAGGTCCAGGAAGGACGGCTCTCCGTCGAAGCCCTCGGGCGTGAACGCCTGCCGGTCGAGCCCGGCGGAGAAGGACTTGCCCTCGCCGCGCAGGACGACGACCCGCACGCTGCCCGGCAGTGACCGGCCGGCCTCCGTCAACGCCCGCCACAGAGCGGGAGACTGGGCGTTGCGCTTCGCCGGATTGGTCAGAGTCACCGTGGCAACGGCGTCCTCGACGGTGAGCCGTACACCGTCCTTGTCGAACACGAGCACAGAGTCGAGCGAAGTCATGGGGCGCCTCCGGTTCCGGTGCAGCACTGCTAAGTGACTGCACAGTAACCACCCGGTCGGCCGCACGGGCGACCGGGTGGCCACCGCGAGAACCGATGGACCCGACGAACCGCGCCCAGTCAGGCCGAGGCGGCCTTCTTGCCCCGTGTCGCTCCGCCGCGTCCACGCAGCGTGACTCCGGACTCACTGAGCATCCGGTGGACGAATCCGTAGGAGCGGCCGGTTTCCTCGGCCAGCGCCCGGATGCTCGCACCGGAGTCGTACTTCTTCTTCAGGTCTGCCGCGAGCTTGTCGCGCGCGGCGCCGGTCACCCGGCTGCCCTTCTTCAGAGTCTCGGCCACCCGTGCCTCCTCATGGGAAGTGCGCTCTGGACTTCTCATGATCACCCCTTCCGGACGTCCTGGCCACCCATTCGACAAGGTCCGTGCCGCCGGGTTTGTGCTCCGACAGACCGTCGCCACGAGCGGAATCTTCGATTCCGGTGGGCATGATCCCCGCTCCCGGCCGCCCCCGGCCAGGAAGTGCCAGGTCAGCGCCGCACCGGAGGAACGAAGACGGCGCGGCCCTGGCGGAAGGATTCCGCACAGGGCCGCGCCGGGGAGTACGAGACGCCCTCACTCAGATGAAGGATCACCCATGAGCCGAATGATCCATAGCGAGATGATCAGGCGAGGGAGCCGGCTGATCAGGCGAGGGACACCAGGTCCTTGTAGTCCGGACCCCACAGGTCCTCGACACCGTCCGGGAGCAGGATGATCCGCTCCGGTTCCAGCGCGTCGACCGCGCCCTCGTCGTGCGTGACGAGCACGACCGCGCCCTTGTACGTGCGCAGCGCGCCGAGGATCTCCTCGCGGCTGGCCGGGTCGAGGTTGTTGGTCGGCTCGTCAAGGAGCAGCACGTTCGCCGAGGAGACCACCAGGGTCGCGAGGGCGAGGCGGGTCTTCTCACCACCGGAGAGGACCCCGGCCGGCTTGTCGACGTCGTCACCGGAGAAGAGGAAGGAACCGAGCGTCTTGCGCACCTCGACGAGGTCGAGGTCGGGCGCGGAGGAGCGCATGTTCTCCAGGACGGTGCGCTCCGGGTCGAGCGTCTCGTGCTCCTGGGCGTAGTAGCCGAGCTTGAGGCCGTGGCCCGGGGTCACCTCGCCGGTGTCGGCCTTCTCGGCCCCGGCGAGCAGCCGCAGCAGCGTGGTCTTGCCCGCGCCGTTGAGGCCGAGGATGACGACGCGCGAACCCTTGTCGATCGCGAGGTTCACATCGGTGAAGATCTCGAGCGAGCCGTACGACTTGGAGAGGCCCTCCGCGGTCAGCGGGGTCTTGCCGCAGGGCGCGGGCTCCGGGAAGCGGAGCTTGGCGACCTTGTCGGAGACGCGGACCGCGTCCAGGCCCGAGAGCAGGCGCTCGGCGCGCTTGGCCATGTTCTGCGCGGCGACGGTCTTGGTGGCCTTGGCGCGCATCTTGTCGGCCTGCGAGTTGAGGGCGGCCGCCTTCTTCTCGGCGTTCTGCCGCTCGCGCTTGCGGCGCTTCTCGTCGGCCTCGCGCTGCTGCTGGTAGAGCTTCCAGCCCATGTTGTAGACGTCGATCGTCGAGCGGTTGGCGTCCAGGTAGAAGACCTTGTTCACGACGGTCTCGACGAGGTCGACGTCGTGGGAGATGACGATGAAGCCACCGCGGTAGGTCTTGAGGTAGTCGCGCAGCCAGACGATGGAGTCGGCGTCGAGGTGGTTCGTGGGCTCGTCGAGGAGCAGGGTGTCGGCGTCGGAGAACAGGATCCGGGCCAGCTCGACCCGGCGGCGCTGACCACCGGAGAGCGTGTGCAGCGGCTGGCCGAGGACGCGGTCGGGGAGGCCGAGGGCGGCGGCGATGGTCGCGGCCTCTGCCTCGGCGGCGTACCCGCCCTTGGTGAGGAACTCGGTCTCCTGGCGCTCGTACTGCTTCATCGCCTTGTCGCGGGTGGCGCCGCTGCCGTTGGCGATGCGCTCCTCGTTCATCCGCATCTTCTTGATGAGGACGTCGAGGCCACGGGCGGAGAGGATGCGGTCGCGGGCCAGCGTGTCGAGGTCGCCGGTGCGCGGGTCCTGCGGGAGGTAGCCGACCTCGCCGGAGCGGGCGATCTGGCCGCCGGCGGGCTGGCCCTCGCCCGCGAGGCACTTGGTGAGGGTCGTCTTGCCCGCTCCGTTGCGGCCGACCAGGCCGATGCGGTCGCCCTTGGCGATGCGGAAGGAAGCGGACTCGATGAGGATGCGGGCGCCGGCGCGCAGCTCGATGCCGGAAGCGGTGATCACGGACAGACTCCAGGGCGGACGGTTCGGCGGAAAGGGCTGAGAGCGGATTCGACGCCGCTAGTCATGCGCGCGGAGAATGGCCATACGGCCAGTCTAACGGGCGCATGCAACTGCTTTTCGGCCACAGTCCGGGGCCTGCTCCCTGCCAGCCCTTTCCCCCGATACCGCCCACATCCGACAAAAAGAGCGATCCCTATCGGATTCGCCGATACTCGGGCGCAGGGCGGCGGCCACTGCCGCGGCAAGACGGCAGAGGGTGGTGGCCCATGCAGTTCGACGACGACGCCAACCTGGACACCTCGGAGGTCAAGGACGTCCGCGGCAGTCGGATCCCCGGCGGGAAGGCCACCGTCGGCGGCGGCATCGTCGGCTTCATCGCACTGATCCTCGGCTTGCTGTTCGGGGTGGGTCCCGAGCAGCTGGGGCTCTCCGCGGGCGACCCCGAGCCGGTCGCGACCTCGTCCTCGCTGGCCCAGGTCGAGCAGACCTGCCGGACCGGGGCGGACGCGAACACCCGCGAGGACTGCCGGATCGTCGCGGTCGTCAACAGCGTGCAGGACTTCTGGCGGGCGGAGTACGAGCGGCGCGGCGGCCGGTACGGGGACGCGCGCACGGTCATGTTCTCCAACCGGGTCGCGACCGCCTGCGGCTCGGCCACCTCCGCGGTCGGGCCCTTCTACTGCCCCGGCGACCGGCAGGTCTATCTGGACCTGGGCTTCTTCGACGAGCTGCGGACCACGTTCGGGTCGAGCGGCGGGCCCTTCGCCCAGGCGTACGTGGTGGCGCACGAGTACGGCCACCACGTGCAGAACACGATGGGCACCCTGGCCCGTTCCCAGGACGGCCGGGCGGGCGCGGACTCCAACGCCGTACGGGTCGAACTGCAGGCGGACTGCTACGCGGGCGTCTGGGCGCACCACGCCACGACGACGCCGGACGAGCAGACCGGCCGGCCCCTGCTGACGCGGCTGACGGACGCCGACATCCGGGACGGTCTGGACGCGGCGGCGGCGGTGGGCGACGACCGGATCCAGGAGAGGTTCCAGGGCCGGGTGACCCCGGAGAACTGGACGCACGGCTCGGCGGCGCAGCGCCAGCAGTGGTTCTACACCGGGTTCAAGACCGGCGACATGGCGCGGTGCAACACCTTCCGCTGACGCCCGCCGTTGTCAGTGCCGGATGCCAGACTGAGATCCAGGTCACATTCCCGCCGCGAGAAGGAGTGATCGGAATGGCTGAGGCACCCCATATCTGTCCGACCCTGACCTACCACGACGCGCACGCCGCGATCAGACAGCTCACGGAGGCGTTCGGCTTCACCCGCACCGCGGTGTTCGAGGGCGAGGACGGCAAGGTCGTACACGCCGAGCTGTCGTTCGGCAACGGCATGGTGATGCTCGGCAGCAAGGGCACGGGCAGCGAGTTCGACAAGCTGGTCGAGGGGTCCGGGCCCAGCGGGGTGTACGTCCACGTGGACGACGTGGACGAACACCACGCGCGGGCGGTGGCCCACGGCGTCGAGGTCCTGATGCCGCCGACGGACCAGGAGTACGGCTCGCGGGACTACATCGCGCGCGACGGCGAGGGGAACGTCTGGAGCTTCGGCACCTATCTGCCGGGGGCCACCGGCTGAGGCCCGGGCGCGGGGGCCCGGGCGCTGCCGTCAGGCTCCCCCGGTGTGCACCTGGAAGGCCGCCCGGCGGACCGCCTTGGCGAGGGCGGGGTCGGGGTGGGCCGCGGCGAGCGCGACCAGGACCTGGACCGTACGGGGGTGACCGACGGCGCGGATCTCGTCGAGGAGCGCCGGGACCGTGCCCTGGACGGCCGATTCCAGGTGACGTACGAGGAGCGTGCTCTCACCGTGGTCGGCGACGGCCGCGGCGGTGTCCACCCAGAGCCAGGTGGCCTCCTCGCGGGTGAGCACGTCCGGGGCGTCGTCGGGGTCGGCGCCTTCGTACTCGGCGAGCCAGAGCAGGGCGTACGGCCGGAGGGAGACCTCCTCGGCCGCGGCCCGGACCTCCGCCTCTGCGGGGGCTCCGACGACCCGCAGCGCCTCGAAGGCGAGGCCGCGCAGCAGGGCGTCCTCCCCGCGGGCGACGGCGAGGAGCTCGGCGACGGCGCTGGAGAGGGTGCGCGCGGCGAGCCAGGCGCGGTACTCGTCGCGGGCGGGCCCGGGGGTGAGGCCGGCGCAGCCGCGGAGCATGTCCTCGGCGGACTGCTCGATGTTGCCGGCCGGGCTCTGGGCGGCGACGCAGATCTGCTCCAGCTTGACCCAGACCGCCCAGTTGCCGAGCGGGGTCAGCGTGGCCTGACGGCCCTCGGGGCCCTCGCCGAGGGTCAGCGCGCCGACGGCGGCGAGGCCCTCCAGGGCCCAGTCGAGCAGCGCGGCGAGCCCGTGGGGGCCGGTGGCGGGCGGGGTGTCCCCGGGGGAGCCGGCGACGGCGCCCTCGGCGGGTGCGTCGACGGGGACCTCGCAGCGCTCCTCGCGCAGTTCGTCGACGCGCTGGCCGAGCAGGTCGAGCAGGGCGGGGACGGTCACCGGACCGGCCGAGAGCTGGAGGAGGGAGAGCACCTGGGGGACGGCCTCGACGACCTCGGCGACGGCGCCGGGGGCCACGTCCTCGGGGGCGGGGTGGACCAGGGACCAGGCGTCGAAGAGGGCGACCCAGCCGCGCAGCACGGCGGAGTCGTCGCGGTCCCAGGCGTGCAGCCGCCAGCCGGGGCGGGCGGTGTCGCCGTGGAGCTCCACGAGTCCGGCGAGCCGGGCCCGGTCCCAGCCGGCCCGGATCTGGCCGGGCGTCAGGTCCAGTGCGGCGGCGGCCCGTTCCTGGTGCGGCAGGGCGCGGGTCGCGGGGTCGGTACCGGCGCGGGTGCCGGGGGCGGTGGCAGCGGCGGCGGTGGCTGCCTGGCCGGTCGCCTCGCCGGCGGTCGTGTCGCGGGGGGCGGGGACGGCCTGGGGGCGGGCGTCGGCGGCGGCCTCGGGCCCGCCGTCGAGGGCGGCCCAGCGGGCGATCCGTACGGCGTCGGCGAGGACGGTCCGTGCCTGGCGGGCCAGTTCCGCGCGGGGCGGAGTGCCCTCCGGCGGGCGCGGGGCCGGGCGCGTGCGCCGGTTCGTCACGGCCCGCCGGGCGGTGGCGAGTGCCCGCGGACGGACAAGTCGGAGTCTGGAGTTGCGCGCCAAATGCTCATCGGGCTTTCGAGACGTCACGGGGGCAGTCTTCCCGTTGACGGCCCGAAAGCCCAATCGGAATCGAATACGCCGTCGCGCGGCCCTCGGCCGGGGCCCGGCGCGCGGCCCGCCGGAGGGTTTGCGGAATCCCGCGGGTGGCCTCCGGGAGGCCCGGCGGAGACCTGTCGGCAGCCCGCGGGACACCTACAGAAGAGGGGTGAGGAAGCGGCGCAGGGCCTCTTCGTAGCGGACCGGGTCGGCGTTCCACATCGCGGCGTGCGGTGCGCCGCGGACGGTGTGCAGGCTGACCAGTTCCGGGCGGCGGGCGGCCAGTTCGAGGGAGGGCTCCCAGGGGGCGATCGTGTCGTCGGGGCCGTGCATCACGAGCGTCGGTACGCGCAGGGCGGCCGGGTCGGCGGCCTCCGGGAGCCGGTCGCCGTGCGGCCAGCCCCGGCCCGTCGCGGCGCGGACGGCGAGCGGCAGCAGGGGGCCGGGGACGCGGTGGGCGGCGGCGAGGTTGCGCAGGGTGACCTCCCGGTCGAGGACCGGGGAATCCAGCACGAGGCCGCGGATCACGTCCCGTACGCCGGATTCGGCGGCGGCGTACAGGGCCATCGAGGCGCCGGTGGACCAACCGTGCAGCACGACGTGTTCGGCGCCCCGGCGGACGGCGTAGCGGATGGCGGCGTCGACGTCCCGCCACTCCGAGTCGCCGAGGTGGCCGAGGCCGTCCGGGGACGCGGGCGCGCCCTCGTCCCCGCGGTAGGAGAGGCAGAGGACGGGGATCGACCGGCGGGAGAGGAAGGGGACGAGGTTCAGGGGGTGCCGGCGGGTGGTGCCGATGCCGTGCAGGGCGATGACCCAGGTGGAGCGCGGGCCGGGGACGAGCCAGGCGGGCAGCGAGCCGAGCTCGCCGGGGATCTCGACGTCCTCGTGGGTGACGCCGAGGGCACTGTGCGGGTCCCCGCTGTGCAGCTCGGGCGTGAGCCGGACCCGGACGCCGGGCTCCAGGGAGCCGTGCTCGACGCGTTCCAGGCGGCGGACGACGGTGTCGGCGGTGTGCGGGACCCGGTCCAGGACGGGGCCGACGACCGCGTGGACGTCGGGGCCCTCGATCCCGTACGTACCGGGGCGCAGGGAGGCGAGGCTGCGGGTGAGGGTGACCTGGCCGGGACCCGTGGCGTGCACGGTGAGCCGGGGGTCGCCGGGCAGGGGCCGGCCGGACGTCGCCCTGAGGGCGACGTCGCCGGCGTACCGGCCGGCCGCGAACGCGGCCGCGCCGGCACCGAGCAGAGTGGTGACGGCCGCTGCCGTCGCTGTAGCCGGGCGCACGTCCCCAGTGTCGGCAGCCGGGGCCGGGGCTGCCACCGGACGAACCCGCCCGTGGCCGTCCCCGATCGGAGTGACGTGCGTCTCCTTCAGGGGTCCCCCGGTGGGCTGACGGGACGCCTGGGGCGTCCACGGGCTGACACGGGGCGAGCCGGGACGAAGCGGACGGGTTCGCCGGGGCCCTGTGGCGGCACGGATTACCCGGGGTCGCAGGGCGCCCACATCGTGGACAGAGCGTTCACGCGGGGCGTTCGAGGGGTCAAGCGGAATGCCCGGACCCCGATTTGGAACACCACAACGCCCGACCCAGTTCATCTTCCGTTCACTCAGGTTGCCTACGTTCGTCCAGCCACTGACGTCAAACGATTGCCTGGGTAAATGGAACACCTCACGCTGCTGCTCGCGATTGTGGTCGTGACAGCTCTCGTGTTCGATTTCACGAACGGTTTCCACGACACCGCCAACGCGATGGCGACGACCATCTCGACCGGTGCCCTCAAGCCCAAGACCGCGGTGGCGATGTCCGCCGTTCTCAACCTGGTCGGTGCGTTCCTGTCCGTGGAGGTCGCCAAGACGATCTCCGGCGGGATCATCAACGAACAGGGCATTCGTACCGAAGTGATCTTCGCGGCGCTCGTCGGCGCCATCCTCTGGAATCTGCTGACCTGGCTCCTGGGTCTGCCGTCCAGCTCCTCCCACGCCCTCTTCGGCGGACTCATCGGCGCGGCCGTGATGTCGGCCGGCTGGTCGGCCGTCAACGGCTCGACCGTGGTCAGCAAGGTCCTGATCCCCGCGATCGCCGCGCCGCTCGTCGCCGGCCTCGCCGCGATGGCGGCCACCAAGTTGACGTACAGGATCGGCGCGAAGACGGACACGAAGTCCACGGCCAAGGGCTACCGGGCCGGCCAGATCGCCTCCGCCGGTCTCGTCTCCCTCGCGCACGGCACCAACGACGCCCAGAAGACGATGGGTGTCATCACCCTCGCCCTGGTCACCGGCGGCGTCCTCGCCCCCGGCTCCAACCCCCCGATGTGGGTCGTCGTCTCCGCCGGTGTCGCCATCGCGCTCGGCACCTACCTCGGCGGCTGGCGCATCATCCGCACCATGGGCAAGGGCCTCACCGACCTCCAGCCGCAGCAGGGCTTCGCCGCCCAGACCAGCGCCGCGACGGTCATCCTGGCCTCGTCCAACCTGGGCTTCTCGCTCTCCACCACCCAGTCCTGCTCCGGCGCCGTAATGGGCGCGGGCCTCGGCCGCAAGGGCGGCGTCGTCCGCTGGTCGACCGCCACCCGGATGTTCGTCGCCTGGGGTCTGACCCTGCCCGCCGCGGGTCTGGTCGGCGCCGGCGCCGAGTTCCTCACCAAGCAGGGCAGCTGGGGCGTCGCCCTCGTCGCGGTCCTCCTCGTCGCCGGTTCGGGCGTCATCTGGGCGCTGTCCCGCCGCAAGCCGGTCGACCAGCACAACGTCACGGCCGACGAGATCGACGACGAGCCCGCGGGCGTCGTGACCACCGCCATCGCGGCCGTCACCCCGCCGGCCCCGGCCGGTTCCGTGGCCGCCGTCGCGGACGACCACCTCAAGACCACCATCCCCTCGCCGGCCCCCGCGGACCCGGCAGCCCCCGCCGCCTCGGCCGCGGTGTAAGGAACGGACGACATGAAGATCGACTGGGCAGCTCTCGGCTCCGTCTTCGGAGTCAGCCTCGTGGCGACCGTCGCCCTCGTGGGCCTCTTCACCCTCGGCATCATCGGCCTCTCCAAGCAGGAGCAGGCCGCCACCCAGGGCGGCTCGGCCGCGCTTGCGCGCACCGGCGCGTACGCCTGCTTCGCGTTCTGCGCGGCGGCCGTCGCGTACGGCATCTATCTGATCGTCGTCTGACCGATCGCGGTCCACGACGACCCCGCTTCGCACGGCCGGGCGGGTCGCACCTTCGGGTGCGGCCCGCCCGGTCGTCGTTCCGGGGTGCCGTGCGGGCGGCGTGTGGTGCTCCGCACACTGTCCCGCCGCAGGTCAAGGGTGAGTTGACGGGTGTTCGCACACGTGGTGGACTTCCGGGGCCATTACGGCGGCAAGCAGAGGAAGCCCGGTGCGAATCCGGCGCGGTCCCGCCACTGTGACCGGGGAGTCGAACCCCCGGGAGTCAGGAACTCTCGCCGCCGGTCACGTCGAGCCAGGGCGCGGACCCTGAGTGAGGACACACCGCCATGCCCGGCCGCAGCCGCAGTGCAGCCACAGGTGTATTCGCGTACGGCGCCGCCGCCGGTCTGGCCGCGGATCTGATCGTCGGCGACCCCCGCCGCGGCCATCCGGTCGCCGCGTTCGGACGCGCCGCGGGGGCGGTCGAGAAACTTGTCTGGCGCGACCACCGCGGGTGGGGCGCGCTGCACACCGCCGTCTGCGTGACGGGCGCCGCGGGCGCCGCCGCGCTGGCCGCCCGTACCGTACGCGACCACCCCCGGGCCTCCGCCGCGCTGACCGCCGCCGCCGTCTGGGCCGTCGTCGGCGGTACGACCCTGGGCCGGGAGGCCCGTGCGATCGGCGGGGCCCTGGCCGCCGGCGACCTGGAGGTGGCCCGCGAGCGGCTGCCGCATCTGGTGGGGCGCGACCCGCAGGCCCTGGACGGTCCGGCGATGGCCCGCGCGGTCGTGGAGTCCGTCGCCGAGAACACCTCCGACGCGGTGGTGGGGGCCCTGTTCTGGGGCGCGGTCGCGGGCGTTCCCGGTCTGGTCGGGTTCCGGGCGGTGAACACCCTGGACGCGATGGTCGGCCACAAGTCCGCGAAGTACCGGCGGTTCGGCTGGGCCTCGGCCCGGCTCGACGACGTGGCCGGCTGGCCGGGCGCCCGGCTGACGGCCGCGCTTGCCGCCGTCGGCGGCGACACCAAGGGCGCGGTCCGGGCCTGGCGTACGGACGCGGCGAAGCACCCGAGCCCCAACGCGGGCCCGGTGGAGGCGGCGTTCGCGGGGGCGCTCGGGGTACGGCTCGGCGGGACGCTCTCGTACGGCGGTCGGGTCGAGCACCGGCCGGTACTGAACGGGGAGGGGCGGGCCGTGGAGGTCGCGGACATCGAACGGGCGGTCCGGCTGTCGCGCCGGGTGACGGCGCTGACGCTGGCCGCCTGCGTGGGCGGACGGATCGTTGCGGGCGCGCTGAAGCGGAGGAAGGCATGAAGCGTGGTGGGGGGTTGCTGGTCGCCGGGACCACGTCCGACGCCGGCAAGAGTGTCGTCACGGCGGGCATCTGCCGTTGGCTGGTCCGGCAGGGTGTGAAGGTCGCCCCGTTCAAGGGGCAGAACATGTCCCTGAACTCCTTCGTGACCCGGGAGGGCGCGGAGATCGGCCGGGCGCAGGCCATGCAGGCGCAGGCGGCCCGGGTCGAGCCGACCGCGCTCATGAACCCCGTACTCCTGAAGCCGGGCAGCGACCGCTCCAGTCAGGTCGTCCTGATGGGCAAGCCGGTGGGCGAGTTGAGCGCCCGTGGTTACCACGGGGGCAGGCAGAAGGAGCTGTTCGATCCCGTGATGGCGTGCCTGGAGGAGCTGCGGGGCACGTATGACGCCGTGATCTGCGAGGGGGCGGGCAGTCCGGCCGAGATCAACCTGCGGCGTACGGACATCGTGAACATGGGCGTCGCGCGGGCCGCGCGCCTCCCGGTCCTCGTGGTCGGAGACATCGACAGGGGCGGGGTGTTCGCCCAGTTCTTCGGTACGACGGCGCTGCTCGCGCCCGAGGATCAGGAGCTGATCGCGGGCTATCTCGTGAACAAGTTCCGTGGCGACGTCTCGCTGTTGGAGCCCGGGCTCGACATGCTGTACGGGCTCACCGGGCGCCGGACCTTCGGTGTGCTGCCGTACGCGCACGGGCTCGGCATCGACGAGGAGGACGGGATGGGGGTGCCCCCTGGTCGAGCGAAGTCGAGACCTTGGGGGAGGGTCTCCCTGCGGGGCGCCGTCCGCGAGTCGGTCGTCGCGCCGCCGGTCGGCGCGGACGTGCTGCGGGTCGCCGTGTGCGCGGTGCCGTTGATGTCGAACTTCACCGATGTCGACGCGCTCGCCGCCGAACCTGGTGTCGTCGTGCGGTTCGTGGACCGGGCGGAGGAGCTGGTCGACGCGGATCTGGTGGTCGTGCCGGGGACGCGGGGGACCGTGAAGGCGCTGGCGTGGCTGCGTGAGCGCGGGCTCGCGGACGCGCTGGCGCGGCGGGCCGCCGAGGGGCGGCCGGTGCTTGGCATCTGTGGCGGCTTTCAGGTGCTCGGGGAGCTGATCGAGGACGACGTCGAGTCGAAGGCGGGGTCGGTGGACGGGCTCGGGCTGCTGCCCGTACGGGTGCGGTTCGCGGCCGAGAAGACGCTCGCGCGGCCGGTGGGTGAGGCGCTCGGGGAGCGGGTCGAGGGGTACGAGATCCATCATGGCGTCGCGGACGTGCTGGGCGGGGAACCCTTCCTGGACGGGTGCCGGGTCGGCGCGGTCTGGGGCACGCACTGGCACGGCTCGCTGGAGAGCGACGGGTTCCGGCGGGCGTTCCTGCGGGAGGTCGCGGCGGCGGCGGGGCGGCGGTTCGTGCCGGCTCCGGACACGTCGTTCGGGGCGCTGCGGGAGGAGCAGTTGGACCGCCTCGGTGACTTGATCGAGGAGCATGCGGACACGGATGGGTTGCTGCGGCTGATCGAGGACGGTCCCCCGGCTGGGGTGCCGTTCGTGCCGCCGGGGGCGCCGTGAGGGGGCCGGTGCGGGAGCGGTGCCGGGTGCGGCCCGGTGGGGGTGCGCCCGGTGGGGGTGCGCCCGGCCTTCGGCCGAGCTGGGATTCCCACCCTCCCCCAGAGCTTCGCCTGGGGGGACCCCCATCTCGCTCCGCACGCCCGTACGGCATGGAGAGCAGAGGTGCGGGTGGCCCATGTGGGGCGGCACCCGCCGTCGGCGGCTGCGGGCCGTCGAACGTACACGAGCGTCAGCGATCAGAAGGAGTGACCATCCGATGAGCAACCGCTATCCGTTCACCGCCGTCGTCGGCATGGACGATCTGCGGCTGGCGTTGTTGTTGAACGCCGTCAGCCCGGCGGTGGGTGGGGTTCTCGTGCGCGGTGAGAAGGGGACCGCCAAGTCGACCGCCGTGCGCGCGCTCGCCGACCTGTTGCCCGAGGTGCCCGTCGTCGCGGGCTGCCGGTTCAGCTGCGACCCGGCCGCGCCCGATCCGGCGTGCCCGGACGGGCCGCACGAGACCGCACCGGCCGCCTCGCGCCCCGCCCGTATGGTCGAGCTGCCCGTCGGCGCCTCCGAGGACCGGCTCGTCGGCGCGCTCGACATCGAACGGGCCCTCGCCGAGGGCGTGAAAGCCTTCGAGCCCGGGCTGCTCGCCGACGCGCACCGCGGGATCCTGTACGTGGACGAGGTCAACCTCCTCCACGACCACCTGATCGACCTGCTCCTCGACGCCGCCGCCATGGGCTCCTCGTACGTCGAGCGCGAAGGCGTCTCCGTACGGCACGCGGCGCGCTTCCTGCTCGTCGGCACGATGAACCCCGAAGAGGGCGAACTGCGGCCGCAGTTGCTGGACCGGTTCGGCCTGACCGTCGAGGTCGCGGCCTCCCGCGAGCCCGAGCAGCGGGTGGAGGTCGTCCGGCGGCGGCTGGCGTACGACGACGATCCGGCCGCGTTCGCCGCGCGCTGGGCGGGTGACGAGACCGCCCTGCGGGAGCGGATCGTCGCGGCGCGCGAGCTGCTGCCGAGCATCGTGCTCGGGGATGCCGCGCTGCTCCAGATCGCCGCGACCTGCGCCGCGTTCGAGGTGGACGGCATGCGCGCGGACATCGTGATGGCCCGGACGGCGACCGCGCTCGCCGCGTGGGCCGGGCGGACCGAGGTGACCTCCGACGACGTACGGCAGGCGGCGCTGCTCGCGCTTCCCCACCGCAGGCGGCGCAACCCCTTCGACGCGCCCGGCCTCGACGAGGACAAGCTCGACGAGACGCTGGAGCAGTTCAAGGGCGAGGACGACGAGGATCCCGACCCCGGGCCGGAGGGCCCCGGTGGTCCCGGTGGCGGGGGCGGTGTGCCGCCGCAGGGTGAGGGGCCGGAAGGTACGGCTCCGCAGGACACGGCTTCGCAGGACTCGGCTCCCGACGACGCGCCCGCGCCCGCTCCGCAGGGCCCCGGTGGCGCCGGTGAGCGGGCCGCCGTCAAGGCCGCCGAGCCGTTCCGTACGAAGATGCTCAGCGTGCCCGGGCTCGGCGAGGGCGCGTCCGGGCGTCGCTCCCGGGCCCGTACCGAGCACGGCAGGACGACCGGTGCCGTACGGCCCCGGGGCGCGCTGACCAAGCTGCACCTGGCCGCGACCGTGCACGCCGCCGCCCCGCACCAGAAGGCGCGCGGCAGGACAGGACCCGGGCTCGTGGTCCGCCGGGACGACCTGCGGCAGGCGACGCGCGAGGGCCGGGAGGGGAACCTGGTGCTGTTCGCCGTGGACGCCTCGGGTTCGATGGCCGCGCGGCAGCGGATGAGCGCGGTGAAGGGCGCGGTGCTGTCGCTGCTGCTCGACGCGTATCAGCGGCGCGACAAGGTCGGCCTGGTCACCTTCCGGGGCCGGGACGCGGAGGTGGCGCTGCCGCCGACCTCCTCCGTGGACGCCGCCGCCGCCCGGCTCGAACAACTGCCGACGGGCGGCCGTACGCCGCTGTCGGCGGGGCTGCTCAAGGCCCATGACGTACTGCGCGTCGAGCGGCTGCGCGACCCCTCGCGCCGGCCGCTGCTCGTCGTCGTGACCGACGGCCGGGCGACCGGCGGCGGCGCCGACCCGGTGGCGCTGGCCGCGCGCGCCGCGCGGCTGCACGCCGCCGAGGGCACGGCGGCCGTCGTCGTGGACTGCGAGACCGGTCCCGTACGGCTCGGTCTCGCCGGGGACCTCGCCCGTGAACTGGGCGGCACGGCCGTGACCTTGGACGAGCTGCGCGCCGACTCGATCGCCGGTCTCGTCAGGGACGTACAAGCCAACCACTCTGCCAGGAGGGCCGCTTAATGCCGCAGGGACAGCCGACCGTCGTTCCCGACGACGGTCTCACGACCCGTCAGCGCCGCAACCGGGCGCTGGTGATGGTCCACACGGGTGTCGGCAAGGGAAAGTCGACCGCCGCGTTCGGCATGGCGCTGCGCGCCTGGAACCAGGGCTGGCCCATCGGGGTGTTCCAGTTCGTCAAGTCCGCCAAGTGGAAGGTCGGCGAGGAGAACGCCCTCAAGGCGCTCGGCGAGACCGGCAAGGGCGGCACGGTCACCTGGAACAAGATGGGCGAGGGCTGGTCCTGGATCCAGCGCGAGGTCGCCGAGGGCGAGCAGTCCCACGAGGACAAGGCGCGCGAGGGCTGGGAGCAGGTCAAGCGGGACCTCGCGGAGGAGAAGTACAAGTTCTACGTCCTCGACGAGTTCGCCTACCTGCTGCACTGGGGCTGGATCGACACGAAGGAGGTCGTCGAGGTGCTCCGCGACCGGCCGGGTCATCAGCACGTCGTGATCACCGGCCGCAACGCGCCGCAGGAGCTGGTGGACTTCGCGGATCTGGTCACGGACATGTCGAAGGTGAAGCACCCGATGGACGCGGGTCAGAAGGGCCAGCGGGGCATCGAGTGGTAGCACGTCTCGTCATCGCCGCGCCGTCCTCCGGCGCGGGCAAGACCACGGTCGCGACCGGCCTGATGGCCGCGTTCGCCGGCCGTGGTCTGTCGGTCTCGCCGCACAAGGTCGGGCCGGACTACATCGACCCGGGGTACCACGCGCTCGCCACGGGCCGGCCGGGCCGCAACCTCGACGCTTACATGTGCGGTACGGGGCTGATCGCGCCGCTCTTCGAGCACGGGGCGCGCGGCTGCGACCTGGCGGTGGTCGAGGGCGTCATGGGCCTGTACGACGGGGCCGCCGACCAGGGCGAGCTGGCGTCGACGGCGCAGGTGGCGAAGGTGCTCAAGGCGCCGGTCGTGCTGGTCGTGGACGCGTCGTCGCAGTCGCGGTCGGTGGCGGCGCTGGTGCACGGGTTCGCGTCGTGGGATCCGGAGGTGCGGATCGGCGGGGTGATCCTGAACAAGGTCGCGTCGGATCGGCATGAGCATTTGTTGCGGGACGCGCTGGGTGGGTCGGGGGTGCCGGTACTGGGGGTACTGCGACGGGCGCCTTCTGTCGCGACGCCGTCCCGGCATCTTGGGCTTGTGCCGGTTGCCGAGCGGCAGGCCGCCGCCGTTGCCGCTGTGGCGGCGCAGGGGGAGCAGGTGCTTTCCGGGTGCGACCTGGATGCGCTGCTGGCCCTTGCGCATTCGGCGCCGCCGTTGCCTGGAGAGGCGTGGGACCCCGTGGGCGCCGTTCGTCTGCACGCCGGTGGGTCGGTTGTGCCCACCCGTTCCGCCCTGCGGAACGATTGCCCACAACCTCGCGTGGCGGTAGCTGGAGGCGCTGCCTTTACGTTCTCGTATGCCGAGCATGCCGAGTTGTTGACCGCAGCCGGGGCCGAGGTTGTCACCTTCGATCCGTTGCGGGATGAGGAGCTTCCCGCCGGTACCTCCGGGCTCGTCATAGGGGGCGGGTTTCCCGAGGTGTACGGGGACGAGTTGTCCGCCAATGAGCCGTTGCGTAGGGCCGTTGCCGAGTTGGCGGGCTCCGGGGCGCCGATCGCCGCCGAGTGTGCGGGGCTGCTGTACCTCGCGCGTTCGCTCGACGGGCGGCCCATGTGCGGCGTGCTCGACGCGGACGCGCGGATGTCGGAGCGGCTCACGCTCGGGTACCGGGACGCCGTCGCGGTGAGCGACAGCTCCCTCGCCGCCGCCGGGGCGCGGATGCGGGGGCACGAGTTCCACCGGACCGTGATCGAGCCGGGCGCGGGTACCGAGGCGGCCTGGGGGCTGCGGCAGCCGGAGCGGCGCCTGGAGGGGTTCGTACAGGAGGGGGTGCACGCGAGTTATGTGCACACCCACTGGGCGGGTGCCCCGGAGGCGGCCGTGCGGTTCGTGGAGCACTGCGCGAACGGGCCGGCCGCGTGAGATCAGCCGCCGGACAGGCCCACCACGACCCAGATGAAGGCCACGCCCGTCACCGTGCACAGCAGGGTGGAGCGGGCGGGGTGGGTGTGGTGGGCCTCGGGCAGGATCTCGGCGGCGGCGAGGTAGAGCAGGGCCCCGCCGAAGAAGCCGAGATAGCTGCCGAGCAGTTCCACCGGAAGGGTGAACAGCAGGGTGGACGCGGCTCCGACGATCGGGGCGAGCGCGTCCGCGACGAGCATCAGGATCGCCTTGCGCCGGGTGTTCCCGTACAGGCTGGTGATCGTGTACGTGTTGAATCCGTCGGCGAAGTCATGGGTGATGACGGCCGGCGCGACGGTCGCGCCCATGGCCCCGCCGACCTGGAAGGCGGCGCCGAGCGCGCTGCCGTCCATGAGGCTGTGGGCGACCATCGCCGCCGCCGCGGTGAGGCCGACCTGCGGCACCCGCCCTCCCGTCTCCCGGCCACCACCCCTCATCGAAGCGCTCTCGCGCTGCCCCCCAGTCTGCGCCGACCCCGTGCGCGGCCTGACGGACGGCCAGCAGCCGTTCCACGACATGGGCGAGGAGGAATCCGCCCACGAAGAGGAGCAGCGCCTGCGGCACCCCGAAGACCTCGTCGCCCGCGGCCTTCATGGCCTCCATGGCCTCCGGCAGGAGGTCGAGTCCGACCACGCCGAGCATCAGTCCGCCGGCCAGGCCGAGGACCAAGTGGCGCCGGTCGGTGACGCGCTGCGCCGTCCAGCCGCCGAAGAGCGTCATGAGGAACGCGCCGAGCGCGACGAGAACGGCCATGAGCCCTTGCTGTCCGATCACGCGCGTTCCGCCCACATCGGACTCGGGTTCGCCCGGCTGGGTCTGGCGTGGGACGACGCCGTCGTGGTGGACGGCTCGGTGCTCGACCGCGCGGTGAACGTCTGCCGGGCGCATCCCAAGGTGGCGGTGCTGCCCGCGCCGGGCGTCGGACCGGCGGAGCTGGGCGCGGAGTTGGTGCGCGGGGTGGCGTCGCGGACGCTGGTGGTGTTCTCGGCGCTCGGCGATCCCTTCCGTGAGCGGTTCGAGCGGGTGGAGCCCGCGGAGGCGATGTGCCGGGGCTGGGAGGGCGTGAGCCTCGTCCTGTGTCTGGACGAGTCGCGGCCGGACGGGCCCGCTCCGGCGGTCACGGGGCCGCTCACCGGGCCGGGGCGGTGGGCGCTGCCGGACGGGGAGTTCGAGGTACCGGATGCCGGTGAGGCGCCCGTACTGCCTTACGAGGCACGGGCGTTGGTGCTCGCGCGGCTCGGGCCGCGGGCCGGGGACCTGGTGTGGGACATCGGTACGGGCTGCGGCGCGGTGGCGATCGAGTGCGCCCGACTGGGCGCGGCGGCGGTCGCCGTGGAGCGGACCGCGGCCGGTGCCGCGCGGGTGTGGGCGCACACGGTCGCGCACGGCGTGGAGGTGCGGACGGTGCACGGGGAGACGCCGACGGTGTTGTCCCATCTCGCCGATCCGGACGGGGTGTTCATCGGGGGTGGCTCGGGCGGCTGCCCTGAGCTGGAGTCGATCGTGCTGACGGCCGCGCGGCGGGCTCGGCGCGCCGTCGTGGTGACCGTGCCCGGCCGGAAGCTGATGTCACCGGTCCGGGAGGCGCTGGAGTCCTGTGGGTTCGCGGCCGAGGGGGTGCAGCTGCGGTCCGAGCGGCTGGACTCCTCCTCCCCGGCACCGGTCTGCCTGGTCTGGGGGACGCGGTGAGCGGGGCGACGGTGGACGGGACGATGGCGGGCGGGGCGACGGTCGGGGTCGGCGCTCGGGCCGGGGTGTCCGTGGACGAGGTTCTCGCGCTGGTCGTGGCGGCGCTGCGGGAGGCCGGTCTGGCGCCCTCGGACGTGGTGGCGTTCGCGACGCTGGAGGCGCGGGCGGCCGAGCCGGGAATCGTGGGCGCGGCCCAGCGGTTCGGCGTGCCGTTGCGCGCGTACGGGCCGGAGGAGCTGGCCGCCGTTCCCGTACCGCATCCCTC
The DNA here is from genome assembly GCF_032436795.1 of Streptomyces sp. P9(2023). Taxonomy (NCBI): domain Bacteria; kingdom Bacillati; phylum Actinomycetota; class Actinomycetes; order Kitasatosporales; family Streptomycetaceae; genus Streptomyces; species Streptomyces sp. P9(2023). Next base: position 70,250 of record NZ_JAUPWM010000024.1, read on the forward strand.
GCCCGCCCCGCTGGCGGCGACGGGGACGGGCTCGGTGGCGGAGGCGGCGGCGCTGCTCGCGGCGGGAGCCGGAGCCGGAGCCGGTACCGGTACCGGAGCCGGAGCCGGAGCCGGTGCCGTGCTGCTCGTGCCGAAGCGGAAATCGGCGCGCGTGACGTGTGCGATTGCCCGGTCTCGCCGGGTTCGTCCGAACGAAGATGCCTCCGCCGCACGGTTGTTGCCCCAGGGACAGGGGTACATCGCTGGTCAGACGGAGCCCCGTACACCCCCCACTCACCACCCGACGGCGGCCATGGATACCCACGCGCACAGAGACGTCCACGATCTGCGGCACCACGGTGACGCGGAGGTACGGGACGAGAAACTGATCGATCTCGCGGTCAACGTCCGGACGCACACGCCACCCGAGTGGCTGCGGGCGCGGATCGCCGACTCCCTGACCGGCCTGGCCCAGTACCCGGACGGCCGGGTCGCGCGGGCGGCGGTCGCCGAGCGCCACGACGTGCCGCCCGGTCGGGTGCTGCTCACGGCCGGCGCGGCGGAGGCGTTCGTGCTGCTCGCGCGGGCGCTGCCGGCGCGGCGGCCGGTCGTGGTGCATCCGCAGTTCACCGAGCCCGAGGCGGCCCTGCGGGACGCCGGGCACGAGGTGGGCCGGGTGCTGCTCCGCGAGGAGGACGGCTTCCGGCTCGATCCGGCGGCCGTGCCCGAGGACGCGGACGTGGTGGTGATCGGGAACCCGACGAACCCGACGTCCGTGCTGCATCCGGCGGCGGCGATCACGGCGCTGGCCCGGCCGGGGCGGACGCTGGTGGTGGACGAGGCGTTCATGGACGCGGTGCCGGGCGAGCGGGAGTCGCTGGCCGGGCGGACGGACGTGCCCGGTCTGGTGGTGCTGCGGAGCCTCACGAAGACCTGGGGCCTCGCGGGGCTGCGGATCGGCTACGTCCTCGCGCATCCGGAGACGATCGCGCTGCTGGAGCGGGCCCAGCCGCTGTGGCCGGTGTCCACTCCCGCGCTGGTGGCGGCGGAGGCGTGCATGTCGCGGGCGGCGCTCGTGGAGGCGGAGCTCGCGGCGCACCGGATCGGGGTGGAGCGGGCCCATCTGCTGGCGGGGCTCGCGGAGTTCGACGAGGTGCGCGCGGTGGCGGCGGCCGAGGGTCCGTTCGTCCTCGTCCGGATCGATCGCGCGGACGCGGTACGGGAGCGGCTGCGGGCGCTGGGCTTCGCGGCGCGGCGGGGTGACACGTTCCCGGGCCTGGACCGGAACTGGCTGCGGTTCGCGGTCCGGGACCGGGTCACGACGAACCGCTTCCTGCAGGCCCTGGACCAGGCGTTGCTGATCGAGGGCTGATCGCGCATACGCATACGCATACGCGTACGCGTACGGGGAGGGCGGCGCCGTCGGCGGCACCGCCCTCCCCGCATGCTCCCCTACCCCCTCGGGCCCCTACCCCCTCGGGCCCCGGCCCCCCTCGGGCCCCGGCCCCCCTCGTGTCCGGTCCCCCTCGTGTCCGGTCAGCCGCGGGCGCGGCTGCGGGCGAGGACGAGCGCCCCCGCGCCGCCACCGAGCAGGACGATGGCTCCGCCGGCCAGGTACGGGGTCATCGAACTGCCGCCCGTCGCGGCGAGGTTCTGGTCGGTCGGGTCGGCGCCCTCGTTCTGGGTCTTCACGCCGCCGGCGTCGGTGGGCTTGGCGGAGGGCTCCTGCGAGGGCTGCTCGCTCGGCTGCTCCGTGGGCTTGTCGGTCGGCTGCTCGGTGGGCTTCTCGGTGGGCTTCGTGCCCTTGGGCGTCTCGCAGGTGGCCTCGGCGAGCGTGACCACGCCGTTGACCTCGGCCACACCGAGCTTCAGCGGGTTGACCTCCACCTTCAGTTCGAGGGCGGTGGCGGCGGCCGTACGCGAGGTGGTGGAGGTACGGGAGAGGTCGAGGGTCACGTCGCCGACGCCCGGCACGCTGACCTTGGTCCGGCCGCCCGTCGACAGGGTGGTCTTCTGGCCGAGGACGGTGATGTGCCCGAGGACGTTGGACTCGGCGACGGGCTGCTTGCCGGTCTCGCAGACCGCCTTGGAGGTGACCTTCTGGACCTCGATCAGGGAGAGCAGCGGCACGCCGGGGACGTGGACCTGGGCCTTGACCAGGTTGACGTACCCCTCGGCCTTGTTCTTCTCCACCGTGGCCTTCGAGGTGGCGACGTCGGCGCGCAGCACGTCGATCGGCTTGCCGTTCTCGGCGCCCTCCACCTTCACGGTCAGCGCGGTCTTGTTCTCGCTCTCCGGTGCCTTGACCTCGTTGAGGGAGGCGCGCAGCGGCACGTTGACCGACTTGTCGAGGAGCGAGACGTCGAGACCGGTCCGCAGGACGACGGCGGTCGCGCGCCCCTCGCCGCCGGTGGCGTGCGCCGCGGGGGCCAGGAGGACCACCGGCCCGACGGCCAGCGCGGCGACGGTCGCGGCGGCGGCGGTGCGGCGTACGGGCAGGCGGAACGTGTTGCTGTTCAAGATGGTGGAACCCCCACAAGAGACATGGCGTCGCCGGCCGCTCACCACGGGGACACGGGGTCGACGCGGCGTCGGCGACTTGAGACACCGGAATCTTTACGCACGGAGGGTGAACTGGCAGACACCTGCAGCGAGTTCACTCCAAAGGGGGGTTTCCGCGCCCATATTCGATTCTTTCGGCACACGCGTTCCCGCACGCCCCGCGCGTTGCGAATCACACGGGCGCGCGCCGGAAGTGCTTCAACGACCCGCGCCGACCTCGGGTAACGGACGGTCAACGCGGTGCATCGGCGGTGCATCGACGGCGGGCCGGGTGGGCAGGCTGCTCAGGTGGCGCGCCAGTAGCCCAGGGAGTGGACCCGCTCCTTGGGGAGCGCGAGCTCCTTGCGCACGTACGCGGCGAGGGTGCGGGTGGTCGCGGTGTCGCAGGCGATCCAGACGTACGGGTCGCCGCCGTCGTCCTTCTCGAGCAGTTCGGGGAGTTCGCCGCGGACCCGCTCGACGAGGGCCGCGCCGCCGCCCTGGCGCGGGACCCGGCGCAGCTCGTGCCGTTCGGCGTCGAGGCGCAGCGGCAGCTGCTCGTCCGCGTCGTGGGAGGTCTCGAACCAGAGTGTGGCCGGGATCTCGGGCGCGGAGTCGAGGAGGGAGTTGATGGCGGGCAGCGAGGCCGGGTCGCCGATCACGAACATCCGGCGGGGCCGGGGGTCGGGGGCGGTGAAGCCGGTGCCCTGGAGGGTGGCCTCGATGGTGTCGCCGAGGGCGCAGCTGCGGGCCCAGTCGCTGGCGGCGCCGTCATGGAGGGCGAACTCCAGGCTGAAGGTGCCCGCGTCCTGGTCGGGATCGACGAGGGTGTAGGCGCGCTGGTGCGGCTTGCCGGCGTTGTCGAACCAGAGCCGTACCCACATCGTCGGGTGGACGCCGGCGGCGGCGAGGAGCCCGCCGTCGGTGAGGTGCACCCGGCGGTAGTGCTCGGCGACCTGCTCGGCCCCGGTCACGGTGAACGTGAAGTCCCGCCCCCGGAACAGCTTGAGGACCACACCTTCCCAGCCATGCCCCACCGCGATCACCTCCCCTTGTGTAGCTGTAGATTAATTTAGGACAGCCTAACCTAAGCAGCGTGATGGAGATCGGGGTCGGAGTGGGTATCGAGGTCTACCGGGACGATTGGGGCATTCCGCATCTTCGGGGCGCCGATCCGGACGAACTCGCCTTCGCGCAGGGGCGGGTGACGGCGGTGGACCGGGGCTGGCAGCTGGAGGTCGAGCGGCACCGGGCGCAGGGCACGACGGCGGCGTTCCTCGGCGAGGGGGAACTCGGCTGGGACACGTTCGTACGGCAGGCCCGGCTGGCCGACACGGCTCGGCGCTGCTTCGACCGGCTGGACGCGCGGACGGCGCGGTGGGTGCGGGCGTACGTGGACGGGGTCAACGCGGGTCTGCCGGAAGGGGCCGCGCGCGCGGACCAGTTCGCGCGGGTGGGGCTCGCGCCGGGGCGCTGGGAGCCGTGGACGCCGCTGGCGGTCTGGCTGACGACACACATCCTGTTCGCGGGCTTCCCGGCCAAGCTGTGGCGGGAGGAGGTCGCGCGGCGGCTCGGCGAGGAGTGGACGGAGCTGTTCGCGACGGACCTCCCGATGACGTCCGGCTCCAACGGCTGGCTCGTCTCCGGAGCCCGTACGGCGAGCGGCTCGGCGATCATCGCGGGCGACCCGCACCGCTTCATCGAAGCGCCCGGGGTGTACCAGCAGATCCGCCTCGCGTGCCCGGAGTACGACGTCCTGGGCCTGGCGGTCCCGGGCATCCCGGGCCTCGCCCACTTCGGCCACACGGGCGGGGTGGCCTGGGCGATCACGAACGCGATGGCGGACTACCAGGACCTGTACCGGGAACGGCTGCGCCGGACGGCCGAGGGCGGCGTGGAGGCGCTGGGGCCGGACGGCTGGCGCGCCGCGTCCGTCCACCGGGAAGTGGTGGAGGTGGCGGGCGCGGCTTCGGTCGAGATCGAGGTGATCGAGACGGAACGGGGGCCGGTGATCATCGGCTTGGAGGGGGCGGGGGGTGCTTCGCCGGACGCGGGCGGCGGCGTGCCGGGCGAGGTGCCTGGTGGCGCGGCGGCGGGCGATGCCGCGGGTGCGGCGCCGGGCGAGGTGCCTGGTGGCGCGGCGGCGGGCGATGCCGCGGGTGCGGTGCCGGACGCGGGCGGCGGCGTGCCGGAGGCCGCACGCGGCGGTTCGGGTGCCGGTGCCTCGGGTGCGGGCTTCGTGGACGATGCCGAGGGCCTCGGCTCCTGGGAGGCGATCAGTCTGCGGTATCCGCCGCGGGTGACCGGGGAGTTGGGGTTCGGGGTGCTGCCCGAGCTGCTCGCCGCGCGGACCGTCGCGGACGTGGACCGGGCCGTCGACCGTTGGGCCGAGCCGGTCAACGTCGTCCACGCGGCCGACGTGGACGGCGGCCTGCTGCACCGGGTCGCGGGGTACGTCCCGGTCCGTGACCACGCCAACTCCGTACGGGTGGTGCCCGCCTGGGAGGCCGCCCACGCCTGGCAGGACGGCGCCGCGAAGCCGACGCCCCGCGCGGCGGTCGAGGGCCACGCCGTCATGGCCAACGCGCGCGGTCTCGCGGCGCCGCTGGGCATCGAGTTCGCCCCGCCGCACCGGGCGGCCCGGATCGACGCCCTGCTCGCCGCCTCGACGGCCTGGACGCCGGAGGCGATGACGGACGTCCACACCGACACGGACAACCCTTCGGCGGCCCGCCTGCTGGAGGCGGTCCGCGCGGCGGCCACGGACGCCGACCTCGGGGCCGGCACGGCCCCCGGCGCGGCCCCCGGCGCGGCCACCGACGCCCAGCCCTCGCACGAGCCCGGCACCGGCCGCCCGGACGGCCACCGCGACGCCGGCCCGGCCCCGTGCGAGAACGGCGAAGCCCAGCCCTCCCACGAGTCCGGCGCCGCCCGCCCAGACCCCGACCCCGACGCCGCCCCCGGCGGGGCCGCCGAAGCCGGGCCCTCGCGCGAGCCCGGCGCCGACGGCACGGGGGACACCGGACTCCCCGCCCTCTCCCCCGCCGCCCTCGCCGTCCGGGCCCGGCTGCTCGACTGGGACCGGCGGATGGCGGCGGACAGCGTCGACGCCGGGCTGTACGCCGCCGTGCGCGGCGCCGTCGTCCGGCGGGTCGCCGGGCACCCGGCGTTCGCGGCGCTCCGGGAGCCCGCCGCGTACCCCGCGCTCTTCCAGCCCTGGCTGGCCCTCGGGCCGCGCGTGGCCTTCGCGTTGGAGACACTGCTCGTCACCGGCCCCGTACCGGCGGCCGACATCGCCGCGATCGTCCGCGCTTCCCTGGAGGAGGTCGCCGCCGGCGACGAGCCGCCCGCCTGGGGCGTCACGCACCGGCTCGCGCCGTGGCAGGCGCTCCCCGACGAGGACGACGACGCGCTGTGGCCCGGCCTCGCCGGGGACCACGACTGCGTGCTGTCCACGTCCAGCGTGCCCGGGTTCACCGACCGCAGCGCCCGCGCCTCCGCCGCCCGCTACGTCTGGGACCTCGCCGACCGCGACCGCAGCCTCTGGGTCGTGCCGTTCGGCGCGTCCGGGGTGGCCGGCGACCCCCACCACCGCGACCAGCTCCCCCTGTGGCTGCGGGGCGGACTCGCCCCCGTCACCACCGACTGGCACCATCTCACCAAGGAGTACCCCCATGACGACCGCCACTGAGCCCGTACGGCCGGTCCACGTCCAGACCGTCGAGGGCTTCGGTACCGTCCGGATCGACCCCGTCGACCCCGACTTCGACGCCGCCCTCATCCACGGCTGGGTCAACGAGGACCGCGCGCGGTTCTGGGGCATGGGCGGTACGACGCTCGAACAGGTACGGGACATCTACGCGCACCTGGACTCGCTCACCACGCACCACGGCTTCCTGGTGCGGCGGGACGGCGAGCCGGTGGCGCTGTTCCAGACGTACGAGCCCTCGGCCGACCGCGTCAGCGAGTGCTACGAGGTGGAGCCCGGCGACATCGGGGTGCACATCCTGATCGCCCCGGCCGCGACGCCCGAACCGGGCTTCACCGCCCGGCTGTTCGTCACGCTGATCGAGTTCGCACTGACCGGCCGTACCCGCGTCGTCGCCGAACCGGACGCCTCCAACGAGAAGGCGATCGCCCGGCTGGTGCGGGCGGGTTTCGAACTGGGCCCCGAGGTACTCCTGCCGGAGGTCGACCTCCCCGAGGTCTTCATCCCGGAGAAGCGGGCCCGCCTGGCGTTCCTCACCCGCTGAGGCGGTGCCCCGTCGGCCGGACGCGCGGCTTCCGGCCGACGCCGGACGGCGAATGGGCCTCCGGCCGCGCAGGACCCAGGCGACGCCAGGTGGACGTTCGGCGCCGGGCCCGGTCGGCGCGGCCGGGCGCGACGGTCGACGTCAGACGACCGCCGACGCCGGGGCCCCGGCCACGCAGGACCCCACCCGACGCCAGGCGGCCGGTCGGCGCCGGGACCACCAGGTGCTGGGACCGGTCCGCGCGGGCACCCCGTCCGCGCCGGTCGATGCCGGGACCGATCCCCGCCGGGCCCGACAGCCCTGGACGACAGCCCTGGACGACAGCGGGTGGGGGCCCGGTCGACCCAACGGCCGCCCCGACCCCCGCCCGCCCCTCAGCCGATGACCCGGCCGTTCACGATCACCCTGCGCGGCGCCGCCAGCACGCGGACGTCCGCGCGGGGGTCCTCGGCGTAGACGACGAGGTCGGCCGGGGCGCCCTCCTCCAGGGACGGGCGGTGCAGCCAGGTGCGGGCGGCCCAGGTGGTTGCCGAGAGGGCCTCGATCGGGGGGATACCGGCCTTGACCAGCTCCTCGACCTCCGCCGCGACCAGTCCGTGCGCGAGCGAGCCGCCCGCGTCCGTGCCGACGAAGACCGGGACGCCCGCGTCGTACGCCGAGCGGACCGTGTCGTACCGGCGCTCGTACAGCCGCCGCATGTGCGCCGACCAGCGCGGGAACTTGGCCTCACCGCCGTCCGCGAGGTGCGGGAAGGTCGCGATGTTGACGAGCGTGGGGACGATCGCGACGCCCCGCTCCGCGAAGAGCGGGATCGTCTCCTCCGTCAGCCCGGTGGCGTGCTCGATGCAGTCGATGCCCGCCTCCACCAGGTCCCGAAGCGAGTCCTCGGCGAAGCAGTGCGCCGTGACCCGGGCCCCGAGCCGGTGCGCCTCGGCGATCGCCGCCTCGACCTCGGCCCGCGGCCAGCAAGCGCCGAGATCGCCCACCTCCCTGTCGAGCCAGTCACCGACGAGCTTGACCCAGCCGTCGCCGCGCCTGGCCTCCCGCCCCACGTACGCCACCAGGTCCTCGGGCTCGATCTCGTGGGCGTAGTTGCGGATGTAGCGGCGGGTACGGGCGATGTGCCGGCCCGCACGGATGATCTTCGGCAGGTCCTCGCGCTCATCGATCCAGCGGGTGTCGGACGGCGAGCCCGCGTCTCGGATCAGGAGCGCCCCCGCGTCCCGGTCGGTCAGCGCCTGCTTCTCGCTGATGGCGTCGTCGACCGGGCCGTGCTGGTCCAGGCCGACGTGGCAGTGCGCGTCGACGAGCCCCGGCAGGGCCCAGCCCTCGACGGTCAGCGCCTCCCCGGACGGGCGGGTGTACGTGACGCGCCCGTCGACCGCCCAGAGCTCGTCCCGTACGTCCTCCGGGCCGACGAGCACCCGCCCCTTCACATGCAGCACCACGTGATCGCTCATGTCTGCACTCTACGAGGGGCGGGCACCCGGCTGAAGACGGTCAGTCCTCGGTCATTCGTCGATCGCCGACCCGAAGCGGGCGTCCACCGCAGGTCCGCCGAGCGAGCCCGCGGAGTACGTCCACGAACCCGCCGCCGTCAGCCCTCCCGTACCCGCCGAGAAGACCCAGATGTGGCCGTCACCGGTGTTCTCGCCGGGTGCCGCGGCCGGCAGCCCGAAGCGGCCGTCGCCGTTCGGGTCGGCCAGCCGGACCTGGGCGCCGAACCGGTCCGCCCGCTCCACCGCGCCGGGCACCGACGGCGCGTCCTGCGTCCACCACTGGGCGCCGGTGGCGGTGAGCCCGGAACGCGTGCCGCGCAGGACGGTCACCATGCCCGCGTCGGCGACCGTGCCGTTGTCCTCCTCGGGCGCGCCGATCGCCACGTCCGCGTAACCGTCACCGTTCGTGTCGGCGACGGAGAGGTCGGAGCCCCAGCCGTCGCCGCGCTCGGAGCTGCCCGGAACGCCCGGGGAGTCCTGGGTCCACCAGCGCGGCGGGGTCCCCTGACCCTCGACGCCGGCCGGTCCCGAGCGGCCGCCCAGGTAGACGCCGACCAGCCCGCCGGTCATCGACTCGCCGCCGTCGTCCGGGCTGTGCGGCTCGCCCGTGACGAGGTCGTCGTAGCCGTCTCCGTCGATGTCCCCGGAGGCGGCGACCGGTCCGCCGCGCAGCTCGCGCTCGAAGAGGAGTTCGTCCGCGTGACCGGAGAGGTACCAGGACCAGCCGTGGCCCGGTTCGGCGCCGGTGGTGACCCCGCTGATCACGAGGTCGGCGAAGCCGTCGCGGTCGTAGTCGCCGGTGGTGAGCGACCGTGCCGAGATGTCGCGCCACTCGGCCGCGGCCTTGAGGGAGGAGTGGTTCAGCGCCGTCGCCCGGTCCTGGCGGGCGGACGCGCCCGGCTGCGGGGCGGCGGCGAACTGGTGCCGCTCCGCACCCTTGCCGTCCAGGGCGATCAACTGGTCACCCGGGGTCTCGGCGGTGAAGCGGGCGGCGGCGAAGGCCGAGCCGAAGCGGGCCCCGGCCGTGGGACCCGCAGGGAGGAGAGGCCCTGGCTGTGGCTGCCGACGAGTCCCTTCGGCGAGCCCCAGAGGATCAGGGCACCGCCGGTGTCGGCCAGGGTGCCGATGTCCTCGCCGGGGACGCCGACGATCGCGTCGTCGTAGCCGTCCCCGTCCAGGTCGCCGGTGGCGACGGCCTGACCGAAGGCGTCCCCGGTCTCGGCGCCGCCGGGCACGCCCGCGGTGTTCTGGCCGATGACGGCGGCGCGGGTCGTACCGATGCCCTTGGCCGAGCCGTACTGGACGGTCACGAGACCGGCGCCGCGCTTGCCGCCGACGGTCGCGCCGGGCGCGCCGACGAGGACGTCGTCGTAACCGTCGCCGTCGAAGTCGCAGTTACGGTCGTCGGCGCGGGTGGAGCCGGGGACTCCGGCGTGGGCGGCGGGCGCGGTGAGGAGGCCCGCGCCGGCGGTGAGGAGGAAGGTCGCGGCGGTGAGGGCGGCGATGCGGTGCTTGCGCATGGAGCGGCTCCTGGATGCTGGCGAGGATCCAGGCGGCTGCGGGGGTGTCCGGAAAGGGCCCGCCCCTTGTCCGTCGCCCTGTTCGACACCGGATGCCCCGTCAGGGTTGTACGCGCTCGATGGGCGGTTTCGGGTAGGTCGAGTACGAAGGGGGATCACGCCCGAATCAGGGGCGCGCGTACGAAGTAGGGGCGTGCGTACGACGTAGGGGCGCGCGTACGACGTAGGGGCGCGCGTACCAGTCACGGGTCCGACGTGGGGCGCACGTCCGAAGCCGTCGCGAGCCGGCTCGGTACCCTGAACCGACGCTCGACCCTCCCTCCGAAGAAGGCACCACCGTGACCGTGACACATCCGCTGCTGGACCTGGCCCCGCTGACCGCCGCGCATTTCGCGTCCATCGAGCGGCGGGTCGCCGCCCTGCTCTCCACCGAGCAGGACGTGGTGATCACCCAGGGCGAGGCGCTGCTGCCGCTGGAGGGCTGCATCCGCAGCGGGGCACGGCCCGGCTCGACCGCGCTGAACATCGTCACCGGTCCGTACGGTCAGACCTTCGGCAACTGGCTGCGGGACTGCGGCGCCACGGTCGTGGACCTGGAGGTGCCCTTCCACGCGGCGGTGACGGCGGCCCAGGTGGAGCGGGCGCTCGCCGAGCATCCGGCGATCGATTTCGTCTCCCTGGTGCACGCGGAGGCGGCGACCGGCAACACCAATCCGGTCGCCGAGATCGGTGAGGTCGTACGGGCGCACGGCGCGCTGTTCTACCTCGACGCGGTGGCGTCGATCGGCGCGGAGCCGGTGCTGCCGGACGCGTGGGGCGTGGACATGTGCATCATCGGCGCGCAGAAGGCGATGGGCGGTCCGGCGGGCGTCTCGGCGGTGTCGGTGAGCGAGCGGGCGTGGGAACGGTTCGCCGCCAACCCGCGGGCGCCGCGCCGTTCGTACCTCTCCCTCCTGGACTGGAAGGAGCGCTGGATCGACGGCGGCCGGAAGGCGCTGCTGCACGCGCCGGCGCAGCTGGAGATGCTGGCGCTGGAGGCGTGCGTGGAGCGGATCGAGTCCGAGGGCCTCGACGCGCTGATGGCCCGTCACGCGTCCGCCGCGGCCGCGACCCGCGCGGGCACGCTGGCCCTCGGCGGCGGTCTGGAGCCGTACGTCCAGGAGGCGAAGGACGCGGCCCCGGTCGCGACGACGTTGCGCGTACCGGCGGGCGTGGACGCCTCGGAGCTGGTCGCCGAGGCGCTGGCGGCGGACCCGTCGCTGCCGCTGATCGCGGGCGGCGGGGCGCTGTCGAAGGAGATGATCCGGGTCAACCACTACGGCGTGGACGCGACCCCGGGCGCCGTCCAGTCCTCGCTGGCGGCGCTGGGCGCGGCGCTCGGCGGGACGGGCCGGACGGTGGACCTGGAGGGCGCGCGGCGCGCGGCCACGGAGGCGTGGGGTTAGAGCGCCCGGCGACGGACGAGGGACGCGACAGCGACGGGCGGCACCAACGGGCCCCGCCCGTCGCACACACCGACCCAGGGGCTCGCCCGTCGCGTGGTTCGACCCCAGGACTCCCGTCGCGTTAAGCGCCCCCGGGCCCCGCCCGTCGCACACACCGGCCCAAGGGCCCGCCCCGTCGCACACACCGACCCCGGAGCCGTCCCGTCGTGCACATCGGCCCCGGGACTCCCGTCGCGTATAGCGGCCCGGGCCCCGCCCGTCGCACACACCGGCCCAGGGTCTCGCCCCGTCAGCGCAGATCGGCCCCGGAGCCCTCCCATCGCGCACATCGGCATCGGGGCCCGCCCGTCGCGTAGTTCGACCCCAGGACTCCCGTCACGCATAGCGGCCCGGGCCCCGCCCGTCGCGCACACCGGCCTCGGGGTCCCCGCCGCGTAAACCGTCCCCGGGCTCCCGCCGCGCAGGTCGACCCCTGGCCCTCCCGTCGGCCAGATCGGCCCCTGGGCCCTCCCGTCGCACATATCCGCCCCGGGGCGGATACGGCACGACCTCCGCGGCGTGGCCGTCCGCGCAAATCAGCCCCGCCTTTTCGCGCGCGCATCCGGCGCCCCATACCCGCGCCCATTCGAGCGCCCCATTCACGCGCATTATTCGCGCACCTTATTCGCGCGAATTCCCCGTACACCTACCGCTTTTCTTCTGCCCGGTTTCCCGGACCCTAAACGCCAAGATTTCGTCAGTACTTCCGGCGCATTCCGCGCTTGTGACGGACTCCACACCCCGCCCCTTTTGCCCGGACTTATACGGGCAAAAGGGCATCGATTCGCGCCCGCGCGAATAACACATTCAACCTCCCCCGCCCACCCCTCCGCCACATGCAATTCGGGAATTCGATCGGTAAATTCCCTCGCCATGACCGCAGCACAAGCAGCCATGACACTGGAAAGCCCACGCGTGGAGGACGGAGCCGCGATCTGGCGTATCGCCCGCGATTCCCGGGTGCTGGACCTGAACTCCTCGTACAGCTACCTGCTGTGGTGCCGCGACTTCGCCGCCACCTCGCTGGTCGCGCGCACCGCCGACGACGGTGAGCCGGTCGCCTTCGTCACCGGGTACCTGCGCCCCGACCGCCCCGGCACCCTCGTCGTATGGCAGATCGCCGTCGACGAGTCCCACCGCGGCCGCGGCCTCGCTGGGGTACTCCTCGACGCGCTGACCGCCCGGGTCGCCCCGGACGAGGTCGAGACCACGGTGACGCCCGACAACACGCCCTCGGACCGGCTCTTCACCGCCTACGCCACCCGGCACGGGCTCCCCCTGGAGCGCGAAGTCCTCTTCGACGGGGGCCTGTTCCCCGAGACCGTCGAGGGCGACGCCGCCCACCAGCCCGAAGTCCTGTACCGCATCGGCCCCTTCCACTCCCCCGGAGCTTCGCTGTGACCATCACCCCGCCCGAACTGAGCGTCTTCGAGACCCTGGAGTCGGAGGTGCGCAGCTACTGCCGCGGCTGGCCCACCGTCTTCGACCGCGCGCACGGCGCCCGCCTCACCGACGAGGACGGCCACGACTACCTCGACTTCTTCGCGGGCGCCGGCTCGCTGAACTACGGCCACAACAACCCCGTGCTGAAACGGGCGTTGATCGACTATCTGGAGCGCGACGGGATCACCCACGGTCTCGACATGGCGACCACCGCCAAACGGACCTTCCTGGAGACCTTCCAGGAGGTCGTGCTGAAGCCGCGCTCCCTGCCGTACAAGGTGATGTTCCCGGGGCCGACCGGCACCAACGCCGTCGAGTCCGCGCTGAAACTGGCGCGGAAGGTGAAGGGCCGCGAGTCGGTGGTCTCGTTCACCAACGCCTTCCACGGCATGTCGCTCGGCTCGCTCGCCGTCACCGGCAACGCCTTCAAGCGGGCCGGGGCGGGCATTCCGCTGGTGCACGGCACGCCGATGCCGTTCGACCACTATCTCGACGGTCAGGTACCGGACTTCCTCTGGTTCGAGCGGCTCCTCGACGACCAGGGCTCCGGCCTCAACAAGCCGGCCGCGGTGATCGTGGAGACGGTCCAGGGCGAGGGCGGCATCAACGTGGCCCGCCCGGAGTGGCTGCGCGCGCTCGCCGACCTGTGCCGGCGCCAGGACATGCTGCTGATCGTCGACGACATCCAGATGGGCTGCGGCCGTACCGGCGCGTTCTTCTCCTTCGAGGAGGCCGGCATCACCCCGGACATCGTCACGCTGTCGAAGTCGATCAGCGGCTACGGGCTGCCGATGTCGCTCTGCCTGTTCCGGCCGGAGCTGGACGTCTGGGAGCCCGGCGAGCACAACGGCACCTTCCGGGGCAACAACCCGGCCTTCGTCACCGCCGCCGCCGCGCTCGACACGTACTGGGCCGACGGCCAGATGGAGAAGCAGACCCTGGCACGCGGCGAGCAGGTCGAGCAGGCGCTGCTCGCGCTCTGCGAGGAGAACTCGGCCGACGGCGCCCACTACCGGGGCCGTGGCCTGGTGTGGGGCCTGGAGTTCGCCGACCGGACCCGGGCCTCGAAGGTCTGCGCCCGCGCCTTCGAGCTGGGGCTCCTGCTGGAGACCTCGGGCCCGGAGAGCCAGGTCGTCAAGCTCCTCCCGCCGCTGACCGTCACCCCGGAGGAGCTGGACGAGGGGCTGCGCACGCTGTCCCGCGCGGTCCGCGAGACCGCCTGAACCACCCGAAGAACCGGTAACCGAAAGGGAGTTGTACCACCGTGATCGTCCGATCGTTCAAGGACATCGAGAACACCGAACGCCATGTGCGGGCCGCCTCCGGCACCTGGGAGAGCAAGCGGATCGTCCTCGCCAAGGAGCGCGTCGGCTTCTCGCTCCACGAGACCGTGCTCTACGCGGGCACCGAGACGTCCATGTGGTACGCCAACCACATCGAGGCCGTCCTGTGCGTCGAGGGCGAGGCCGAGCTGACGAACGACGAGACCGGCGAGAAGCACCGGATCGAACCGGGCACGATGTACCTGCTCGACGGTCACGAGCGGCACACGCTCCGTCCCAGGACCGACTTCCGCTGCGTCTGCGTCTTCAACCCGCCGGTCACCGGGCGGGAGGACCACGACGCCAACGGGGTGTATCCCCTGCTCACGGAGGAGGGCTGATCATGACCGAGGTACGTACGGAACGCACGGAACGCACCGACCTGTACCCGACCCGGGGCGCCTCCGAGGTGCTCACCCCGCGCCGGGACCCGGTGGTGTGGGGCGACGCGCCGGGCCTGGAGTCGTACGACCGGGACGGCTTCCTCGTCGAGCCGGAGCTGCTCGGCGACGACGAAGTGGCCGTGTACCGGCGCGAGTTGGACCGGCTGGTCGCCGACCCGGCCGTACGGTCCGATCCGCGCGCGATCGTCGAGTCGAAGTCGGCGACCGTACGGTCCGTCTTCGAGGTGCACCGGATCAGCGAGGTCTTCGCCCAACTGGTCCGGGACGAGCGGGTGGTGGGCCGGGCCCGCGAGATCCTCGGCTCGGACGTGTACGTCCACCAGTCCCGTATCAACGTGAAGCCGGGCTTCGGCGCCTCCGGGTTCTACTGGCACTCGGACTTCGAGACCTGGCACGCGGAGGACGGGCTGCCGCGCATGCGCACGGTGTCGGTGTCGATCGCGCTGACCGAGAACCACGACACCAACGGCGGCCTGATGATCATGCCGGGCTCGCACCGGACGTTCCTGGGCTGCGCGGGCGCGACGCCGAAGGACAACTACAAGCGCTCGCTGCAGATGCAGGACGCGGGCACCCCGTCGGACGAGGCGCTGACCTCGCTCGCGGACGCGCACGGCATCCGGCTCTTCACCGGCCGGGCGGGGTCGGCGACCTGGTTCGACTGCAACGCGATGCACGGCTCGGGCGACAACATCACGCCGTATCCGCGCAGCAACGTCTTCATCGTCTTCAACAGCGTGGAGAACGCGGCGGTCGAGCCGTTCGCGGCGCCGGTACGGCGGCCGGAGTTCATCGGGGCACGGGACTTCACGCCGGTGCGGTGAGGCCGGGTGCGGGGGCCCCTCGGGCCCCCGCAGGCCCCTCACAGTGCCGGGTAGTCCGTGTATCCGCGGTGGTCGCCGCCGAAGAAGGAGGTGCGGTCCGGGGTGTTGTACGGGCCGTCGTTCCTCAGCCGGGCAGGCAGGTCGGGATTGGCGATGAACAGCGCGCCGTACGCGACCATGTCGGCGGTCCCGTCCTCGATCAGGGCCAGCGACTCGGCGCCGGTCGGGCCCTCGGTCGCCGGGTTGAGGACGAAGGTGCCGGAGAACTGCTTGCGCAGGGCCAGGGTCAGCTCACGGACCTCCGGGACGGCCTCCAGGACGTGCAGGTACGCGATGCCGATCGGGTCGATCGCCGCGACCAGCGCCGTGTACGTCTCCTCCGACTCGGTCTCCTTGATGCCGTTGTAGGTGTTGGCCGGGGAGATGCGCAGCCCGGTGCGCTCGGGGCCGATCTCGACGGCGACCGACTTCACCACCTCGACGGCGAACCGGATCCGGTTCTCGACGGAGCCGCCCCACTCGTCGGTGCGGTGGTTGGAGCCGGCGGCGAGGAACTGGTGGACGAGGTAGCCGTTGGCGCCGTGGATCTCGACCCCGTCGAAGCCCGCTTCCACCGCGTTGCGTGCGGCGGCCGCGTACTCGGCGACGGTGGAGCGCACCTCGTCGGCGGTCAGCTCGCGCGGGGTGACGAAGTCCTTCATGCCGTCGTGGGTGTAGACCTGCCCGTCGGCGCGGACGGCGGACGGGCCGACCGGGTGGAGGTCGCCGTCGAGGAGGTCGGGGTGGCCGATCCGGCCGGTGTGCATGAGCTGGGCGAAGATCGTGCCGCCCCGGGCGTGGACGGCGTCGGTGACCACGCGCCAGGCGGCGGTCTGCTCGGCGCTGTGCAGACCGGGGGTGTTCGGGTATCCCTGGCCGACGGCCGAGGGCTGGATCCCCTCGGTGACGATCAGACCGGCGGAGGCGCGCTGGGCGTAGTACTCGGCGGTCAGGGCCGAGGGGGTGCGCTCCGCGGCATGGGCACGGCTGCGGGTCATCGGGGCCATGGCGATGCGGTTGGCGAGCCGGGCGCCGGCGAGGTCGATCGGGTCGAAGGCAGTGGTCATGACGGACTCCGAAGAATTTATGTGGTCGGCCAAGTATGTGGCCTGACGCCACTGTAACCCATTACTTGGCCGACCAAGGTAATCTGGGGACATCACCCGTTCCGAGGAGCCAGCGATGCCGCCCGAGTCCCCGTCCCAACCTCCCTCGGACACCGCGTCCGCGATCACCTCGGACTCCCCGTCCCCGGTCCCGTCGGACCCCGCCGCCGCGGGTCTGCTGCCGTCCGTCGCACGGGGCGGGCCGGTGAGCCACGGGATCTCCCGGGTGGCCCGGCTGCACCGGATCGCGGCGGGGCGACTGCTCAAGGAGGTCGGGCTCTTCCCGGGCCAGGAGTTCCTGATGATGTGCCTGTGGGACTGCGGGCCCGTGCGCCAGTCGGAGCTGATCAAGGCGATGGGCCTGGACCCCTCGACGATCACGAAGATGCTCCAGCGGCTGGAGCAGAGCGGCCATGTCCGCCGTACGCCGGACCCGACCGACCGCCGCGCGGTCCTGGTCGAGGCGGCGGACGACGAGGGCGCGCTGCGGCGGGGGGTCGCGGACGCGTGGACGGGCCTGGAGGAGTACACCCTGGCCGGTCTCACGCCGGACGAACGGGCGGAACTGAGCCGTCTGCTGGCCAAGGTCGAGGGAAACCTCTGCGGGGCGGCGACGGAGCACGACTCCTGCCCGTAGGGCCACGAGGCGGGGCACGAACCGGGCCCCGCCTCGCAGGGGCCGTCAGCCGGCCAGGACCTCCAGGACGCGGTCGACATCGGCCGGGCCGTTGTAGAGGTGGAATGAGGCCCGCAGCTTGCCCGCGCGGGCGGACATCAGGACGCCGGCGGCCAGCAGGTCGGGCTGCCGGTCGCCGAGGCCCGGGACGCCCACGACTCCGGAGACGTCCGGCACCGGGGCGTGGCCCAGGTCCACGAGCCCGGCGCGGAAGCGGGCGGCGAGGGCCTTGTTGTGGGCCTCGATCCGCTCGATCCCGATCTCTTCGAGCAGGGCGAGCGAACGGGCTGCCCCGTGGTACGAGAGGAACGCCGGCGGCTCGTCGTACCGCCGTGCGGAGCGGGCCAGTTCGCGCACGGGCCCGTAGCTGTTGCTCCACAGCTCCTCGCCGGTGACCCAGCCCGCGTGGATCGCGACCATCGTGTCCTGCGCCTCCTCCGTGACGGTGAGGAAGGACGCGCCGCGCGGGCAGAGCAGGAACTTGTACCCGCCGGCCACCGTGAAGTCCCACTCCCCCGCGCACAGCGGCAGCCAGCCCGCCGACTGGGTGGCGTCGAGGAGCGTTCGGGCGCCGTGCGCGGCCGCCGCGGCCCGTACCGCCGCGAAGTCGGCCGTCCGGCCGTCGGCCGACTGGACGGAAGAGAAGGCGACGAGCGCGGTCTCGGGGCCGATGGACTCGGCGAGCCGCTCCAGCGGTACGAAGCGCGTCTTGAGGTCGCCGCGGATCGTGAACGGCGTGATCACGGAGGAGAAGTCACCCTCGGGGAAGAGGATCTCGGCTCCCGCCGGCATCGACTGCGCGATCATCCCGACATGCACGGAGACGGAACTGCCGACAGCGACCCGGTCGGGGTGGACGGACACGAGCCGGGCGTACGTGGCCCGTGCCTCGTCCACGATGTCGAAGCTGCCGGCTCCCTCCGGGCGTCCGGCCGCGGTCTCCTCGCAGAGCAGGGCGACCGCCTCGATCGTGCGGCGCGGCAGCAGCGCGCAGGCGGAAGTGTTCAGATACGTCTGCTGCGGCGCGAATTCGGCTCCGCCGAGGGGTTGCATGAGATCCGAGTCATCCATGGCATCAGCCTGGGCTTCCCCCGACCTCACGTCAATCACGAGAGATCAAGAAGAATCCCAAATAATCGCTTATAAACCCAGGTCGGAGCGGTTGTCTGGGGCCTCAGACCTCACAGTTCCCGTCGACGTCACAGGCCGGGGCGTCGCCGACCGCCGCGCCGCCGCCGACCGGCTGGAGGACGGTGCGGCCCTGCCAGGCCTGTTCCAGGGCCTGGGTGAAGACCTCGGCGGGCTGGCCGCCGGAGATGCCGTAGCGCCGGTCGAGGACGAAGAACGGCACACCGTTCGCGCCGAGTTCGGCCGCCTCGCGCTCGTCCACCCGTACGGCGTCCGCGTACGCGGTCTCGTCGGCGAGCACGGCACGGACCTCGGCCTCGTCGAGACCGGCCTCGACCGCGAGCAGGACGAGCGTCTCGGCGTCGAAGACGGACCGCTCCTCGGCGAAGTTGGCGCGGTAGGCGAGGTCGAGCAGCTCGTTCTGCCGGCCGCGCTCCTTGGCGAGGTGGAGCAGACGGTGGATGTCGAAGGTGTTGCCGTGGTCGCGTCCCTCGGTGCGGTACCCGAGCCCCTCGGAGTGCGCGTTGGAGGCGACGTGCGCCTCCATGGCACGGGCCTCGTCCAGGGTCCGCCCGTACTTCTTCGCCAGCATGTCGAGCACCGGCGCGGTGTCGCCCTTGGCCCGGTCCGGATCGAGCTCGAAGGACCGGTGCACGACCTCGATCTCGTCACGATGGCCAAAGGCAGCGAGCCCCTTCTCGAAGCGGGCCTTGCCTATGTAGCACCACGGGCAAGCGATGTCGCTCCAGATCTCGACGCGCATGTTGTTGCTTCTCTCCGGGTTCGGGGGGTGTTCCGAGAGCGAAAACGCCCGCCCCCGCCGCGTTCATTCCGCCGCGGGCGCCAGTGTGAGGCGGAGCACGAGGTGGGTGCTCGATCAGAGGCGGTTCGAGCCCGGGGGCGGGCACGACGAGAACGACGACCAGGCGGAGCCGACGACGAGCGACCCGGAACGATGCTGGTGCACTGCGCCGCCGAGCTACCGAGCGCAAGGGCACGCGTGGTGTGACTGGTGCTTGAACGACTTCCCCGTTCGGGCGTGGACGTGGACCATGTGCGGCCCCTCGGGATGCGAGGGACCGACACGGACGGCAACGTTCAGGTGCTGTGCCGGGAGTGCCACCAGCTCAACCACGGAGTTCGAGGCGAGCGCCGCCTAGCGCTGGGCCCACCAGGTCCCCGCGGCCCCGCCCGCCGTGGTGATCAGAACGACCAGCCATCCGGGAATGCGCTGCACGGTTAAGTGCAGTCCGCCGCAGCGAAGTTCGAAGTGCGGGAGCTGCTTGTTGATGTCCTCCCTGCGGGTCGTAGTCACGGTTCGCAGTCCTCTCGCTGGGCTTCGATCAGGTTGGTTTGCATGTCCTCTACCTCCTGTCGCGCGCCATTGCGTGACGTCGGTCGAAGAAAGGACACAACGTCACGACATGAGGCGTCCGGTCGAGTCGACGCTATGCCGCGATGGGAGATGACCGGGCCGACATCAGCCGAGACCCCATCCCGCATCGCGAGTTTGAGTTGCCGGGATCAGTGATGACCTGGGCGCTGAGGTGCTCCAAGGGGGCGACGCTGCCCCCACTGCATATCGCGCTGATCACGCCATCGCTGTCGCCGTCGAGACCTGCGGTTGGACCACTACACAGATGCCAAGGAGTGCCCCATGCCGCGTAAGCCCCCCCCGTGCTCGGTACCCGGGTGCCCTGAGCCGCTGCGCGCGGCGGTCGCTGTGCCGCACACGAGCGTGAGGCGAATGCACTGCGGGAGACACCAGGGACGAGCGCGTACGGGCGTCGGTGGCCGAACATCCAGTGCCGCTACCTGTATGCGCACCCGTGGCGCGGGCTGTGCACCAAGCCGGCGACCGTGGCTGACCACTTCCCCGACTCGCGCCGTTCGCTGGTGGCGCGCGTGCCCGATCCGGACGCGTGGCACATGCTCCGTCCGCTGTGTGCGGCGTGCCACAACCGCGAGACCGCGAAGCATCAGCCGGGCGGATGGGCAACCGAACGTGTTCGCCCCCGTCTGCCCGAGCCCCGACCAGGGTGACCCCCGACCAGTGCCACAGAAGAACGGCACGGAGGCAAAAAACTCGGGTGGCTCATTTGATCGCCGGGGTCACCAAGCGGGCTCGTTCGAAGAGGTCACGGGCGGCATGATTCTTCAAGAAGGGTCGAATGCGGCTGTGCATGGTCTGAATCCGTTCGTCCGCCCGTCCGGATTGGAGACTGGGGTAATCCTCCAGCGCGAGGGTCCACGTCTGGCACGCCGCCTCAAGGTGTCCTAGTGTCTCGTGATCCTGTTCATGTCAGTTCGAGTTGTTATTGACGAGTTTCTTCACGTTGGTCGCGACGAGTCGG
>NZ_JAUPWM010000433.1:0-276 GCF_032436795.1 Streptomyces sp. P9(2023)
TCCAGGCGCAACAGGGCGCAGAACCCCACCACGACGCCCATGATCAATAGCAGCGCAATACGCAATGCAACAATGGCATCGATACCCGTAAATTGCAGTGCCGCCAAAAGAAATCCAATATTCAAGAACAGGCTAGCGGACAGCGCCACGGTGAGCAGATTAGGGATCAACAGAAAAAACGCCATGGTAGCGACCACCACCGCCGTGATTTGAGTAGGCAGGCTTTCAGGGCGCAGCGGAACGATCAGGATGACGCCCGTGGCCAGCACCCATAAT
>NZ_JAUPWM010000434.1:0-276 GCF_032436795.1 Streptomyces sp. P9(2023)
CAGCCGGTTCCTGGAGAGCGAGTCGATCGATTTCGTGGCACTGGACATGGACCCGACCATCCTCAAAGAGGCTCGCTTGGCAGGACATCCGGTTTTCTACGGCGATGCATCGGACCCCACCGAGCTGGAGAGTATCGGCCTGAGCCGCTCGAACCTGTTGATCATCAGTCATGATGACCGCACTGCCACCTTACAGACACTTCGCTACGTGCACGACACCGTCCCTACCTTGCCCATCGTGGTACGCACCCATGACGACAGTGGCACGGAGGAGTT
>NZ_JAUPWM010000435.1:0-275 GCF_032436795.1 Streptomyces sp. P9(2023)
CGCTGCTTTCGCGGGAGCGATGTGGTGTGCCGCCTGGGTGGGGAGGAGTTCGTGGCGCTGCTGCCGGTGACCGACCTGGATGAAGCCGAACGACGGGCCAACGAGCTGTTGCAGACGCTGCGTACCCATGCCCTGTTCCATCACCAGCAACCGTTGGGCTACATCACGCTTTCGTGCGGTATTGCGGCGTATCCCGAGCATACCGACAGCCGACATTCGCTGATCAAGATGGCAGACCAGGCGCTTTATCAGGCGAAGCACCGTGGACGAGATCG
>NZ_JAUPWM010000436.1:0-275 GCF_032436795.1 Streptomyces sp. P9(2023)
CGCTATCGGATAACGAATCGCCCGACAGGTTGATGCCCCAGTGGCCAATGGCGTCGGGCTCCGCGCTGCGATAGCGGTCGCTCAGCCAGGCGAGCGTGTTGCGAATGACCCAGCGGTCGATACGTGGCATGAAGTGATAGCGTTGTGCCGCGGGTAAGAAGCTTCCGGGGGCAATCAACTGGCCATGCTCTTCCAGGCGTATCAAGATCTCCTGATAGCCTTTGTTTCGCGTGCATACCGGGTGAACCGGTTGCGCGAACAGACGGAAAGTGTCG
>NZ_JAUPWM010000437.1:0-275 GCF_032436795.1 Streptomyces sp. P9(2023)
GTCACGTTTATTCAAACTGCAGCGCCACAATTTTTATCCGCAGGGCAATCTATGCTAACGCAATTGGCAACAGGTATCACTACTGGAATACCAACATTTTTAACGTCTTTTCAAGGCATTTTAACTGGTATTATGACGTGGATTACAACAAATTTGCCCACTTTTTTAGCAACTGGTGTACAAATTTTAACTAGTATTGGCACTGGTATTTTACAGGCTATTCCAACGTTAATTACAACAGCGGCTAATATTGTGACAGGTTTTATCTCGTTTTT
>NZ_JAUPWM010000438.1:0-275 GCF_032436795.1 Streptomyces sp. P9(2023)
TTCAAGGAAACTGAAGAACTCATTTTCTATTATCTGGCTTCCCGCATCATCACTGGATAGGTCATGAAATATTACCTGTATAATGAGGAGAGTAATCCTGTCCTCTGTGTTCTATCCCCTACCATTAATGCCGACCTGACAAGGAAGGAATATCTCGACCCCTTCGGTATTGCCGATGAGGCTGCGATGATCCTTTCCTTGCACAAGGCTCCGGGGAAGAAGAAGACCCCAGCCGCTGAGATGAAAGCCTATCTTAGTGAAGAAGTGCAACCCGT
>NZ_JAUPWM010000439.1:0-275 GCF_032436795.1 Streptomyces sp. P9(2023)
TTTCTAAATTGACCAAAAGCAGCAATGAAACATCGAACTAACGGTTTGAACTCACCAGAAACATCAATCCCTTTGTGGGATTCGGTGTCTTTTTTTTGCCCTTTGATGGACTTTAGTCCCTTCGCTTCTAGGCTGCGGTTCTGGGATGTAAGAAAGAAACTCAACATCCTCTTTGCGCTAGCCCACGTTGCTAACTTTTGCTCACCTCGGTTACATTTCTCTTGGTGATAGTCCATGTAGGCTTGATAGAGGTCTGGGTGAAAATAGTCGCCTTC
>NZ_JAUPWM010000440.1:0-275 GCF_032436795.1 Streptomyces sp. P9(2023)
GCCGAGGACGCCCTGGCCAACTGGCTGCGCGCCCATCTGCCGGCCAAGCTCGCCTACAGCCTGGTGCGCTGGCGCAACGTGCTGCTGCAGCAATTCTTCTTCAACTTGGCGCGCAAGAACCCGGAAAAGACCAAGGAGCGCTTAGTGGGGCTCGTGCGCGAGGCGCTGGGCCCCGACTTCGATGTGGAGACCCACTTCACGCCCCGCTACAAGCCTTGGGATCAGCGTCTCTGTCTGATCCCCGACGACGATTTGTTCAACGCCATCAAGGCGGG
>NZ_JAUPWM010000441.1:0-275 GCF_032436795.1 Streptomyces sp. P9(2023)
TGAGTACAATGTGGTTGAAGGGGTACGTAATAATGTGTTTGGCACTTATTATTGCGCCAGAGCCGCGATTGAAGCCAACGTTGAATCTTTTGTCCTTATCTCAACCGATAAAGCGGTGCGGCCAACGAATGTCATGGGCACCACTAAACGTATGGCAGAATTAGGATTGCAAGCTTTAGCCCAGCAAGAAGCGCAAAAAGCCCGTGGCACGCGTTTTTGTATGGTTCGCTTTGGTAATGTATTGGGCTCTTCAGGCTCGGTTATCCCTTTATTTA
>NZ_JAUPWM010000442.1:0-275 GCF_032436795.1 Streptomyces sp. P9(2023)
GTGTCGGCTACAAGACAGTGGAAAGGTTTTGCCATAGACGGTGGACTACGCTTCGAATACATGAGAGCTTCGCAGACTACCCACGGTAAATCCCGTGTCTGGAATAGTGCCAATCTCTTCCCGCATTTAGCAGTAACGCTTACTCCTCATCCCAAACATAGAGTAGAGCTTACATTGGCTCGACGGGTAAATCGGCCAACGTATGTCAACTTGAGTTCTACTCGCTGGTATTACGATGCCGGATTCTATACTTCCGGCGCACCGGAGTTGAAACC
>NZ_JAUPWM010000443.1:0-275 GCF_032436795.1 Streptomyces sp. P9(2023)
TCAAATTATGGAAATCCTATCTTTTCTAAAGCGGAATCCTGATGATTTTGAAGAGGGACATCGGTTTAATAAAGCAGTTATCTGTACTGACCAAGAACTGTTAGACCAACGCACGGAAAATTTACCAGCAGAATTTTTTGCTAGCTATACAACTGTCAAATCTCGCCCTATCTTACTTGAAGTCTTACCTAAGGGTGTCAGCAAAGGTGATGCATTGGTTCGTTTAGCTGACCTATTAGGGATTGGCATTGATGAGATAATGGCTTGCGGAGATG
>NZ_JAUPWM010000444.1:0-274 GCF_032436795.1 Streptomyces sp. P9(2023)
CAACAACTCTCTCCTGAAGCTCTATACACGCTTTCCCTTGAAAACGAATGAGCTTCTGGTTGAGCAACATGAGCACATCACCAATTACCATCTCAAGCGTGACTTTGCACAGTCCGCTGACAGTGACCAACCATATCGCTATATCAGCGATCTTGGCGGGGAGCCGTTCAAAGGTGGTGTGCTGAAAATCCTTGAGGTCAGTGATCTGCTCGGTGGACACATTCCCTTGAACGATCCGGGGAATGATCGATCCTATTACACACCGGCTCCTGAT
>NZ_JAUPWM010000445.1:0-274 GCF_032436795.1 Streptomyces sp. P9(2023)
TTTTAACCGTATTTTCGTTTGCTGGTGCCGGTTGGGCAACCTTTGAGTGGAATATATTGGGTAAACCAATCAGCAGTTTCTTTGAGCTTAAAGACTATCTGACCTCTGCGATTATGCTACCTATCGGCGGCCTGTTTATTGCCATCTTTATTGGCTGGATTATGCCTGAAAAGGTTAGTGCAGAAGAGTTGGCAACCACAACCAGTGTGTATCAGGTTTGGCGTTTTGCGATACGCTGGATCACACCGGTCGCGGTGATTATCGTATTTTTAAA
>NZ_JAUPWM010000446.1:0-274 GCF_032436795.1 Streptomyces sp. P9(2023)
TGCTCTGCCGCTCTTTGGTGAACATCGGCAATTGTCGTCAGCGGTAATGGCGCGCTTTCATTTGTTGCAGCGCATGCAGATCGATGCAGAGATTGTGGATAGTGCGTGCGCTTTGCTGGCCAATAAGGGCTTGTTGCTGTCGATGTCTCATGATGAATCGCTGTTCCCCGGCATTGGCGGCTATGCAATCCCCCTTTATCGTATCGATGTGACAGCGATTACGCGGTTGGCGCGCCACGACTTCGCGGATTTGCAAATGCACCATGCGCTAGAG
>NZ_JAUPWM010000025.1:0-86689 GCF_032436795.1 Streptomyces sp. P9(2023)
GATCCAGCGGCGCAAGCTTCGGTCCCGGACGCGTCATACGTCCAACTCTATGGGAACTTAAGACTCAGGACACTAGGGTCCAACCAGCAGGGTCCTCGGGCCGTCTCTGGGCCGTGGGAGGGCGATCGAGGGCGGCCAACGGTGACAACCGATGACGGCTGAGCCGCAGGTCAGAGGGCATCAGCCAGACAGAGCCCCAGGCCGGAGCAAGAACCAGGGCAAGAAGTAACTTCTTGCGTGATCAAGGCCCCCACCTGCGGTTTCTCCGCCGGTTGGGGGCCTTGTCCGTTTCCGTTGGCCGTGCGTGGGCGGTGCGCGGGTCAACTGAGCACCGATGCCTGGAACTCCCGTAACTCCCGTAACTCCCGTACAACCACTCGACCCGATCACGAGTCTGATCGGGCGCGGCACGTCCGTGTCCGATCTTCTCGTGGGGGTTCACTTTGCAGTTCCGCTCCACCGGTAACCGTCCCGCTCTGGCCGTCACGGCCGTTCTCGCCGTCACCGCCCTCGGCGCCGGCACGCTGGCCACCGCCCCGGCCGCCTTCGCCGCCGACGCGGGCTCCGGCTCGGGCTCGGTCACCAAGGTGGCCGACGAGGGCCGGCTGGTCGACCTGAAGATCGAGCAGACCCACGTCCCCGACACGGTGAACCTCGACCAGACCGGCGGCGAGGTGACGCTGGGATGGACCCTGTCGCACCGCGAGGCCTACCTGGACGTCACGCTCACCCACACCGCCACGGACCAGACGTTCCACACGCGCGTGCAGGCCCCCGCCGAAGGCACCCGCTTCTCCTTCACCTGGGACGGCACCATCGACGGAGTGGACGCGCCCAACGGCTCGTACGGGGTGGAGGCCGAGGCGAAGCTGCTCGACGGCACCGGCGAGCCGGTCTACCAGGGCTGGCTCATGAACGTGGTCCGCTCGGTCAACCCGCACGACTACACGAACAACGGCTCCACGGATGTCCTCGCCCGGGACGCGGCCGGCGTGCTGTGGCGCGACGACCTCCGGGACCGGCCGGTGAACGGCCAGGCCACGCCCGCCCAGCGCACCCGGATCGGCTCGGGCTGGCAGACGTACAAGCAGATCGAGGCCGTCGGCGACCTCGCGGGCAGCCAGGCCGGCGACCTGGTCGCCCTCGACGGCTCGGGCGTGCTCCGGCACTACCTCGGCAAGGGCGACGGCAACTTCTCCTCCCGCGCCCGCGTCGGCGGCGGCTGGGGGGTCTACAACAAGCTCACCGGCGGCTCGGACCTCGACGGCGACGGCCGCACCGACCTCCTCGCCACGGACACCGCCGGGGTGCTGTGGTTCTACAAGGGCACCGGCTCCGTCGCCGCTCCCTTCGCCTCCCGCGCCCGCGTCGGTGCCGGCTGGGGTGTCTTCAACCAGCTCACCGCCGTCGGGAACATCGCCGGTACGGCCGCCGGGGACCTGGTCGCCCGCGACACGGACGGCGTGCTCTGGCTGTACCAGGGCAACGGCCGCGGCAACTTCTCCGCCCGCGTGCGGGTCGGCGGCGGCTGGGGTGCCTACAGCCAGCTCGTCGGCGCCGGTGACGTCGACAACGACGGGCGCCCGGACCTGATCGCGTACGGAGTGGGCGGCACGTACCTCTACCGTTCGACGGGCTCCACCACCGCGCCGTTCAGTGGCCGTCAGTCGACGCCGCTGTACGCGGGCGAGGGCTCGAAGTTCAACAACGTCGCGTGAGAAGCGCGTAGTTCTGACGCATGGAAGCCCCTCCCCAACCGGTGTCCGGCGGGGGTGGGGCTTCTTGGTGAGGCGGTGTCTCACCCCGAACTCGTGGAGGACGTAAACCCGTTGCGACCGGATGGGGCACCGCGTAGGGTCCCCAATGTGATCACCGGATCGGCGACTCTTCGCCACACACGGATGGGTCAGCCGGTGGAAGGCTGATCCCGCAGCAGGGGCGCGTACGGCAGCCCCTGAGTTCGGCACGTGGGCCTCCCTGGGCGTTTCCGCACCCCAGAGGCAAGCCCCTTCACCCGTGTCGAACCAACAGCGAGGTCACCCACCCATGGCAGTCAGCTTCAACCACACCATCATCGCGGCCAAGGACAGCAACGAGTCCGCCCGCTTCTTCCGCGAGCTGCTGGAACTCCCCGAGGCCCCGTCCTGGGGTCCGTTCGTCAACGTCCAGCTCTCCGACGGCGTCCTGATCCAGTTCGCCGCGCCGCCCGTCGAGATCCAGATGCAGCACTACGCGTTCCTCGTCGACGACGAGCTCTTCGACCGCGCGTACCAGCGGCTGTGCGACGGCTCCGTCGAGCACTGGGCCGACCCGCAGATGCGGCGCCCGGGCGAGATCAACCACGACCACGGCGGCCGGGGCGTGTACTTCAAGGACCCCGCCGGTCACGCGTTCGAGCTGATCACCCGCCCTTACCTGTAGCCGGCCGGTCGTCGGGGCATCGATAGCCTCGGGGCCATGACTACCTCGCTCCGTCTGGAGCAGATCACCCCCGCCAACGTCGACGCCGCGATCGCCCTGCGCGTCCGCCCCGACCAGGAGAAGAACGTCTCCCCCGTCGCGCACTCGCTCGCGGAGGCGTACGCCTTCGGGGAGAACGCGTGGCCCCGGCTCATCCTGGACGGCGACGAGCCCGTCGGGTTCCTGATGGCCTTCCTGGACCTCCAGTGGGACCCCGAGAAGGACCCCGACGACCGCCGGAGCGGGCTCTGGCGGCTCAACATCGCGGCCGGACACCAGGGCAAGGGGTACGGGCGGTTCGCCGTCGAGGCCGTACGCGAGGAGATACGGCGGCGGGGCGACGGCGGACCGATGTACGTGTCCTGGCAGCCGGGCGAGACCGGGCCCGGCGGCTTCTACCTCGGCCTCGGCTTCCGTACGACCGGGGAGACCACCGGCCGGCAGACCGTCGGCGTCCTCGACGTGTGAGGCCCGGTCACGGACCGAAACGGCGCGCGGCCCCGCCCGGGTTCACCCCGGGCGGGGCCCACGCGTCGACCCGTCGCTCAGGAGCAGCCCCCGCACTGGCACGGCCCGCCGGACTGGCAGCCGCAGCTGCAGCCCGGACCGCATGAGCAGCCGCTGAGACGGAGAACGGGCAGGAACACCGCGTCGCGCGGGATCGCCTGCTGGGGCTCGGTGGTGGCGGAAACGGCCATGGGTCCCTCCTCGGAGGCGTACGTCGCCTCTCCCCATTGCATGCCCAGCCCCGCGGGCGCATCAACGGCGCACGGGAGTGCGAATGCCGCCCGGCTCGGCCGGCGCCGAGCGCTACGCGCCCTCGACCGGCGCGTCCGTCTGCTGGAGCTCGTCCGCGTACTCACCCGTCACCAGGTACACGACACGCTTCGCCACCGACACCGCGTGGTCCGCGAACCGCTCGTAGTAGCGGCCGAGCAGCGTCACGTCGACGGCCGTCTCGATGCCGTGCTTCCAGCGGTCGTCCATCAGGTGCTGGAACAGCGTCCGGTGCAGCAGGTCCATCTCGTCGTCGTCCTGCTCCAGCTGGAGCGCCAGGTCGACGTCCTTCGTGATGATGACCTCCGCCGCCTTCGCCATCAGGCGCTGCGCCAGCTGACCCATCTCCAGGATCGTCGCGTGCAGGTCGCGCGGGACCGCCGTGTCCGGGAACCGCAGCCGCGCCAGCTTCGCCACGTGCTGCGCCAGGTCGCCGGAGCGCTCCAGGTCGGCGCTCATCCGCAGCGAGGTGACCACGATCCGCAGGTCCGTCGCCACCGGCTGCTGGCGGGCCAGCAGCGCTATCGCCCGGGCCTCCAGGTCGTGCTGCAGGTCGTCGACCTTCTGGTCCGCGGCGATCACGCTCTCCGCGAGCTTCAGGTCGGCGTCGAGCATGGCCGTCGTGGCGCGCCCGATCGCGGACCCGACCAGGCGGGCCATCTCGACCAGGCCCTCGCCGATCGAGTCAAGTTCCTCGTGGTACGCGTCGCGCATCGATGTCCCTCTCTCACAGATGTCCGGGATCCCCGTGGTGCTCGGACCCCCACGCTCCCACGTTCGGCCTCGTACGCGTCCGGTGTCTCCACCTCAAGTGAATGAGCCCTTTCACCCCGGTGAACTCTGGGCGACCTACCCCTTCGTCCAGCCTCGTTCCGTCCGTTTCAAATGAACCAACCCGGTCCCCACGGTGAACTCTGGGCGACGACTGTTCGAGCAGCCACTCGGACGGCTGGGAGAGTGTCTGTCCGGCCGCATAACCTTGAGGGCATGGACGTGAACGCGGCGGTTGCCGCATTGGCAGCGATCGCCGGGGTGTGCACCGGCGTGATCGCCATGCTGGCGTTCCGCTGGAGCGAGCGCGACCAGGCGCGACCCACCCGGAGCTCCCTGCACACCGACGCCGTGCTCCCACCCGGTGTCGACACCGTGCTCTCCGTGCTGCGCTCCTCCGCGGTCGTGCTCGACGAGAGCGACTCCGTGGTCAAGGCCAGCTCGGCGGCGTACGCCCTCGGTCTGGTCCGCGGCGGGAAGCTGGCCGTCGAGCCCATGCTCAACATGGCCCGCGACACCCGTCGCGACGGGGAGATACGCCAGGTCGAGCTCGACCTGCCCCGGCGCGGCACGGGACGCGGCGAGGCCCTCGCGGTCTCCGCCCGGGTGGCCCCGCTCGGCTCCCGCCTGGTGCTGCTCCTGGTCGAGGACCTGACCGAGGCCCGCCGTATCGAAGCGGTACGAAGGGACTTCGTCGCCAATGTGAGTCATGAGCTCAAGACTCCGACAGGTGCGCTCTCGCTGCTCTCCGAGGCCGTCATGGACGCCTCGGACGACCCCGAGGCGGTCACCCGCTTCGCCGGCCGCATGCAGATAGAGGCGACCCGCCTGACCAATCTCGTACAGGAGCTCATCGACCTCTCCCGGGTGCAGAACGACGACCCGCTGGAGGACTCCGAGCCGGTACGGGTGGACGAACTGGTCGCCGAGGCCATCGACCGCTCGCGGCACGCGGCCTCCACCAAGCAGATCACCATGGCCTCCGGCGGCACCGCCGACCTGCACGTCTGGGGCAGTCGCGGCCAGCTCGCCGCGGCCCTCGGTAACCTCGTCGAGAACGCCGTCAACTACTCACCGGCCCGTACGCGGGTGGGCATCGCCGCCCGCCGCGTGGCGGCCCCCGGCGGAGACCTGATCGAGATAGCGGTGACCGACCAGGGCATCGGCATCTCCGAGAAGGATCGCGAACGGGTGTTCGAGCGCTTCTATCGCGTCGACCCGGCCCGCTCCCGAGCCACCGGAGGTACGGGGCTCGGCCTGGCCATCGTCAAGCACGTGGCCGCCTCGCACGGCGGGGAGGTCACGGTCTGGAGCACCGAAGGCCAGGGCTCCACCTTCACCCTGCGGCTGCCCGAGGCGGGCGCCGTACGGGACCGCCGCCCCGCCGCCTCGCCCACCCCCGATCTCATGACCGAACCGCTCCCTGCCCCGGAGGTCCTTCCGTGACCCGAGTGCTTGTCGTCGAGGATGAGGAATCCTTCAGCGACGCCCTGTCGTACATGCTTCGCAAGGAAGGCTTCGAGGTCGCGGTCGCCGCGACCGGGCCCGACGGCCTCGACGAGTTCGAGCGCAACGGGGCGGACCTCGTCCTCCTCGACCTGATGCTGCCGGGCCTGCCCGGCACCGAGGTGTGCCGCCAGCTGCGCGGCCGCTCGAACGTCCCGGTCATCATGGTGACCGCCAAGGACAGCGAGATCGACAAGGTCGTCGGGCTGGAAATAGGAGCCGACGACTACGTGACGAAGCCCTTCTCCTCGCGTGAGCTCGTGGCCCGCATCCGCGCGGTCCTGCGCCGCCGCGGTGAGCCGGAGGAGGTCACCCCGGCCGCCCTGGAGGCCGGCCCGGTCCGGATGGACGTGGACCGCCACGTCGTCACGGTCTCCGGCGGCAAGGTCGACCTCCCGCTGAAGGAGTTCGACCTCCTGGAGATGCTGCTGCGCAACGCGGGCCGCGTACTGACCCGCATGCAGCTGATCGACCGCGTCTGGGGCGCGGACTACGTGGGCGACACCAAGACCCTCGACGTCCACGTCAAGCGCCTCCGCGCCAAGATCGAGCCGGACCCGGGCGCCCCGCGCTACCTGGTGACGGTCCGCGGCCTGGGCTACAAGTTCGAGCCGTAAACCGCGAGCCGTGAACCGGCCCGAGCCCGGCACGGCCGGTCGGAGGCCGGCACAGCGTGCCGAAGCCTGGGAGGCCCCCTGGGGCCGAGCCGCGCGAGGTGCGCACGCGGGATCGGGCTCGAGCCGTAAACCGCGAGCCGTGCCCGTGCGTACGTGAAAGGGGCACCCCACCGGATCACTCCGGTGGGGCGCCCCTTCTACGTACGGTCAGTTACCGGCCGCCTGGCTCGCGCCGCCCGTCGGGGTCGCGGTGCCGGTCGGCGTCGCGGGGCCCGTCGGGGTGGCCGTGGAGCCGGTGCCGGCCTCCGTGCCGCGGCCGGCCTCGCCCGTCGGCGTCGCCGTAGCCGTCGGCTTCGCGGCCGGGGGCTGCGGGATCTCGGTCGGGCCGAAGTCCTTGAAGTAGTTGCTCGCCGGGACGACGAAGGCCTGGAGGGCCACGTCACCCGTCCGGCTCAGCTTGAAGACGAGCTCCTGGACCCCGCCGTCCTGCACGGCCTCGTGGCCGTTCTCGATCGTGGCGGAGGCATTGCCCTTGCCGCCGATGACGACCGAGCCGCCCGCGGGGACGGTGATCGGCCCCGCACCCGTGGCGGCCTTGAGCTTCACCGGCGCGGCGGAGCCGCCCAGCGTGATCGAGTCGAGCGTCTGCGGCGAGCTGCCGTTGTTGAACACCGTCGCGGAGACCACGGCCGGACCCGCCGCACCGGCGGTCGGCTGGGTGATCACGAGCGCGTTCTGGATCTTGACGTCTTCCACCGTGACGGCGGCGTTGTCCGGCCGCACGCCGAGCGTCTGAGCGTCATTGCCCGCCCCACAGGCGGACAGCGAGGCGATCGAGATCACGAGGGCGGTGGCGGCGAGGGCGCCGCGTCGAAGGCTGCGGCTCACGGCGGCGGCATCTCCTAGGACGAACGGACGGGCATGGGCGACCGGCTGGAGTCGTGCTCGGGACCAACCGGCTAAGGACGAGCTAAAGGTGTGTCAGCGCGCTTAGGTTACCGAGCCACCCTCTCCGTCCCGCACCCGACCCGCCCCTTCGCGCACCCGCCACGAACCCACCACGCACCACACCCGCCCCGACCGCCCCCCGACGGACCCGCCCCGACAGACCTCCGCGACCGACGCCCAGGCCCGTCCCCAACCGGCATCACCATGGCTGGAACACGTCGCATTGAGGCTCCGTTCACATAACCGACTTGATCAATTCGACGGCCGTCCGCGCATTCCCAAGCCCGCCCCACGGAAAAACCCACTTCACACCGTCGGGTGATCAATTCGGGAATCGGTCCGGGATGCATCCGCACGAGTGACCGATCCTCGAACGGAGTATGCCAAGATGGTCACTCTGAACCTGGCAAAACGGGGCATCACGCCCCCTCTGGAGCACGCCGGGCAGGTGTGACGCGCGCGTTTCTCTCCGCCCACGGAGCCGCTCCGACCTGCGAATACCGCCTCCCGGAAGCCCTCCGCAGCACGTCCGCGTCGCTGTTGTCAAGCCCCGAGATATGCCCTGACCTGCGAAAACGCCATTCAGAAGAAGCCGTATCCGTGTTACCCTGGATAGCCACGGAAGGGGTACCTGTCACATGACGTTCAAGGTTGGCGACACCGTGGTCTATCCCCATCACGGGGCCGCGCTGATCGAGGCCATCGAAACTCGCCAGATCAAAGGCGTGGACAAGACCTACTTGGTGCTCAAGGTCGCCCAGGGCGACCTGACGGTTCGTGTGCCGGCGGACAATGCGGAGTTCGTCGGTGTTCGCGATGTAGTTGGTCAGGACGGGCTTGACCGGGTCTTCGAGGTGCTGCGCGCGCCGTACGCCGAGGAGCCCACGAACTGGTCCCGTCGCTACAAGGCGAACCTCGAGAAGCTCGCCTCCGGCGATGTCATCAAGGTTGCCGAAGTAGTCCGCGACCTCTGGCGCCGGGAGCGCGAGCGCGGACTCTCCGCAGGTGAGAAGCGCATGCTCGCCAAGGCTCGGCAGATCCTGGTGAGCGAGCTGGCTCTCGCGGAGAACACGAACGAGGACAAGGCCGAGGCTCTCCTCGACGAGGTCCTCGCGTCCTGAATGAAGCGATGCCGCGGTGCCCGTTGGCGTGCTGTGCCCCACACAGTGCTGTCGCCGGGCGCTGCGGCATGTTTCGTTCCATGCGCTGCGTCCCGAGCGCTTGATCCCGAGCGCTTCATCTCATGAAGCACGTCCCATGAGATGCGTGCGCCACGGGTGACGTCCGTCTCGTGACGCGTCCGTCCACGAAACTCCCGTATCCCCGCCCCCTCGCGTCCCACGGACCGTGTGCCACACGCCACGCCCCGACCGTCGTCACGGAAAGGGCCCGGTCAAGGCGGAGCGCCCAGCACGCTCAGGCCATACCCATGTCGGCCGAGGAAACAAACCTGCCGGAGTGCAACCGATGACAGACGAAACGCGTCCCATGCGGACCGCCGCGGTGATTCCCGCGGCGGGCCGGGGCGTACGGCTCGGCCCGGGCGCCCCCAAGGCGCTCCGCGCGCTGAACGGCACCCCCATGCTCATCCACGCCGTCCGGGCGATGGCGGCCTCCCGCGCCGTCTCCCTCGTCGTCGTGGTCGCTCCCGCCGACGGCGCCGCCGAGGTCAAGAGCCTCCTCGACGACCACGCGCTGCCCGAGCGGACCGACTACCTCGTCGTTCCCGGCGGCGACACCCGCCAGGAATCCGTACGCCTGGGCCTCGCGGCGCTCCCCGAGGGCGTCACCACCGTCCTCGTCCACGACGCGGCCCGCCCGCTCGTCCCCGTCGACACCGTCGACGCGGTCGTCGAGGCGGTCCGGGACGGGGCCGTCGCCGTCGTCCCCGCCCTGCCGGTGGCCGACACGGTCAAGGAGGTCGAGCCCGCGGAGCAGAAGGGCGACCCCGAGAGCGTCGTCGCCACGCCCGAGCGGTCCCGGCTGCGCGCCGTCCAGACGCCCCAGGGCTTCGACTACGAGACCCTCGTCAACGCGCACGCGACCGTCGCCCTCACCGGTGACGGCGCCACCGACGACGCGGGCATGGTCGAGCGGCTCGGCGCGCCGGTCGTGGTCGTCCCCGGCCACGAGGAGGCGTTCAAGGTGACCCGCCCCCTCGACCTCGTACTCGCCGAGGCCGTACTCGCCCGCCGGAGGGCCAACGATGGCTTCTGAGCTCCCCCTGATCCCCCGTACGGGCATCGGCACCGATGTGCACGCCTTTGAGAAGGGGCGTGAACTGTGGTGCGCGGGGCTGCTGTGGGACGGCCCCGAGAACGACGGGTACGGGCTCGCCGGGCACTCCGACGGTGACGTCGCCGCCCACGCCGCCTGCGACGCGCTCTTCTCCGCCGCCGGCGTCGGCGACCTCGGCGCCCACTTCGGCACCTCCCGCCCCGAGTGGTCCGGCGCGTCCGGCGTCACCCTGCTGGCGGAGGCCGCCCGGATCGTCCGCGCCGAGGGGTACGAGATCGGCAACGTCGCCGTCCAGGTCATCGGTGTCCGCCCCAAGGTCGGCAAGCGCCGCGACGAGGCGCAGAAGGCGCTGAGCGCGGCGGCCGGAGCACCGGTCTCCGTGTCGGGCACGACGACGGACGGGCTCGGGCTCACGGGGCGCGCGGAGGGGCTCGCCGCGATCGCGACCGCCTTGGTGTACCGGACTGCCTGACGGGCGGGGCCCCGGCCCACGCGGACGGTCCGGAACGGGCACCGCCCCCGCGGGTGCAAGACAACAACTTGCCCCGCGACCCCTCATCGGTCGCGGGGCACTATCACACGCCCACTACCCTGGAGTGGTGACTATTCGCCTGTACGACACCAGCGCCCGGCAGATCCGTGATTTCGTCCCGCTCACAGCGGGCGCCGTCTCGATCTACCTCTGTGGCGCCACCGTCCAGGCCGCCCCGCACATCGGGCACATCCGGTCGGGGCTGAACTTCGACATCATGCGCCGCTGGTTCGAGTACCGCGGCTACGACGTCACGTTCGTCCGCAACGTCACCGACATCGACGACAAGATCATCACCAAGGCCGCCGACCAGGGCCGCCCCTGGTGGTCCATCGGCTACGAGAACGAGCGCGCGTTCAACTCGGGCTACGACGCCCTCGGTTGCCTGCCGCCCACCTACGAGCCCCGCGCCACCGGCCATGTCACCGAGATGGTCGAGATGATGCGCGGCCTCATCGAGCGCGGCCACGCCTACGAGGCCGACGGCAGCGTCTACTTCGACGTGCGCTCGTACCCCGGCTATCTCCAGCTCTCCAACCAGGACGTCGACGACCTCCGCCAGCCCACCGAGGACGGCATCACCGGCAAGCGCGACCCGCGCGACTTCGCCATGTGGAAGGCGGCCAAGCCCGGCGAGCCCGACTGGGAGACGCCGTGGGGCCGCGGCCGGCCCGGCTGGCACCTGGAGTGCTCGGCGATGGCCCACAAGTACCTGGGCTCCGCCTTCGACATCCACGGCGGCGGCCTCGACCTGATCTTCCCGCACCACGAGAACGAGATCGCCCAGGCCAAGGCGTACGGCGACGACTTCGCCTCGTACTGGGTGCACAACGCCTGGGTCACCATGAGCGGCGAGAAGATGTCGAAGTCGCTCGGCAACTCGGTGCTCGTCTCCGAGATGGTCAAGAACTGGCGCCCCATCGTCCTGCGCTACTACCTGGGCACCCCGCACTACCGCTCGATGATCGAGTACAGCGAGGAATCCCTGCGCGAGGCCGAGGCCGCGTTCGCGCGGATCGAGGGCTTCGTCCAGCGCGTCACCGAGAAGGCGGGCAAGACCGTTCCGCCCGCCCCCGAGGTGCCGCCCGCCTTCGCCGAGGCGATGGACGACGACCTGGGCGTCCCGCAGGCGCTCGCGATCATCCACACCACCGTCCGCCAGGGCAACAGCGCACTCGCCGCCGACGACAAGGACGAGGCCATCGCCCGACTGGCCGAGGTCCGGGCCATGCTCGGCGTCCTCGGCCTGGACCCGATCGACCCGCACTGGGCCGAGGAGACCGACCGGGGCGAGGAGCTCCACGGCGTCGTCGACACGCTCGTACGCATGGTGCTCCAGCAGCGCGAGTCGGCCCGGGCCCGCAAGGACTGGGCGACCGCGGACGCGATCCGCGACCAGCTCGCGCAGTCCGGCCTCGCCATCGAGGACAACCCCGACGGTCCCCGCTGGACGCTGGGCAACCGCTGATGATGTGCCCCTCGGGGAGCCGAGCGGCACACTTCACTTACAGACCTATGTACGCAACACCGAGGATTAGGTAGTCATGGCCGGGAACAGCCAGCGCAGGAACCGCCGTACGTCCAACAAGAAGGGCGCGACGATCGGCAGCGGTGGCCAGCGGCGCAAGGGCCTCGAAGGCAAGGGCCCCACGCCGCCCGCCTCCGCCCGCAAGGGTCACAAGAAGAACCGCGTCGCCAACGCCCAGGCGAGGCAGGCCGCCACCCGGCGCCCCGCCCCGCGCCGAGGCGGCCCCAAGGGCACCTCGGAGATGGTCGTCGGCCGTAACCCGGTCTTCGAGGCGCTGCGCGACGGCGTTCCCGCGACCACGCTGTACGTCCAGCAGTTCATCGACAACGACGAGCGCGTCCGCGACGTGCTCAAGCTCGCCGGCGACCGCGGCAACATCAACCTGATGGAGGCCCCGCGCCAGGAGCTGGACCGGATGACGAACGGCCTGAACCACCAGGGCCTCGTCCTCCAGGTCCCGCCGTACGAGTACGCGCACCCCGAGGACCTCACGGCGGCCGCCTACGACGCCCACGAGGACCCGCTGATCGTCGCCCTCGACGGCGTGACCGACCCCCGTAACCTCGGCGCGATCGTCCGCTCCGTCTCCGCCTTCGGCGGGCACGGCGTGGTCGTCCCCGAGCGCCGCGCCGCCGGGATGACCGCGGGCGCCTGGAAGTCCTCGGCCGGCACCGCCGCCCGTACGCCGGTCTCCCGCGTCACCAACCTCACCCGCGCGCTGGAGGGCTTCCAGAAGGAGGGCCTCACGGTCGTCGGCCTCGCCGCCGACGGCGAGCACACGGTCGAGGACCTGGAGGCGCTCGACGGCCCGGTCGTCATCGTCATCGGCAGCGAGGGCAAGGGTCTGGGCCGCCTGGTCGGCGAGACCTGCGACTACCGCGTCCGCATCTCGATGCCCGGTGGCGCCGAGTCGCTGAACGCCGGTGTCGCCGCGGGCATCGTCCTCTACGAGGTCGCCCGCCGCCGCTCGAACTGACCTCGCCGCACGCCGGACGGGACAGGCCCAGCTCGCTGAGCTGGGCCTTTCGCGTACCCCATCCCGCGTAACGGCACAGATGGCGCGATCTTGACGGGTCTCGGACATTCAAGGCCCGTCAAGGCAGTGTCCTAACCCCGCGTCACTCGGTTAGATGAGTGTGGACACCAGAACGCCCCGGCCGGGGATCGACGATCAGCCCGCGCTGAGCATGCTCAAAGTGGATTCCGATCCCGCGCAGGTCATCGTGAACCACGCCAGCTTCCGTGTGCGGCTCGCGCCGGCGCAGCAGCCGAAGTTCGCCGCCGCCTCTCGCGGCCAGGCCCTCGCCGGAGCGGGAGCCGCGGCAGCAGCGGCGGGCGGGACCGCCGGGCGCCGCCGCCCCGTCGTGTGGACCGGGAAGTCCTCCCCCGGAGCGACCGGGCTGCTCCAGGCCGTGCGCGAGTCCTCCGTCTCCACCCTGGAGCCGCCCGGCCACCTCGACCCGGGCGCCACGCAGGCCATCCCGCGCATCGACGACACCATGGAGACCCCGGTCGTCGCCGCCGAGCCGCCGCTGCTGCCCCCGATGCGGCGCGCCGAGGGAGCCTTCGACCAGCCCTACGCGAACTCGTACGAGGGGTCGTACGGGGACGGGGGCGGGGACGGCGGTCCGGACGCGGACGGATTCGGCCCCGACGGCGACGCGTACGGCGGCCGCTCGCAGCGCCACGGCGCCGACCCGGTCCGGCACGCCTACTACCCCGGGCGCCGGATGAACCTCGGCGTCGTCCTCCTCCCGCTCCGCGTCTTCCTCGGCTTCATCTCCATCTACGCGGGCATGGGCAAGCTCTGCGACCCCGTCTACTTCGACGGCGGCGAGCGCGGCTCCATGGTCAAGTGGCTCAACTCGCTGCACCCCTGGGCGCTGGCCGAACCGCTCCGGGACTTCGCCCTCCAGCACCCGGTCGGCGCCGGCCTGACCGTCGCCTTCCTCCAGGTCGTGGTCGGCGTGCTCACCGTCCTGGGCCTCTGGCAGCGGGTCGCCGCCGTCATCGGCGCCCTGCTGTCGGCCGCGCTGCTCCTGACCGTCAGCTGGCGGACCGTCCCGGTCTACGACTCCGCCGACATCATCTTCCTCGCCGCCTGGTCCCCGCTGATCATCGCGGGCGCGCCGGTGTACTCGATCGACGGCCGGCTCGCCGGCGAGGCCTGGCGCACCCTCGGCCCGCGCTCGGAGCTGTGGGACCTGCGCCGCCGCGTCCTGCGTCGCGGGGCGCTCGTCGCCTCGGTCGTCGTCGGTCTCACGCTGCTCATCGGCTCGGTGCTCGGCGGGGCGGTGCGGTCGACGGAGATGGTCACCGTGCCCGGCCCGAACGACGACCCGATCAACCGCCTGCCCGGCCGGGGCCTCACGCAGGAGCCCGGCGAGCGCACCCCGTCCCAGTCCACGTCGACACGGCCGAAGCCGTCGGCGACGTCCGGCGCGAACGGTGAGCGCGAGGACGACGAGACGGCCACGCCGAGCGAGACCGTACGGGAGACGGGCCGGATCGGGGAGAGCCGGCCGACGGCGACACAGGGCAGCGGCACGCGCACGCCGACCCAGTCGCGTCCGGCGGCCCCGCCGTCGACCAGCTCCGGGCCGACGAGCTCGGGCGGTTCGAACGGCGGTGGCGGCGGCACCGGCACGGGCCAGCCGACGGACGGCGGCTCGCCGACGGGCGGCGGGAACAGGAACCCGATCGGCGGCCTGCTGGGCTGAGGCGCTCACGGGGGTACGGAACGGAGAAGGGCGGCACCGCGAAGAGGCGGTGCCGCCCTTGACGTACGTGCGGAAGGTTCTCAGGCCCTCTGAGCGGCCAGCTCCTTCGCGGCCTCGGTGAGGTCCTTGGCGGTGTCGATCGCCCGCCAGTAGGCCCCCTGGGGCAGCGGGAAGCCCGCGAGGCGGCGCTCCCTGGCGAGCCGGGGGAAGGTGGTGCGCTCGTGGTCGCCGAGGTCGGGGAGGAGCTCGGTGAACGCGGCGGAGAAGACGTACACGCCCGCGTTGATGAGGAACGGCGACGGCGGCGACTCGATGAAGTCGGTGATGTGCCCGAAGGTGTCGGTCTCGACGGCGCCCCAGGGGATGCGGGGGCGGGCGAGGGCGAGGGTGGCGGTGGCGTCGCGTTCGGCGTGGAAGGCGGCCATCTCACGCAGGGAGAAGCGGGTCCAGATGTCGCCGTTGGTGGCGTACCAGGGCTGCGCGGGCTCGGGCAGGTGCGCGGCGGCGTACTTGAGGCCGCCGCCGCGGCCGAGCGGCTCCGGCTCGACGACGGTCTTCACGCGCAGCGGAAGATCGGCGGAGGCGAGCCAGTCCTGGAGCACCTCGGCGAGATGGCCGCAGGACACGACGGCGTCCGTCACGCCCTCGGCGGCGAGCCAGGACAGCTGATGGCCGATGATCGGGGTCCCGGTGCCGGGGATCTCGACCATCGGCTTGGGGCGGTCGTCGGTGTACGGGCGCAGGCGCGAGCCCTGGCCGCCTGCCAGGACCACGGCCTGCGTCGGGAAGGTATCCATACCGGGAACGATATGCGCACCTGGTGAGCCGGCTTCTCGGTGTCGAGCCGTTCGGCGTCGCGATCGCGATGGGGCCAGGGACTCAGCTCGCGTACATGACGCCGGTCGCGAACGAGGTGTCGCAGACCGGGCGGGAGAAGGACTGGGCGCGGGTGGGGCCGTAGTGGCGGACGGCGGCCTTGCCGAGGGCGCGGGCGATGGACATGCAGTGCTTGGCGAGGGACGGGCTGTTCTCGACCTCGCGCTGGAGGCGCGTCAACGCCGTGCCGGGGTCCTTCTCCTGAAGCTCTGCGAGGAGCCGGTCACGGAGAATATCCTGCGGGGCGCGGGACTTGGCGGGGACGGAGACGTCCTCCGCGGATGCGGTGAGCATCTTGGTGTCGGAGCCCTGGCCGGCCCACGGGACGGTGGACACCGCGAGCGTCCCGGAGAGCACCAGGACGACGGGCAGGACGAGGGCGAGAGAGCGGCCGATTCGGCGGGCAGTGTGCGTCACGCAGGCGAGCGTAGCGGCCGGTGATGATATGGCGACATTTAGTCACTCTCGCGGGGGATGGTTCGAGGCGGCTTTTCGATTCCCGTGTTGACGATGGTGTCTGAATTGGTAGCTATGCCGGGGTATTTGTCGACATAGACGAACGGCCCCGCATCTGCAAGAGATGCGGGGCCGTTCGGCAGTGGTAGGGGTGTCGGCCGTCGGCTCAGCCGGTGAGCCGCTCGCCGGTGGAGGTGGAGAAGACGTGCAGCTCGTCCGGGCGGGGCACGACGTGGAGCGTGGAGCCCTTCTCCGGGACGGCGCGGCCGCCGACGCGGACGACCAGGTCCTTGTCCTCGCTGCCGACGCGGGCGGAGCCGTAGACGTAACCGTCGGCGCCGAGCTCCTCGACGACGTTCACGGAGACGGCCAGGCCCTCCTTGCTGGTGGCGCCCGAGACGTCGAAGTGCTCGGGGCGGATGCCGACCGTGACGGTCGTGTCGCCCTTGTCGGCGGCGGCGGAGAGCGCATCGCGGGAGACGGGCACGACGCTGTTGCCGAACTTCACGCCGCCGTCGGTGATCGGGACCTCGACCAGGTTCATGGCCGGGGAGCCGATGAAGCCGGCGACGAAGAGGTTGGCGGGGCGGTCGTACATGTTGCGCGGCGAGTCGACCTGCTGGAGCAGCCCGTCCTTGAGGACGGCGACGCGGTCGCCCATGGTGAGGGCCTCGACCTGG
Source organism: Streptomyces sp. P9(2023) (assembly GCF_032436795.1). Taxonomy (NCBI): domain Bacteria; kingdom Bacillati; phylum Actinomycetota; class Actinomycetes; order Kitasatosporales; family Streptomycetaceae; genus Streptomyces; species Streptomyces sp. P9(2023). The sequence goes on from NZ_JAUPWM010000025.1 coordinate 16,110, forward strand.
TCGTGGGTGACGTACACGGTGGTGATGCCGAGCCGCCGCTGGAGGCTGGCGATCTGCGTACGGGTGGACACCCGGAGCTTGGCGTCGAGGTTCGACAGCGGCTCGTCCATGAGGAAGACCTGCGGCTCACGCACGATGGCACGACCCATGGCGACACGCTGCCGCTGACCGCCGGAGAGCGCCTTGGGCTTGCGGTCGAGGTACGGGGTGAGGTCGAGGATCTTCGCGGCCTCTTCGACCTTGGCGCGGATCTCGGCCTTGTTGACGCCGGCGATCTTCAGGGCGAAGCCCATGTTGTCGGCGACGGTCATGTGCGGGTAGAGCGCGTAGTTCTGGAACACCATGGCGATGTCCCGGTCCTTCGGCGGCAGGTGCGTGACGTCGCGGTCCCCGATGCGGATGGAGCCGCCGTTGACGTCCTCCAGACCGGCGAGCATGCGCAGGGAGGTCGACTTGCCGCAGCCGGACGGCCCGACGAGGACGAGGAACTCGCCGTCCTCGATCTCGATCTCGAGCTGGTCGACGGCGGGCTTGTCGGAACCCGGGTAGAGCCGGGTCGCCTTGTCGAACGTGACAGAAGCCATGGTGGCGTTGTCCCTTCACCGGCAGGAACGTGCCGGACGATCCGAGTAAAGGAAGGATTGAGGTCTAGTCCACCTGAGTGAACTGGAGGCGACGCTACCTGCCGGGACGTGATCTGTCAGCAGTCCGGGCCCGGTGAGATTCCCGACCGTGGCGGGGCGCGTGTTTGGCTACACTGCACTAGCTGCCTCCTTAGCTCAGCTGGCCAGAGCACCGCTCTTGTAAAGCGGGGGTCGTCGGTTCGAACCCGACAGGGGGCTCCAGACGAAGGGCCGGCACACGGGGGCATTTCCCCGAGGCTGGCCCTTCGGCATGATCACGGCCGTGCCACCTATGTGCCAGGAGGCGGGGGATCGCTCTCCTGGCCCGTGTCATCAGCTCGCGCGTACTAGCCCGGCGCTGGACGCGCCAGGGTGTTCCCGGTGTGGCGGAGGTCGTGGAAGTGCACGTCATCGGAGACGCCGGCGGTGGTGCGAGCGGCGGTCCGGTCGTCCCGGTGGTGAGCGAGCTCGGGGACGAGTTCGGCAGGGAGGGCGACCGGCCGGACGCCGGCGGTGGACTTCGGCGCCTTGCCGGCCGGCGTGCCGTTCTGCAGCTCGGACTGGGCACGGCGGACCAGGGCCACGGAGCGGGTCAGGTCGAGGTCCCGGCGGCGGAGCGACGTCGGCTCACCGAACCGGAGCGTGGTGAAGGCCGCGAGGAGGAGTCCATGAGAAGGGACAGCACTTCGACAGTGGTGCGGGAGGTGTCTGCGCGTCGGCGCCGACGCGTTCACGGGTTCGGGCGGCGCCGGGCCTTCCTCGCGGGCCGAGTGTGGCGGGGTCTCAGCGCCAGTCGTCGATCACGTAGGCGTCGGGGTGGCTGTAGCCGGGTTCGTTGGGCCTGTGCATGGCCACGCCCTGCAACCAGGTGCGGAAACCGCGGTCGACCATTCGCCGGTAGGCATCCTGGCGGGCCAGGTTCATTCCGGCGTCCAGTTGCCCCAGGCCGCGCTCGGCGGCGAGCCGCTCGCACGCGGTGAGCAGTCGTTCGAACCGGTCGGCCGCCTCCGGGCCAGGACGCACGGCGCCGAATTTGACGAAGCACACGTCTTCTCCGGCCTCCGACCCGGCTCCGCAGTGGCAGACGGCCAGGCCGTCGAGCTCTGAGCCGGCCCCCTGGAGCAGGATGGTGTCACCGAGTCCCTGCGCGTGCGCGGCCACGATCTCGCGTTCCAGGCTGAGGCCCTCGTACACGGCCCCGGTCAGTGTGCGACAGAGGCTCAGGGCGTCATGCCGCTCGGCGGCGGGAAGCTCGCCGTACAGTACTCGGCCGGGGACCGCGGCACTGCCTGCGACCTGCTTCTTCATGATGGCTGTGAGGAATCGGGGCCAGAAACCGTACCGGCGGTAGAGCTCAAGGTGCTTGGGACTGTCCGCGAACGTGAAGAGGCCCAGGTGTCGGTTCTCCCAGGTCTCGAAGCAGTCCATGACCGGCTCCATGAGGCGCCGGCCGACGCCCTGGTCCCACAGGTCCGGACGTACGGTCAGCGGGCCGAAGTACCCGACGCTGCCCCAGTTGACGGCGAAGTTCGATGCGACGAGTTCGCCCTCGACCGTCGCTGCGAAGGCCGCCTGTGGATCGGCCGCCCAGCGGGTACGGACGTAGTCGGCGGTCCCGAAGAACGTCTTCGGCTCGGGAGCCCCGAGGAACGTCCCGAAGGCGACCCTGAAGACCTCGTCGGCCCGGTCCAGGTCCGCCTCACGCAGCGGGCGGACCGACACAGGGCCCGTGCCACTCTTGCGCTCCCCTGGCGGTGGGATCATCGCTCTCTCCTTCCCGACCCCCTGTTTCATCGCACCACGGGCGTGCGCCGCAAGCGAGGCGAAGGGTCCAGCAGTCGCCGGTACCGAGGCGCAGGAAGGCCACCCGCTTTTCGTCAGCGGCCCGACAGTCTGTCCGCCAGGGTCGCGATGCGGGCCGTCGTGGCCGTGTGGGTGGTGGACTCCGTGCGGTCGGCCGAGCGGTAGGCCGCGTACATGGTCTGGACGCCGAGCCAGCGCAGGGGTTCCGGTTCCCACTTGCGGACCTTGTGGTTGACCCAGGGGAGGGCCGTCAGGTCGGTCGGGCCCGACTGGCCCGAGTCCTGCTGGATGAGGTCGCGGAGGGTGCGGGCCGCGAGGTTCGCCGTGGCTACGCCCGAGCCTACGTAACCGCCCGCCCAGCCCAGGCCCGTGGAGCGGTCCAGGGTGACCGTCGCGCACCAGTCGCGGGGGACGCCGAGGACGCCGGACCAGGCGTGGTCGATGCCGATGCCCGCGAGGGACGGGAAGAAGCGGACCAGGATCTCGCGCAGCGCCTCGATCGTCTGGGGCTGCGTACGGCCGTCGTTGTCGGTCTTCGAGCCGTAGCGGTACGGGACGCCCCGGCCCCCGAGCGCGATGCGGCCGTCCGCGGTGCGCTGGGCGTACATGTACGCGTGGGCCATGTCGCCCAGGGTTTCCCGGCCCTGCCAGCCGATCGTCTCCCACTGGGCGTCGGTGAGGGGTTCCGTCGCGATCATCGAGGAGTTCATCGGGAGCCAGGTGCGGCGCTGGCCCGTGAGGGAGGCCGTGAAGCCCTCCGTGCAGCGCAGGACGTACGGCGCGCGGACCGTGCCGTACGGCGTGATCGCGTGCTTCGGCGTGATCTCCGTGACCGGCGTCGACTCGTGGATCGTGACGCCCAGCGCCTCGACCGCCGCGGCCAGGCCCTTGACCAGCTTCACCGGGTGGAGGCGCGCGCCGTGCGGCGTCCAGGAGGAGCCGACCGCGCCGGCGACGCGGATCCGGTCGGCCGTCTCCCGGGCGCCGTACAGCTCGCGCTCCTTCTCGCCGAACGCGATCTCGACGGCGTGGAAGGCCTTGAGGCGGGCCAGTTGGGCCGGGGAGTTCGCGATCTCCAGGACGCCGCCGTGGTGGATGTCGGCGTCGATGTCCTCGGCCGCGCAGACCTCGATGACCTCGGTGACGGTCTCGTTCATGGCGTTCTGGAGGCGGACGGCGGCCTCGTGGCCGTGCAGCTTGGCGTACCGGCCGCGGCCGGCGATGCCGTTGTAGAGCCAGCCGCCGTTGCGGCCGGAGGCGCCGTAGCCGCAGAACTTGGCTTCCAGGACGGTGATGTTGAGGAAGGGGACGGCCTTCTTCAGGTAGTACGCGGTCCACAGGCCGGTGTAGCCGCCGCCGACGATGACGACGTCGGCCGTGGCGTCCCCGGGCAGCGGCTCGCGCGGGGCGGGGGTGCCCTCCTGCGCGTACCAGAACGAGATGCCGCCGTTGACGGTGTCGACCCTGCTGGTGCTGCTGCTCCTGCTGACCATGGGCGGGAGGGTACTGGATGGGGTGGGGGCCTTGGGCCCTCGGATCCGGGTCTTTCGGAGGGGTGGGCGGGGTGGGGGTGGCGCCTAGGTTCGGGGGTGCGGTTCCGTCGTGGGTCTCGCTGCGGATTTCGTTGCGGATTTCGTTGCCGTCCCCTGGTCCGAAAGGACCCTTTCATGCCCGTAGGCAGGACTGTTCGCGCAGCCTCGTCGTCCCCATCCGCCGTCCCCCTTACGACCGTTGTCGACGGGCCGAAGAGCGTCGTCGGCGAGGCGCGCGCCGCGAACGCGCTGCGCGCGGTGGCGGATGCGCGGTTTGCCCTCGGGTCTGCCGCGCCACGCGCGCGTGGGCCGCGTTTGCTCGCGTGCCCCCGCCACGCGCGTGTGTAGCGTCGTCGTGTGATCGAGATTCCGGCTGAACTGGCCGCTTCCCAGGCGAAGTACAACGGGGAGGCCGGCCGGGCGTTCGTCGCCGCGTTGCCCGCGCGGGCGCGGGAGTTCCTGGATCGGTGGGGGCTGCGGGTGACCGGTCCTTCGATGCACGGGGTGGCGTCGCTGGTGCTGCCGGTGGTCCGGAGCGCGGACGGTACGCACGCGGCGCTGAAGTTGCAGCTGCTCGACGAGGAGAGCGCGGGCGAGGCGGTCGCGCTGCGGATCTGGGACGGTGCCGGGGCCGTACGGCTGCTCGCGGACGACCCGGAGACCGGCACGATGCTGCTTGAGCGGCTGGACGAGGGCCGGCATCTGTCGACCCTGGGCGACGCCCGGGAGGCGGTGCGGATCCTCGCGGAGCTGCTGGCCCGGCTGGTCGCCGCGCCGGCGCCCGAGGGGCTGCGGCGGCTCGGCGACATCGCGGCGCGGATGGTGGCGGAGACGCCGGACGCGGCTGCCCGGCTCGGTGCCGAGGACGCGGCGCTGCTGCGGGACTGCGCGGCGGCGGTACGGGAGGTCATGGGCGAGCCGGGAGACCGGTTGCTGCACTGGGACCTGCACTACGACAACATCCTGGCGGCCGAGCGCGAGCCGTGGCTGGCGATCGACCCGAAGCCGCTGGCGGGGGACCCGGGGTTCGAGCTCCTTCCGGCGCTGACCGATCTGTGCCAGGAGGAGGAGGCGGCGGCGGCCGGGACGCGATGGCGGTTCGACCTGCTGACGGAGCGGCTGGGGCTCGACCGCGAGCGGGCGCGGGCGTGGACGCTGGGCCGCGTACTCCAGAACGGTCTGTGGGACGTGTCGGACGGCGAGCCCGCGCTCGACCCGCACCAGGTGTCGATCGCCCGGGCGCTGATGGCGGCCGGCGCCGGCCGATAACGGTTGACCTGGGGCCCGTGACCCGGTGCAGGCTGTGGCCATGATTCGTACCGCCACACCCGCCGACGTGCCCGTGATCCACGCGATGGTCCGTGAACTCGCCGACTACGAGAAGGCCCTGCACGAGGCCCGCGCGACGCCCGAACAGCTCCACGAGGCGCTCTTCGGCCCCCACCCGGCGGCCTACGCCCACATCGCGGAGTCCCCCGAGGGCGAGCCGGTCGGCTTCGCCCTCTGGTTCCTCAACTTCTCGACCTGGCGCGGTGTCCACGGCATCTACCTGGAGGACCTGTACGTCCGCCCCTTGTCGCGGGGCGGCGGCCACGGCAAGGCCCTGCTGGCGGAGCTGGCGCGGCTCTGCGTGGAGCGCGGGTACGAGCGCCTGGAGTGGTCCGTACTGAACTGGAACACTCCGTCGATCGACTTCTACGAGTCCCTGGGCGCGCGGCCCCAGGACGAGTGGACGGTCTACCGGCTGACGGACGGCGCTCTCCACAGGCTGGGGACGGGCGCCGCGTAGATCAGGCGTGTAGGGCGTCACGGCAGTACAGCGGCGCCCGCCTCACCCGCCCGCTTCGGCCAGTCAGGTGTGCCCCAACGGGCATGCGTATCAATGGAGTTGCCTCAGGTGACCCGTTAGCCTTGGCCCTATGCACCTCACCGATCCGGGCGCATAGGGGGACCGGCCCCGGCCAAGATAAGGGGTCTGGCCGGGGCCGGTCACTCACTCGGGCAAGGCGGCAACCCCTTGCCGCCTTGGCGGCGAGCCATCGGCCCGCCGTACCGCCCGGAGGAGGAGGTGCAAGATGGCCGCAAAGGAGAAGGAGTCGTGGATCAAGGAACTGGCCTCGCGGTTCGCGATCGCGCTCGCAGTTAAGGCACTGTGGGCCGTGATCATGAGGCTGGCTCTCCGCGACGACGCCTGAGGCGAGCTGTCCGGCTGTCCCCGGAACCCCTTGCCGGGGGCAGCCGTCCCCAGGCGCGGGGGCTTCGTGTCCGTCGTCACGGGACCGGGGCCACCGTGCGTTACGGGATCGCGTTACGGGACCAGGACCACCTTGCCGACCGTGCCCCGGGTCTCCAGGGCTCGGTGGGCCGCGGCGGCGTCCGCGAGGGGGAAGCGGTGGACCGCCGGGCGGAGCGTGCCGGCCGCGGCGGCGGCGAGGGAGGCGAGTTCGAGGTTACGGACGTCGCCGCCCGCCTTCTGGAGCATCACGGGGCCGAGGACGGACTCCGAGGTGATGCCCCGGGCCGCGAGTTCCTCCGCCGTGAAGGTGAGGGGTTCGCCGTCGTGGAGGCCCGCGCTCGACCAGCCGAAGACCAGGTGCAGGCCGCCCTTGCCGAGCAGGTCGACCGCCGCGCGGCCGGTGTCGCCTGCGACCGAGTCGAAGACGACCGTGGCGGTCCGCGAGCCCAGGAACGCGCGGACCTGGTCCGGCCAGTCCAGGAGCTTGTAGTCGACCGCGAGGTCGGCACCGTTCTCCTTCACCAGGGCCACCTTCCCCGGGCCGCCGGCCAGGCCGATGACCGTCGCGCCCGCGTTCTTCGCGTACTGGACGAGGAGGGTGCCGATGCCGCCCGCCGCGGCCGGGACGATCGCGATCGAGTCCGGGCCCAGGTCGGTGAACTGGAGGATGCCGAGCGTGGTGCGGCCGGTGCCGATCATCGCGACGGCCTCCGCCTCGCCGAGGTGGTCCGGCAGGGCGTGGAGCTTCTCGGCGGCCACGACGGCCAGCTCCGCGTAGCCGCCCGGCGCCATGCCCAGGTGGGCGACCACCCGCTTGCCGAGCCAGGACCCGTCCGTACCCTCGCCCAGCGCGTCCACCGTGCCCGCGACCTCGCGGCCGGGGATCGTGGGTAGCTCGGCGGGGGCCGGGAACGGGCCGGTCTGGCCCAGGCGCAGGGCCGTGTCGAGGAGGTGCACCCCGGCCGCGGCGACCGCGATCCGTACCTGTCCGGGGCCGGGGGCCGGGTCTGCGACCTCCTCGTACGTGAGGTTCTCGGCCGGGCCGAAGGCGTGGAGGCGGATCGCGTGCATGGTGGACTCCCCGGAGTCGTCGATGACGTCTGTTTCGCGTGCCTGACGCGTACAGCCTCCGACCTCAAGCGAACTTGAGGTCAAGACGGGCGTCTGCCGTTGTCAGTGGCGCACGTCACCATGGGGACATGACGACGGGCAGGAAGAAGATCGCGGCCGCACGGCGGGCGGAGGTGCGGCTGCCGCCGCTGGTGCCGTACGAGGGGGGAGAGCTTGAGCCGGACGGGGACTACGACGGGCTGGAGTTCCAGGGGCTCGATCTGGCGGGGCAGAGCGGGGCCGGGGTCCGGTTCCTGGACTGCGCGCTGCGGGACTGCGCGGTGGACGGGACGCGGCTGAGCAGAGCGCGCGTCCTGGACTCCGTCCTGAGCGGGATCCGGGGCGTCGGTACGGATCTGGCGGACGCGTCGCTGCGGGACGTGGAGGTCGTGGACGCGCGGCTCGGCGGGACGCAGCTGCACGGGGCGGTGCTGGTGGGGGTCCCCCCCACGCCCCCAGGGCGTAGGGGGAGGGTGCTGGTGAGGGGAGGGAAGATCGACTATCTGAATCTGCGGACGGCGAAGCTGAAGGACGTCGTCTTCGAGGGGTGCGTGCTCGCCGAGCCAGATTTCGGGGGTGCGGTCCTGGTGGGGGTCCCCCCACGCCCCCAGGGCGTAGGGGGAGGGTGGAGTTCCGGGACTGTGTGCTGACGGGCGCGGACTTCACGGGGGCCCGGATGAAGGACGTCGACCTGAGGGCGGTGGCTCGGCTGGAGATCGCGCGCGGGGTGGACGCCTTGTCGGGAGCGGTGATCAGTACGGCGCAGCTGCTCGACCTGGCGCCGGTGTTCGCCGCGCAGTTGGGGGTGCGGGTGGAGGACTGACCGCACGCCGGGGTTGTTACGGGAGGCGGGGGAAGCGGGCTTGGATGTCCCAGATCGCCGGGTTGTCGCCCAGGCCCTCGTGCATGTCGGTGAGGTCGGCGATCAGGTCGTGCAGGAAGTCGCGGGCCTCGCGGCGCAGTTCGCGGTGGCCGAAGGTGAGTGGGGGCTCGTCGCCCGGCATCCAGTCGGCCTCGACGTCCACCCAGCCGAAGCGGCGCTCGAAGAGCATGCGGTCCGTGGACTCGGTGAAGTCGAGCTCGGCGTACTGGCGCTGCGAGGACCGGCTGCCACGCGGGTCGCGGTCCAGCTGCTCGACGATGTCGCAGAGCGCCCACGCGAAGTCGAGTACCGGCACCCATCCCCAGGCTGTGGACACCTCGCGGTCGGTCTTGGGATCGGCGAGGTACACGTCCCCGCAGAAGAGGTCGTGCCGCAGCGCGTGGACGTCCGCGCGGCGGTAGTCGGTCTGCGGAGGGTCGGGGAAGCGACGGGAGAGGGAGTAGCCGATGTCGAGCACGGAGACGATGGTCCCACGGGCGGGGCCCTGTCCCCGCCGTCCGGCTCCCGGCCTGGCACCCTCGGCCCCGTGACCGGCCTGGCTCCCTCAGCCCGTGACCGGCGCCTGGCTCCCTGGGCCCCGTGACCGGCGCCTGGCTCCCTCGGCCCGTGACCGGCGCCTGGCTCCCTGGGCCCCGTGACCGGCCTGGCTCCTTTGGCCCCGTGGCCTGCCTGGCTCGCTCAGCCCGTGACCGGCGCCTGGCTCGCTCAGCCCGTGACCGGCGCCTGGCTCGCTCAGCCCGTGACCGGCGCCTGGCTCGCTCGGCCCCGTGACCTGCCTGGCTCGCTCAGCTCCGTGACCTGGCGTGGAGGGTGCGGGCCAGGCGCGGGCCCAGCCAGCGCTTCAGGCGGCGGAGGGGTTCCAGGCCGTCCGCGGCGCGGTCGATCCGGTAGTAGAGCTGCGGCGGAATGTGCGGGAGGAGAGGGGAGTGGCGCTGGCCCAGGAGCGCGAACATCTGGCCCGGGGGCAGCCGCATGTAGCGCGGCAGGTTCTCGTACCACCGCGCGCTGTAGCGGGCCGCGCTCTGCGCCGAGAGGAGCTCGGCGCGCCGCCGCCTGCCGTAGCGCGTGAGCGCGTCGTCCAGAGCACCGCACGGCTCAGCCGTCCCGTCCGTACCCCCGCCCCCACCCACGCCCGGCCCGCCCGTCCCCCGCAGCGCCTCCGCGAGGGCCAGGGCGTCCTCCAGGGCCAGGGTCGTGCCCGCGCCGATCGAGTAGTGGGTGGTGTGGGCGGCGTCGCCGAGGAGGACCAGGTTGCCGTGGTGCCAGGTGCGGGTGGTCAGGGTGCGGAAGTTCAGCCACTGCGCCGCGTCGTCGTCCTGCGCGCGGCCGATCAGCCGCTCCCCGTCCAGCAGGTCGTGGAACAGCTTCTCCAGCAGGTTCAGGCTGTCCGCCTCGCCCATCCGGTCGAGCCCGAGCCCCGTCCACGTCTCCGGGCCGCACTCCACCACGCACGTCGACCGCTCGCCGCTGAACCCGTAGGCGTAACACCAGATCCAGCCGTGCTCCGTCTCCTTGAAGGCGAAGCTGAAGGAGTCGAAGACCTTCGTCGTGCCGAGCCAGATGTAGTGATTGCGGCCGGTGGCGACCTCGGCGCCGAAGTGCCCGGCGTACGCCTCGCGCAGCGCGCTGTTGACCCCGTCGGCCGCCACGACCAGGTCCGCGTCCAACAGCTCCGGGGCGTCAGGGCCGGGAATCCCGTGCTCGAACTCGACCCGTACGCCCAGCGCCTCCGCCCGCTCCGCGAGGAGCGCCAGCATCCGGCGCCGGCCGATGCCGAAGCCCTCGTCGCCCCGGTGGACGGTCCGCTCGTCGCGGACGATCGCGACGCCGTCCGTCCAGGTGACCGAGGCCGCGCCGATCGCGTCCGCCGACTCCGGGTCGCCCGCGCGCAGCTTGTCGAGGAGCCCGGCCCAGTACGTCACGCCCCAGCCGTACGTCGAACCGGCCGGGTTCCGCTCGTAGACGGTGATCTCGTGGGACGGGTCCTGCCGCTTCATCAGGATCGAGAAGTACAGGCCGCCGGGCCCACCGCCGACGCAGGCGATCTTCACGCGCGCTCCCACTCAACGAGACGACTGACACCCTGCGATAGAACGGTTACGCAGGGTAGCAGTCTCAGGGCAGCAGGCGCCGTTCCTTCGCCACGGCGACGGCGCCCGCACGTGTGTCCACGCCGAGCTTCGCGTAGATCCGCCCCAGGTGGGTCTTCACGGTCGCCTCGCTGATGAACAGCGCGCGGGCGATCTCGCGGTTGCCGAGGCCGTGCGCGAGCTGGCCGAGGATGTCCCGCTCGCGGTCGGTGAGCGTCGGGCCCGCCGCGCCCCGCATCCGGTCCATGACCCGGCTGGCGACCGGCGGCGACAGGGTCGTACGGCCCTGGGCGGCGGAGTGGATCGCGGCGAACAGCTCCTCGGGACGCTCGGCCTTCAGGAGGTACCCGGTCGCGCCCGCCTCGATGGCACGGGTGATGTCCGCGTCCGTGTCGTACGTCGTGAGGACCAGGACGTGCACGCCGGACGTCTTCCCCGCGATCTGCCGGGTCGCCTCCACGCCGTCGATGCCGGGGCCGAGCTGAAGGTCCATCAGGACGACGTCGGGCCGCAGCTTGGCGGCCATCGCGACCGCCTCCTCGCCGCTGCCCGCCTCGCCGACGACCTCGATGTCGTCGGCGCTGCCGAGCAGCGCGAGCAGCCCGGCCCGGACGACGGCGTGGTCGTCGCAGAGCAGGATCCGTACGGTCGGCCGTACCGTCACGAGCGAACCTCCAGGGGGATGGCGACGGACAGCACCGTGCCCTCGCCGGGGGCGGACTCCACCGTCAGCGTGCCGCCGAGCTGCTGCGCCCGCACCCGCATCGCGGGCAGGCCGTGACCGCGTACGCCCCCGCTTCCGCCGTCCCGTCCCGCCGAGGGCTCGAAGCCGCGTCCGTCGTCGGCGATGTCGAGGACGACCTGGTCGTCGAGGTACGTCAGGGTCAGGGCGGCCGAGGCGGCGGCGGCGTGCTCGCGGACGTTGGCGAGGGCGCCCTGCGCGATCCGCAGCAGCGCCGACTGCACGCGCTCGGGCAGCGGGACCGGCGCCCCGTCGACCCGGAACGCCGCCGACTCCCGCCCCGCGAGCGCGCGCAGCGCCTCCTCCAGGCCGCCGCCCTCGGCGAGGTCGGCGGGGGCGAGGTCGTGGACGAAGCGGCGGGCCTCGGCGAGGTTGCGTTCGGCGATGGACTCGGCGGTACGGACATGGCGGCGGGCGGTCGACGGGTCGCTGTCCCAGGTACGTTCGGCCGCCTGGAGCAGCATCTGCTGGCTGGACAGGCCCTGCGCGAGGCTGTCGTGGATCTCCATCGACAGTCGCTGGCGCTCCGCGAGGGTGCCCTCGCGGCGCTCGGTCGCGGCCAGTTCCCGCCGGGTGCGGATCAGGTCGTCGATCAGAGCGCGCTGGCGCTCCGCCAGGCGCTGCGCGTGGACGAAGACGGCGGTGGCGATCGCGGCGACGGCCGGCGGGGCGACCACGAGATCGGGGTCGAAACCGTTCTTCGCGAGCTGGACCTGCGCGAAGACGACGAAGGCCGTGAGGAGCGTGACGAGGAAGAGGGCGGCGCGGGGCGGGAGGGTGCGCAGGCCGGTGTAGAAGAGCGGCACCGCGCACCAGGCGAAGCTCGGCGCGAGGAGCACCAGGACCATCCAGACCGCGACGACCGTGACGAGCCAGGCGATCCGGCGCGGGGTGGCGCGGGTGCCGAGCACGGGGCCGAGGAGGTAGAGGGCGGCGAGGGCACCGGAGAGGGCGATGATCCAGGGGCTGCGGTCCGCCCACGGGTGCCGCAGCAGGAAGCGGGCCAGCGCGGCGCCGAGGAGCAGGAAGAACGCGACGTGCATGACCCGCGCGAGCCAGTACGCATCGGGGTCCGGGGCCGCGTGCGGGTCGGCGTCGGGGTCCGGCGCCGCGTGGCGTCCCGCGACCGGGGGCCGGGGCTGCGCTGTCACTCGGACTCCTCTGTCACTCGGACTCCTCCGTCACTCCGACTCCTCCGTCACCCGGACTCCTGCCGCTCGGACTCCTGCCGTACGGCTCCTCTGACCTGGGGATACGTATGCATCCTGGCCCAGGAGGACCAGCGGGGCATCAACCGATCGGCTGACACCCCCGTCGTCCATCATGCGCGACGGCGGCAGCCGGTCCGTGGACCGTACGGGCCCGGATCCGGCCGGAGGATCGATGGCAGAGCGAAGGAACCGCCCGCCCCGGTCGGCCACGAACGCCTCGCACGACGCAACGCCTCGACACTCTGGAGCCCGCCATGAACAAGAAGATCGTCTTCGGTGCCGCCACCGCCGCCCTCGTCGCCGCCGGTACCTTCGGCGCCGTCTCCGCGAACGCCTCCGCCCCGGCTGCCGCGCCCGCCGTCGCCGCCAAGGCCGACGCGTCGAACAAGAACCTCCAGCAGACCACGCACCTGACCATCGAGGCCGCCACCAAGGCCGCGCAGGCCACCCTGGACGCCGCCGAGGACGAGAACCAGCGCGTCTCGGTCGCCGTCGTCGACCGCAACGGCAACACCATCGTGACCCTGCGCGGCGACGGCGCCGGCCCGCAGTCCTACGAGTCGGCCGAGCGCAAGGCGTTCACCGCCGTCTCCTGGAACGCCCCGACCTCGGAGCTGGCCAAGCGCCTCGCCCAGGCCCCGAACCTGAAGGACATCCCCGGCACGCTGTTCCTCGGCGGTGGCGCCCCGGTGACCGTCAAGGGCGCCCCGGTCGCCGGCATCGGTGTCGCCGGTGCGCCGAGCGGTGACCTGGACGAGAAGTTCGCCCAGGCGGGCGTCGCGGCGCTCAACAACTAAGCACCCCGCACCCCCTCCCCGTACCACCGGGGCACGCCCCTCCCCGTAGACCCGATCGGTGCCGCCCGGACCCCCGCCGGGCGGCACCGTTCGCGTACCCCTGCCTAAGATCGATTCGTGGACGTACGGAGTCGAGGCGCCCTGGCGGCAGCCCTCGCCGCGCTGCTCGTGCTCGCCGGCTGCAGCGGAGGCGGCGCGAACGGCGAAGGCCTGGGCGTGGACGTCGGCGGGGTGCGCGGCACACCCGGCGCGGCCGGGCTGCGCGACCCGTACTTCCCCAAGCTCGGCAACGGCGGCTACGACGTCACCCACTACGCGCTCGACCTCCGCTACGACCCGAAGCGCGGCCGGCTCGACGCCACCGCCATGATCACGGCCCGCGCGACCCAGGACCTCAGCGCCTTCAACCTCGACCTCACCGGGCTCACCGTCGCCGCCGCCTCCGTCGACGACGCCCCGGCCGCCGTCAACCGCGCCGGGAACGAGCTGACGCTGCGGCCCCGGAACGACATCGGCAAGGGCGAGACCTTCCGTACGAAGGTCACGTACGCCGGTGTGCCCGCGACGATCACCGACGCGGACGGTTCGCAGGAGGGCTGGCTGCGGACGGCGGACGGCGCGCTCGCGCTCGGCCAGCCGGCCGGCTCGATGGCCTGGTTCCCCGGCAACCACCACCCCTCCGACAAGGCGACGTACGACATCACGCTCACCGTCCCGGCCGGGACGGAGGCGGTCGCGAACGGCGTCCGGACCTCCGAGCGGACCGCGAACGGCCGGACCACGACCGTCTGGCACGTCGCCGAGCCGATGGCGAGCTATCTCGCGACGGTGGGCGTCGGGCAGTACGAGACGAAGGTCTCGGCGACCCCGTCCGGGCTGCCCGTACTGACCGCCGCCGACCCGACGGTCGCCGCGAGGAGCGCGCCGCTGCTGAAACGTATCCCCGAGATCCTCGCCCGGCAGGAGGAGAACTTCGGGCCGTACCCCTTCTCCGCCGCCGGCGCGATCGTCGAGCGGACCGGAGACGCGGGCTACGCCCTTGAGACGCAGACGCGGCCGGTCTTCCCGCTGGACGCGCTGACGCCCGAGATCCTCGCGCACGAGCTGGCGCACCAGTGGTTCGGCAACTCGGTCACGCCCGAGAGCTGGCAGGACATCTGGCTGAGCGAGGGGCTCGCGGTGTACGCGGAGTGGCTGTACGCGGAGGACTTCGAGGACTTCCCGGCGCGCAGCAGCTTCGAGGCGGCGTTCGCCGTCGACGCCAACTGGGCCTTCCCGCCCGCCGAACCGCCCGCCGCGGAGAACCTCTTCGACCCGCCCGTGTACCAGCGCGGCGCGATGGTGGTGCACAAGATCCGCGAGCGGGTCGGCGACGAGACCTTCTACGAGATCCTGTCCGGCTGGCCGGCGACCCACCGTCACGGCAACGCCTCCACCGCCGACTTCACGGAGTACGTGGAGGAGACGGCGGGCGAGGACCTGGACGACGTGTGGGACGTGTGGCTGTACGGGGACGGGAAGCCGGACCGCCCGGACGAGTAGTCCGCCCGTTCGGTCCGACTCCCCAGGGCCGCTACGCCACGGTGTTGAACGTGCCGCCCTCGCCCGCGTACAGGCTGGTGGTCTGCCGGCTGAACGGGGCCGACGACGAGCCGGTGGACCGGTAGACGTACGTGCCCTTGGCGCCGTAGGCGATCAGGTCGGGGCGGCCGTCGTTGGTGACGTCGCCCGCGCCGACGAGGTGGGTGAAGCCGTTCCAGCCGGCGCCGATCCTGACGCGGGCGGTGAAGTTGCCCGTGCCGTTGCCCTGGTAGAGCCAGAGGACGCCAGTGGTGTCGCGGGCGACGAGGTCGCCCTCCGGGCCGCATGAACCGAGCGGTACGCCCGTCGGGGCGTACCGCTCGGTCAGACGTGCGAGGAGGGGCGGTAGTTGTACGCCGGTTGTGCGAGTGACGCCAGAGGTGGACGTCGGAGGCTTACGTCAGAGGTTGACGCCGAAGTCGCGGGCGATGCCCTCCAGGCCGGAGGCGTAACCCTGGCCGACCGCGCGGAACTTCCACTCCGTGCCGTTGCGGTACAGCTCGCCGAAGACCATCGCGGTCTCGACGGCGGCGTCCTCGGAGAGGTCGTAACGGGCGATCTCGCTGCCGCCGGCCTGGTTGAGGATGCGGATGTACGCGTTGCGCACCTGGCCGAAGTTCTGCGAGCGGTTGACCGCGTCGTAGATGGAGACCGGGAAGACGATCTTGTCGACGTTCGGCGGGAGGGCCGCGAGGTTGACGTTGATCTGCTCGTCGTCGCCGGCGCCGTCGCCGGTGCGGTTGTCGCCGGTGTGGACGATGGTCTGGTCCGGCGTCGCCTTGTTGTTGAAGAAGACGAAGTGCGCGTCGGAGGCGACCTTGCCGGCGCCGTCGACGCCGATGGCGGACGCGTCGAGGTCGAAGTCGGTGCCGGTGGTGGTACGGACGTCCCAGCCGAGGCCCACGGTGACGGCGGTCAGACCCGGCGCCTCCTTGGTCAGGGAGACGTTGCCGCCCTTGGACAGGCTTACAGCCATGGGAAGTCCCTTTCTTCGTGCTTCGTGATGTCGTGCGTTGCGTCGTCACACGGGATAACGCGGACGGTGCCCCGCCGGTTCCATGGTGCGAAACTCGTGCGAAAACAGGATGACGTGCGGGAGCCTGTCCGGGGAACATGGACGTATGTCCGGTCCCTATTTCATCCGCGGCTCCGTCTCGCTTCCCGAGGCCGAGCTCATGTGGCGTTTCTCGAGATCGTCGGGGCCGGGCGGGCAGCACGTCAACACGAGTGACTCGCAGGTGGAACTCCGCTTCGACCTGGCGTCGACGGAGGCGCTGCCCGAGGTCTGGAAGGCGCGCGCCCTGGAGCGGCTGGCCTCGCGGCTGGTCGGCGGGGTGGTGACGGTCCGGGCGTCGGAACACCGCTCGCAGTGGCGCAACCGCGAAACGGCAGCGGTCCGCCTGGCCACGCTCCTCGCGGAGGCGACGGCCCCGCCGCCGAAGGCGCGCCGGGCGACGAAGATCCCCCGGGGCATCAACGAACGCCGACTCCGGGTGAAGAAGCAACGCGCGGAGACGAAGCGCGGCCGCCAGGGCCGCGACTGGGGGTGACCGGCCCCCGCGTGGCGCCAGGTCAGCCCAGGTGGCGGTATTTGCCTCGGAAGTAGGTCAGGGGGGTGTCCTCCGTCGTCGGGGCCGTCGACGTCAGGACTCGGGCCACCACCAGGGTGTGGTCGCCCGCCAGCACCCGGTTCTCCGTGCGGCATTCGAGTGTCGCCAGCGCCCCGGTCAGCAGCGGTGCGCCGCTCTCCTCGCCCCGGGTGTACGGAACGTCCGCGAAGAGCAGGCGGTCGCTCACCCGGCCCTTCATCGCGAAGCGGCCCGCGATGTGCCGCTGGTGCTCGGCGAGGACCGAGACCGCCCACACCGGGACCTCCGCGAGCAGGTCGTCCATCCGGGAGCCGTTGCGCAGACTCACCAGGACCAGCGGCGGGTCCAGGGAGACCGACATGAACGCGGTCGCCGTCATCCCGACGTCCTCACCGCGCGGACCGTCGTCCGGGTCATGGGCCGTCACCAGGACCACACCCGCCGCGAGGCGGGACATCGCCGCCCGGAACTCGTCGTTGCTCACCCCCTCAGCATGAGGGATCGCCAGATCCGAGGTGGGGGGCGGGGAGGGCGTCGTCGTCAGCACATCCGCACGCTAGCTCCGGGCCGCACCCCTTTACATCGGGCCCCGGGACCAGGCCGAGTACCGCCACCGGTCCTAGGACCACCGCCCCCGGCGCCGTACGACGCCGTACGCGGGCGTTCTCTTTGCGTTCCAGAAGCGCGGAATCACGTCCCCGCACCCACCCGCAAACCCCCCACACCCACCTGTGACTTGAGTCACAGAGCGCAGTATTTGTTGACCCTGTGTACCGGGTGCACAGCTCGCTGTGATTCAGTGGCGGAGACAATGCAGCACGAGTGCCGATGAGAACCCTGGAGTTGCTGTCGAGGTCTCGGGGAGAGCGAGCGATGGAGACCGAGTCGGAGCCGTACGTCCGTCTTGCGACCCTGCGGCAGCTGCACCACGTCGTGGCCGACCTCAACACTGCCCGCAGTCTGGCGGACACCCTGCAGACCGTCGCCGACGGCATCGTCGCCGGTCTCAACTACGAGCTGGCCTGCGTCAACCTCGTCCGCCCCGACGGTGACCTCGTCGTCGCCGCCTTCGCCGGCAGCCCCGCCGCCGAAGCGCTGATCACCGGCCGCGTCGGCTCCCGCGCCTCCTGGGAGCGCCGCCTCTCCATGGGTGTCGCCTGGGGTGACCTGCGGTTCATACCGCACACCGAGGGCTGGGTGCTCATCGAGGACGACGTTCCCCAGTGGCACACCGAAGGCCCCGCGCCCCGCTTCGAGGACGAGTGGCACCCCCACGACCGCCTCTACGCCCCCATGTACTCCTCCGGCTCCGGCCAGGAACTCCTCGGCGTGATCTCCGTCGACCGGCCCCGCAACGGCCGGCACCCCGGACCCTGGGGCCAGGAAGCCCTCCAGATGTACGCCTCCCAGTCGGCGATTGCGATCAGCAACGCCCGGCTGCGAGCAAACATGCAGCGCGCCCTCGTCCGCCTGGAACGGGAGCAGCAGGCCCTGCGCGCCAGTGAAGAGTCGTTCCGGCAGGCCTTCGAGTACGCCCCGTCCGGCATGGCCATCGCCGAGATGGGCGGCGACCAGCACGGCCGGCTCCTGCGCACCAACGACGCCCTGTGCCGCCTCCTCGGCCGGCCCGCCTCCGTCATGCGCCGCTACTCCTTCGCCGACCTCGTCCACCCCGAGGACATAGGGCTCCTGCTGCGCACCTCCGCCGAGGGCGGCCGCGCCGAGCTGCGCCTGGGCCGCCGCGACGGCACGTACGTCTGGGTCTCCCTCCGTAACTCCGTCGTCGCCGACACCGCCGACGGCCCCCGCTTCCTCCTCACCCACGTCGAGGACATCGAGGAACGCAAGCGCCACGAGCTCCAGCTCGCCCACCGCGCCTCGCACGACGCCCTCACCGGCCTGCCCAACAGCGCCGAGCTGCGCTCCCGGCTCAGCGCCCGGCTCTGCGAGCGCCCGCACGCCGCCACCGAGGCCGACTACGACACCCCGTACGGCCACGGGCACGAGCACGGCTTCGGCTTCGACGCCGGGCCCGGCGCCGCCGGCGGGCCGTACGACCACCACGTCCACACCGTCGCCCCGGCCGGCGGGGAGATCGACGACGGGACGAAGGGGCTCGCGGTCCTCTTCTGCGACCTCGACGGCTTCAAGTCGATCAACGACCGCTTCGGGCACCACACCGGTGACGCCGTCCTCATCGAGGTCGCGCGCCGGCTCACCACCGGCGTACGCGACGGGGACACCGTCGCCCGGCTCGGCGGAGACGAGTTCGTCGTCCTCGCCGACGGCCTCGGCGCCGCCGACGCCGCCGACCTCGCCGTCCGGCTCCGCAACGCGATCATTCCGCCGATCCGGGTCGACGGGCGGGCGGTCCGGGTCGGGGCGAGTTTCGGAATCGGCTGGGCCGAATGCGGGATGAGCGTCGAAGAGGTCCTGAACTCCGCCGACCAGCGGATGTACATCGAGAAGCGGTCCCGGGCCAAGGTTCACCGCCGCGCCGGATAGGGGTACGCGGACCCCTCGCCTGTCAAGGTCCGGATCGTCGGCTTCCCCGTTCGGGGTAGGCTCGGCCGGTCGGCGACGGCTGGCGAGCATGGATAGGAGTGACCGGATGGCTGCCGGAAACGACGGCGCGAATACGCCCGAAAACGACGATCCGTTCGGCTACCTGTACGAGGACGGCCAGGCGGCGGGCGCCCAGCCGCCGGGTCAGGCCGGTGGCTACGGCTACCCCGGTCCGGCCGCGCAGCCGGGCGTGCCCCGGACCTCGTACAACCAGGTCAGAACGGTCGGCGAGCGCCAGTACGGCGGTCACCAGCAGCAGTACGGTCAGGGTGCGCAGGGCGCCCCCGGCGGCTACCCGCCGCCGCCCGGCCCGCAGGTCCCGCCCCAGTCCGGATACGGCCAGCCGCACCCGCAGTACGCGGCGCCCGAGACCTACCCGGGCGGCTCGCAGACCCGGCAGTCGCCGATCCCGCACCAGCGCGGTGGCGGTGGCGGCGGTCGCGGCCCGAACACCAAGGGGCTGCTGATCGGCGCGATCGCGGTCGTCGCGGTCGTCGTGATCGGTATCACCGCCGCCGTGATCACCAACACGGGCGGCGAGAAGGACAGCGGTGGCACCGCGGGCGGCAAGCCGACCGGAGACTCCACCCAGGTCCAGGACGACCCGACCGACGCGCCCAGCACCGAGCCGTCCCAGGCCCCGCTGCCGCAGCAGGACGCGGCCACGCTCAAGCTCGGCGGCACGGCGCTGCTGGCCAAGGACATCAAGGGCGCGGAGGGCGCGGGCGGCGCGTACGTGACCGGGTTCAACGCGGTCGGCTCGTCCGTCACCTGGCAGACCGAGGTGCCCGAGAAGGGCACGTACAAGATGTCCGTCCGGTACGCGATCCCCGCCAAGGACGCCAACGCCACCGTGACCGTCAACGGCAAGGCGAACACGAACCCGATGAACCTGAAGAACTTCATCGGTTCCTCGGACCCGAACCCCGAGAAGAACTGGCAGACGACCTGGTCGCAGGTGTCTCTCCAGAAGGGGCAGAACACGATCATGCTCTCCTGCGAGCAGGGGAACCAGTGTGACGTGATCTTCGACTGGGTGAAGATCAGCAACCTCTGAGACGCGCACCGGCGCCGGGTGGACGAGCAGTACGTCCATCCCGGCGCCGACTCACATGCCGATCCCGTCGTTGCCGCGAGGAGCCGGCGGCTGCGGCGCCTGCTGCTCGGGCCCGGGCCGTGCAGGACCGCTCCCTCCGGCACCAGGCCCGGGGGAGGCGGGACCGCGCCGGTTGGCGGCGCCGGGCTGATTGTGGGTGAAGCCCGCCTGCCACGAGGGCGCCGGCTTCTCGGGAGCGGCCGGGCGGGGTGCGCTCTCGGTGGCGGGTTGGTTGTGGGTGAATCCCGCCTGCCACGCCGGCCGGGGTGCCTCCGGCGCGGGTTTTTGTGGCGCGGGTTGCTGCGGCGCGGCTTGTTGCGGCGCCGGGTTCTCCTGCCCGGGACTCTGCTGCGCCGGACTCTCCTGTCCGGGCCCCTGCCGCTGTTGTCCGATCACGCCCTGCTGCGGCGCCTGTTGCCCCTGTTCCGGCACTTCGGGCCTGATGACCTGCCCGTTCGGCCCCTGGACCGTGCGGGCCGCGTCCCGCTGCTGCACCGTGAGCATCGACTCGGGTCCCCGCTGCGGCAGCGGCGTCTGCTCCATCGTCGTCTGGACCAGTGCCTCCGCGGCGTGATCCCAGGAGTACTGCTGGAGCACCTCCCGCAGGTGGAGTGCGTCGGCCTGGCGCTGCGGGAGATCCTCGCTCAGCTGGTTGATCGCCGTCATCCATGCATTGGCACGGCTGTTTCCATCGGTGGGCTCGGGCACCACGCACCGCTGGCCGATCTCCGCCGGCACCCGGTCGGTGTCCTGGAAGAACAGCGCGGCGCCGCTCTCCTCGTTGACCAGTACGGGGACACCATGGGCCAGCCCTTCGGGCGCCACCATGCCGTAACCCTCGTGCTTCGAGGGCATGATCACCGCGTGGGAGTTCCTGATGTCCTCATTGAGCTCTTCCACGTTCCTCGTGCGGCCCTTGACCGTCGCGTTTCCGCCACTGAGTTGTGCGATTCTGGCCGTCGCCGATGCCAATTCCTCATCCTTGACACCGCGGACGGTGAGATGGACGGAAAGGCCGGCTTCGTTCAGCAGGGCCACCGCCTCTGCGGCGTCATCCATGCCCTTGAGGGGGTCACTCACCCGCCCCATGACCAAGAGGTTCAGTCGCTCTGGTGCGGGGTCGTGTTGCACCGGATCGTAAATGTGGGTGCCCGGGATGACTTCATGGGAATGGGGAATGTTCGCCCCGTCTGCGGAAAGCTGTCTGCTCGCTTCCGACAGGAGGGGGCCGACTCCAGCCGCGACGTCCGCGCGCGCCATTGTCAGGCGTTCGATCGAAGAGTCCTTGGCGGCCTTTTCCGTCGCCTCTTCGTGGGAAAGCCCTTTCACGAACGGCAGCCGTTCGGGGCTGGTGTGCAGGAAGTGCACCACGCGCGCGTCCTGGTACCAGTTCTCCCGCATCTCGGCAGCGGCCGGTCCGGAGAAGCGCGAGTGCCCGATGATGATGTCGTAGGGCTGGCTCGCCGGGTCTTCCAGCCCTTGCGCCGTGGGATCCTGGCCGGCGAGATGCTCGATCCAATCCCGTCGCTCCACCCCCTCCGGGGGTTGCGTCTGCACAACCCTCTGTATGCCCTCGTGCTGGGGCATGTCAGGGTTGGCCGTGAACAGTGTGACGTTGTGCCGGCGGGCGAGGGCCTCGGACAACTCCTGGTTGAAGACCTCCACACCCCCCTCACCCCTGCCGCTATTGTCCGACACGACGAGAATGTTGTACCGCTCTTCAGTCATTGATTCCCCCGGTTTCTTCGATCACCGCTTTTCCTGTGTCAGAAGCTTTAGGTTTCCAGCAGTTCGCGGCCGATTCCCTCGGAGATGAAGTCCGTCAGGTCGAAGGCGGAGAGGTGCATGATGCCGGATTCCGCACCCGGGTGGATCCTTGCGGCGTACTCGTCCAGGATCTCCGCCAGAATTCCTGCGCGAACGGCAGAGATGGCGAAGTGATCCGGGTTTCCCTTCTCGCGGAAGGTGCGGACCTCTCCGGGGTGCGGCGCCCTCGGCTTCCGTCCGAGTTCCGCACTGCGAGCGAAGAATTTCGCGTCGTGCCCGATCGGACTGGGAACCGGCTGCCCCTCGGGCCAGTCCACTCCTGCGGTCGAGTGCACGCTCGGGTCGATCAACTCGTGCTGCTCCCGCCAGAACACCCTCGACCGCCCGGCTAGAAGATCCTGAACATCCTGCGCCGCCAGCGTGGTGCGAGGGCTTACCGAGAAATCCGAGGTTTCCCGCATGTACTTCAGGGTGGGCATGTTCTCCGATGCGCGCTTGGCCGCCAGGAACAGTGCGTCATATCGCGCCCGCAGGTCGTCCACGTCGGACGGGCGGTGGGACACCCGCGCCACACTGACCGTCCCGACCGGGTGCGGGGTCGGGGCGTTCGCGCCCATCGCCGCCCGCAGTTCGTCGGCCGCCCCGTGCACCAGCCGGCTCAGCTCCGCCGTGTCCCCGGCGATCCTCAGCGCAGGCCGTCCCGGCGCCAGCCGGTTGACCAGGTCGTTGAACGGGAAGGTCAGCGTCATCATGAGACCCTCAGGGATGGCCACCGCCCGCCCCGGCACCAGGTAGTCGTCCGGACGCGGCTCCATCCGGGGCTCGTACGGACCCGGGTCCGCAGCCATCCGGGCCGTCCACTCCGCCACCGCCTCCGCGAAGGTGATCGGCCGGTCGACGGGCCCGGCAGCTCGCCGGGAGATCAGGTGACGCGCCGGATCCGACGGTTCCCCCGCCTGCGGCGCGGGGCCCTCAGAGGCAGCCAGCGCCGCCTCCAACTCCCGCCATGCCGCCCGGCGTTCCTCCGGCCACCGCCCGCCCGGACTGTCCAGTCGCCAGACGCGGTTCTTCTGTACCCACATCATCCGCGACGCCGCCGAATAGATCATTTCGTATGCGTCGGCAAGTTCCAGTTGGCCGCTCATCCCGACTCTCCTTCACGATCGATCAACTCACCCACATCCTCACATCGCGCATGTGGTCCGATCATCTTCGCGGGTGGAGCTGTTTTTGTGGCGCCCCGTCAGGAAGATGGCAGCAGTGAGCGTCCCGTCGGACCTTTCGGTTCCGCGTGGCTCTTCGTTTCGCTAGGCCGCTTCCGCCTGCTCCGTCACCGTCACGCGGGTGAGGAGGTCCTCGTACGCCGACCGGTCGAACTCGCCCGCCACCGGGGAGAGGACCGTCGCCGCCGACAGGGCGATCGCGCGGGTCAGTCGCTCCGGCCATGGGAGCTTCTCGACCAGGCCCGACAGGAGGCCCGCGACGGCCGAGTCGCCGGCGCCCGTTGGGTTGCCCTTGACCGCGCCGGGCGGGGTCGCGCGCCACAGGCCGTCCGGGGTGGCGGCGAGCAGGCCCTCCGGGCCCAGCGAGGAGACGACCGCGTGCGCGCCGCGGCGGCGGGCGTCGCGGGTGGCGCGGTGGGGTTCGCGGGAGCCGGTGAGCTGGGCGAGTTCGTCGGCGTTGGGCTTGACCACGTCGGGGCGGGCCGCGATGCCGCGCCGCAGGGGTTCGCCGCTGGTGTCGAGCAGGACCGGGACGCCGGCCGAGCGGGCCAGGCGGATCAGCTCCGCGTATGCGCCTACGTGGATGCCGGGCGGGAGGCTGCCGCAGAGCGCCACCGCGCGGGCGTCGGCCAACAGGCCGGTGTAGCGGGCGGTCAGGGCGGACCATTCGGCGGGGAGGACGGTCGGGCCCGGTTCGTTCAGTTGCGTGGTGTCGCCGGTCGTCGCGTCGACGATCGCGACCGTACGGCGGGTGGTTCCGGCGGTCGGGATCAGGGCGTCGACGACGGGGCCGCCCGCCAGGTGGGCGCGGAGGATCTCGCCCGTCGGGCCGCCCGCGAAGCCGGTCGCGACCGTCTCGTGGCCGAGGGCCGCGAGGACGCGGGCGACGTTGAGGCCCTTGCCGCCGGGGCGTTCGATGACCTGGGTGACGCGGTGGGAGGCGTGCGGGGTGAGGGCGGGGACCCGGTACGTGAGGTCCAGTGCCGTGTTGAGGGTGACCGTGAGAATCACCTGCCGTACCCCCGTACCTCGTGGAATGTTCGTGGAACAGCCATGGAACGCGCGCCCGATCATGCCAAACAGAAGGCGGTTGGCCCAGTCCCCGGGCCAACCGCCTTCTGTCCGATGGGGCGATATCACGCCAGCTTGGGTTCAACCACCCAGGCGCCCTTGCGCATCACGCCCTTGACGTCGAAGTCCGCGTCGAGGACGACGAGGTCGGCGTCCTTGCCGGGCTCCAGGGAGCCGACGCGGTCGTCGACGCCGAGCAGCCGGGCCGGGTTGGCGGAGATGGCCTGGACGATCGAGTCGACGGGCAGCTTGTCGATGGTCGCGGCGCGCTTGAACGCGCGGTCCAGGGTGAGCGTCGAGCCCGCGATGGAGCCGCCCTCGACGAGCCTCGCCACGCTGTCCTTCACCTCGACGGCCAGCGTCCCGAGCATGTACCGGCCGTCGCCGAAGCCCGCCGCGTCCATGGCGTCCGTGATGAACGCGACCCGCCGGGGCCCCGCGTGATGGAACGCCAGCTCCAGGGCGGCCGGGTGCAGGTGCGTACCGTCGTTGATGAGCTCGACCGTGATCCGCTCGTCCTCCAGGAGCGCGGCGATCGGGCCGGGGCTGCGGTGGCCGAGCGCGGGCATCGCGTTGTAGAGGTGGGTCGCGACGGTGGCGCCCGCGTCGATGGCCTCGACGGTCTGCTCGTACGTCGCGTCGGTGTGGCCGATCGCGGCGATCACGCCGTGCTCGGCGAGCAGCCGTACGGAGTCGATGCCGCCGGGGAGTTCGGTGGCGAGGGTGACCATCTTGGCCTGGCCGCGGGCGGCGTCGATGAGCTTGCGGACGTCGGCCGGGTCGGGGTCGCGCAGCAGCGTCTCGTCGTGCGCGCCCTTGCGGCAGGGGGCGATGAACGGGCCCTCGAAGTGGATGCCCGCGATGTCGCCCTGCTCGGCCAGTTCGGAGAGCAGCCCGGCGCGGCGGCTGAGGAAGTCCATCTCGCCGGTGACGAAGGAGGCGACGACGGTGGTGGTGCCGTGCAGCCGGTGGGTGTGGACGCCGGTGAGGATCTCCTCGACCGTGCCGGAGGTGAAGGAGGCACCGCCGCCGCCGTGGTTGTGCATGTCGACGAAGCCGGGCACGACCCAGTGGCCCGTGAGGTCGAGCGGCGTCGCGTCGGCGGGGGCCGACCCCGCGATGCGACCGCCGTCGACGATCACCCGTCCGTTCTCGACGACCCCGGTCGGCAGCACCACGCGGGCCCCGGCGAGAACTGTGGAAACGGCCATCAGGCGGATACCTCCGAGTCGAGGGAGAGGAGATCCCAGGCGAGGAGGCCCGCGCCCAGGCATCCGGCGGTGTCCCCGAGGGCCGCCGGTACGACGGCGGGCAGCTTCTGGAACGTGACGCGTTCCTCCACCGCGGCCCTCAGTGGTGTGAACAAGGTTTCCCCGGCCTCGGCGAGACCGCCACCGATGATGAGCGTGCGCGGGTCCAGCAGGGTGAGCGCGGTGACCAGGCCGTCCGCGAGGGCGTCGACGGCCTCCTGCCAGACCTCGGCGGCCCGGGGATCGCCGGACTCGACGGCCTTGGCGCAGTCGGCGGCGTCCGCCTTCGGGTCGCCGGAGGCG
Organism: Streptomyces sp. P9(2023); assembly: GCF_032436795.1. NCBI lineage: Bacteria > Bacillati > Actinomycetota > Actinomycetes > Kitasatosporales > Streptomycetaceae > Streptomyces > Streptomyces sp. P9(2023). Next base: position 41,582 of record NZ_JAUPWM010000025.1, read on the forward strand.
GCGGCCCAGGCCTCGGAGACGGCGCCGGCGCCCGCGTACCGCTCCAGGCAGCCGCGCTGGCCGCAGCCGCACTCCCGGCCGCCGGGGCGGACGACGATGTGGCCGATCTCGCCGGCGTAGCCGTGGGCGCCGGCCTCGATCGCGCCGTCGATGCCGATGGCGCCGGCGATTCCGGTGCCCAGCGGTACGAAGAAGAAGCGGTCGGCGCCGTTCCCGGCGCCGATCCGGCCCTCGGCGAGGCCGCCGGTGCGGACGTCGTGGCCGAGGGCCACGGGGACGCCGTCGAGGCGCTCGCTGAGCAGGGTGCGCATCGGGACGTCGCGCCAGCCGAGGTTGGCGGAGTAGACGGCGATGCCGTTCGCGGCGTCGACGATGCCGGGGACGGCGACGCCGGCGGCCGCGGCGGGCTCGCCGTACCGCTCCAGGCCGTAGCCGCGCAGCTCGGCGGCGAAGCCGAGGATCGTCTCGACCACGGCCTCGGGGCCACGCTCGCGCCCGGTGGCGCGGCGGGCCTCGTGGAGCAGGGTGCCGTCCGCGCCGACGAGGGCGGCCTTTATGCCGGTGCCGCCCACATCGAGGGCGATGACGTGTCTCACGGGGACAGTCTCGCCCGTCGGTGCACGAAAGGTCTAGTCCACTGGCCGATATTGTTGCGCTGGGATACAAATTCGCGCGAACGGCGGAGTGCGGGGCGGTGAGGCTGTCGGGACGCCTGCACCCGGTCCCCTCGCGACAGGCTTCACGAGGTCTTCACGCACCTGCCGACTTCTACCCAAGTGGTGTAGACCTTATGCTTCCTCTCCTGTGAAAATCACAGCTCAACGAAGAGCAGAGGGTGGGGCAACGCTGTGCAGCGGCGATTCATAGGACTGACCGCGACGATCGCCGCGCTGGGACTGACCGCGGGTCTCTCAGGGTGCGGACTCACCGGGGCCGACTCGGGTGACGTGACGCTCAAGCTGGTCGCGGCCGACTACGACCTCAACGGCGGCGACACCACAAAGAAGTACTGGGACGAGCTCACCGCCGCCTACGAGGCCAAGCACCCAGGCGTCCAGGTCGAGGTCCAGATCGAGTCCTGGAACGACGTCGACCGCAAGGTCGCCGAGATGGTCAAGGCCGACGAGGCCCCCGACATCGCCCAGATCGGCGCCTACGCCGACTACGCCGCCGAGGGCGAGCTCTACTCCGCCGACGAGCTGCTCTCCATCCCCGTCCAGGCCAACTTCCTCGCCCCGCTCGCCGCCGCAGGCGAGCACAAGCGCACCCAGTACGGCCTGCCCTTCGCCGCCTCCACCCGGCTGCTCTTCTTCAACGAGGCGCTCTTCGACCGGGCCGGCGTCAGCAAGCCGCCGACCACCTGGGACGAGCTGGCCGAGGCCGCGGAGAAGCTGAAGGGCAAGGACGTGAAGTACCCGTTCGCGCTGCCGCTCGGCCCGGAGGAGGCGCAGGCCGAGACCATGATGTGGCTGCTCAGCGGCGGCGACGGCTACACCGACGGCACCGACCGCTACCGGATCGACTCCGAGCAGAACATCGAGACCTTCGACTGGCTGCGGACGAACCTGGTCCAGAAGGAGCTGACCGGCCCGGTCGCCCCCGGCAAGCTCAACCGCAAGGACGCCTTCGCCGCGTTCTCGCGCGGCGAGGTCGGCATGCTCAACGGCCACCCCTCGCTGATGCAGGAGGCGGAGAAGAAGGGCGTGAAGGTCGGCAAGGTCGCGCTGCCCGGCGTCGACGGCAAGGCCAAGGCGTCCATGGGTGTCGCCGACTGGATCATGGGCTTCAAGCAGAACGGCCACCGCGAGGAGATCGGAGACTTCCTCGACTTCGTCTTCAGCGACGAGAACGTGCTGAAGTTCGCGGGCGGCAACGACCTGCTGCCGCCGACGGTCAGCGCGTACACCCGGATGGAGAACGACGCGGAGCACAAGGACCTCCGCGAGTTCCTCAAGGAGCTGCCGGACTCGCAGCTCCCGCCGGTCGGCAAGACGTCCTGGGCGCAGGTCAGCGACACCATCAAGCAGAACATCGGCAAGGCCGTCACCCCGGGCGCCAAGCCGGCCGAGGTCCTGGGCGAGATCGCGCGTACGGCGACGGCGGCCGAGAGCGCGGAGTAATAGGTTGTTCGTATGACCGACGCGAACGACTCCGGACTCGGCGAGCGGGAGCGGGCCGTGCTCGCTCTCGAACGCCGCTCCTGGCCCGGCCCCGGCGCCAAGGAGCGGGCCGTCCGCGAGCAGCTCGGCCTCTCCGCGACCAGCTACTACCAGCTCCTCAACGCCCTCCTCGACGACCCGCGCGCGCTCGCGCACGACCCGGTGACGGTCAACCGGCTGCGCCGGGTCCGTACGGATCGGGAGCAGCGCCGCTGACCGGCCGCGCCGCCGAGGAGCGGACCGGGGCGCCGCGAAGGGGCAGCGCCGCGGAGGCCGCGTCGGTAGGGTCGTCGTATGGTCAGCAGCCTTCCGCACCCGACCACATCCGCAGGCCGTGACGGTCTGGCCGCGCTTCTCGCGCGGCCGGAGAAGGCCGTCGTCGCCCTCGACTTCGACGGGACGCTCGCCGAGATCGTCCCCGACCCCGAACAGGCCCGCGCGCACCCCGGCGCCGTTCCCGCGCTCTCCGCCCTCGCGCCCCGGATCGCCTCGGTCGCGGTGGTGACCGGCCGCCCGGCGGGCGTGGCCGTGCGGTACGGCGGTTTCGCGGGTGTTCCCGGCCTGGAGCACCTCGTCGTCCTCGGCCACTACGGCGCGGAGCGCTGGGACGCGGTGAGCGGGACCGTCCAGGCCGCCGCCGTCCACCCGGGCGTGGCCTCCGTCCGGGCCGAGCTGCCCGGCTTCCTGGACGGCGTCGGCGCCTGGCCCGGCACCTGGATCGAGGAGAAGGGCCGCGCGGTCGCGGTCCACACCCGCCGCTCGGCCGACCCCCAGGCGGCCTTCGAGGCGCTCAAGGCCCCGCTCGCCGACCTCGCCGCCCGCCACGGCCTGGTCCTCGAACCCGGCCGCATGGTCCTCGAACTGCGCCCGCCCGGCATGGACAAGGGCGTGGCGCTCGCGGAGTACGTACGGGAGGTGGGCGCCGAATCCGTCCTGTACGCGGGCGACGACCTGGGCGACCTGCCGGCCTTCGCGGCCGTGGAGAAACTCCGCTCCAACGGCACCCCCGGCCTACTGGTGGCCAGCGGCTCCACGGAGGTCCAGGAACTCTCCGACCGCGCCGACCTGTCCGTACCGGGTCCGGCGGGCGTGGTCCGCTTCCTGACCGACCTGGCGGAGGCGGTACGGGAGGGGGCCGGCTAGGAAACCGGCCCGCGCAGCGCCTCCAGCTGCTCCAGGAACCACCGCTGCGGCGGCAGTGCCGTCGCGGCGGCGGCCAGGCGCTTCGAGCGGTCCGCGCGTTCGGCGGCGGGCATCGTCAGGGCCTTGTGCAGGGCGCGGGCGGTCTCGGAGACGTCGTACGGGTTGACCGTCAGGGCGTCCTCGCGCAGCTCCGCGTAGGCCCCGGCCCCCGTCGAGAGCACCAGCGCGCAGCCGGTCTCCGACACCACCGGGATCTCCTTCGCCACCAGGTTCATCCCGTCGCGGACCGGGTTGATCAGCGCCACGTCCGCAAGCCGGTACGCGGCGAGGGAGCGCGGGAAGTCGTCCCTCACCGACAGCAGCACCGGCTGCCAGTCGTCCGTGCCGAACTCCGCGTTGATCTCCTCCGCCAGCTCCGCCACCGACGCCGTGTACGCGCGATAGACCTCCAGGTCCTGGCGGGAGGGGTACGCCGAGGCCAGGTGGACGACCCGGCCCCGCCACTCCGGGTGCTCCTGGAGCAGCTCCCGGTACGCCAGCAGGCCGCGCACGATGTTCTTCGACAGCTCCGTGCGGTCCACCCGCACGATCGTCTTCCGGTCGCCGACCTCGGCGCGGAGGGCCGCCAGGCGGTCGTCGACCTCGGGGGTGTGGGCGAGCGCGCGGAGGTCGTCGCCGTCGACGCCCAGCGCGAAGACCTTGATCTCGGTGCTCCGCCTCGGCCCGCCCGTCTTCATGTGGTCCACGTGGCGCCGGGGATTCCCGGCCGGCCAGTAACTCTGCGCGATCCCGGTCGGGCTGTCGACGTCTGCGCAGGTCATGAACGACGACGCCCATTCAAAGGTGTGGAAGCCCAGCTCGTCCGCGCCGAGCATCCCCCAGACCAGCTCCTCGCGGATGTCCCCGGGCAGCATCCGCGTGTAGTCCGACGACGCCCACGGCGTGTGCGTGAAGTGGCCGATCCGCAGGTCGGGCCGCAGGTCCCGCAGCATGCCCGGGACAAGGGCCAGGTGGTAGTCCTGCACCAGGACCGCCGCGCCGTCGTCCGCCTGGGCCGCCAGCTCCTCGGCGAAGGCCCGGTTGTAGCTCCGGTACGACTCCCAGCGGCGGCGGAACTCCGCGTCGAAGACCGGCTCGCGCGGCACGTTCCACAGGTGGTGGTGGAGGAACCACAGCACCGAGTTCGCGATCCCGTTGTACGCGTCGGCGTACACCCCCGGGTCGATGTCCAGCATCCGCACGCCCGGCTCGGCGACCCCGCGCCGGACCGCCTCGCGGTCGCCGTCCCCGAGGGCGGCGCACACCCACACGCTGTCCTCGGAGGAGACCGCGCTCAGCCCGGACACGAGACCGCCCCCGCCGCGCCGGGCACTGAGCGTGCCGTCGGCGGCGAGGGCGTACGAGACCGGACCCCGGTTGGACGCCACGAGCACAGAAGCCATGTGGCGAACCTAGCCCGTCGCGTAAACGCTCAAACGTACGTATACGACTCTGGCGAATCCTCGCCGCGTGCCCGCGATGGACAGGTTGTTCGCCTGCTTCGGCGAGACGGCGCCGTCGTCCTCGCTGACGAAGAAGTTGTCGGTGTTGCCGGTGTGGGCCTCGGTGACGTTCCTGCCGTCGACCAGGAACGTGTCGCCCGGCGTGTTCCAGTCGCCCTCGTAGGCCGTCACGCTCGCCCGCGCCTTGCCCGTCGTCCGGTGGAACCCGTCGACGGTGATGGTGGTCGCGGGGGAGGTGGACCGCTGGAGGACGTGCCCGCCGTAGACGTACACGTTCCGCCGGTTTGGCGCGAAGGTCGGCTCGGGGCCCGCGAATTCGTACACCACCGTCAGGGACCAGCCCGCCACACAGCCCCTGCCGTCCGGCGCCCAGATGTTGCCGACCGCCACTTGCGCGTCCGCGCCGGTCACACCCGCGAACGCGGCCGTCACGTCCGACTCGCCGGTGTAGTAGTGCGGGCCGCTCGTCTCCGCCGGGTCGGTCACCATGCTGTCGATCGAGACCGCCGTCGCCGCCCCCGCCCCGACCCTGATGTGCGGCGCGGTGGTGGCGTGGTCGCCGGGCGAGGTCACCACGTCGGCGCCGGAGATGTCGCAGCGCTTCAGCCGCGCCCCGCTCGGCCCCTTGTGCGTGCCGTCGTTGCCGCCCCAGAAGAGCCGGGCGTACGCGACCCTCGCTCCCGCCGGGATCACGACATGGCCGGTGCTGGAGCCGTAACCGGCGGCCATGGAGGCGGTGTTGATCCGCTCCATGACGAAGGTGTTGTTGTTGTCCCTGCCCTGTCCGGCGGCCGAGGTGGCGCAGCGCGCGGCCAGGTCGGCGGGGGCCGTGGGGCAGCCCGTGACCGTGTTGCCGATGGTGGTGAAGTCGCCGTACAGCGACTCGTCGTAGCGCTTGCCGAAGGGCTCCACCACGTCCGCCGCGGCCGGACCGGCGGCGGCGAGCGTGAGCGGGAGCGAGCCGAGCGAGCCGGCGGCGAGGGCGAGCGCCGCCAGCGACGTGGTCATTCGATTTTTGAACCGCATGAAACGGAAATTTAGGCAAAAACGACAATCGTTCTGCGTTACGCCACGCGGCGGTGTGCGTACTCCGCGATCTCGGCCATCGGCGGCCGCTCCTCCGTGTCCACCGCGTACGTCCGCGGCGTGAACCCCGCCTCGCCCCGCTCGAACTGGGTCAGCCGGGGCCGCACCAGATGGCCCCGGGAGAGCCGCAGCTGCGCCGTCCGGTAGATCGCCGCCGCCATCCGGCCCAGCGCCCGCCCGTCCTGATGCCGGTGCTTGCGGACCCCGACGTCCACCTGCGCGAGGGCGTCCAGGCCGACCGTGTGCAGGGCGTCCACCAGCAGGCCCAGCTCCACTCCGTAACCGACCGGGAACGGCAGCCGTTCGAGCAGCGAGCGGCGCGCCGCGTACTCGCCGCCCAGCGGCTGTACGAAACCGGCCAGCTGCGGCCAGTGCAGATTGAGCAGCGGCCGCGCCACCAGCTCCGTCACCCGGCCGCCCTGGCCTGGGGCGTCACCGAGGGGGCGGTCGTACATCGCCTTCACGAAGTCCACGTCCGGGTCGGTGAGCAGCGGGCCGACGATCCCGGTGACGAAATCCGCCGAGAAGTCCCGCAGGTCCGCGTCCACGAAGCAGACGATGTCCCCCTCGGTCGCCATCAGTGACCGCCAGAGCACCTCGCCCTTGCCGGGCACGGCCGGTATCCGGGGGAGGATCGCGTCCCGCGCCACCACCCGCGCCCCGGCCGCCGCCGCGACCTCCGCCGTACGGTCGGTGGAACCGGAGTCGATCACCACCAGCTCGTCGACGAGCGGGACCGCCTCGGTCATCAGCTCGCGCCGGATCACGCGGACGATGTCGCCGACCGTCGCCTCCTCGTTCAGCGCGGGCAGCACGACGCTGACCGTCGTCCCGGGCCTGGTCCCGGGCTTCGTCCCGTGCTTCGCCGCCAGGATCCGGTCGAGCGAACGGTCCGCCACGGACCAGGACCGCCGGGCCAGCCAGCGCTCCACTTCATCCAGCAACGTGATCTCCATCTCGCGGTTCGGACGACCATCTCAACCGTCCATGCCTTCGGTTACAGTCTTGAACAACGCGAACGCCCGATGCATGTCGGGGTGCCGTCCGTGTTCCACAACCGAATACCGCTCATCCAGAGGGGCAGAGGGAAACGGCCCGTTGAAGCCCCGGCAACCCTCCAGCCGGTCTCGTCCGCAGTCGTCCGTACTGCGCCCGCGAGGCTCCCGGCTAGGGAAGGTGCCAAATCCGTCTCATGACGACGTTCGTCATGGGAAAGATGAGGAGAAAGGGCCTCGCCTCCATGGCTGTACAGACTGTTTCCACCAATGCTTCCACCACTGGGTCCGTCGATCTCGGTCCCGCTTCCGGCCTTTCCTGCCGGGAATGCGGTGAAGTCTTCCCGCTCGGCCCGATCTTCGCCTGTGAGCTGTGTTTCGGCCCGCTCGAAGTGAAGTACGACCTCCCCGCCGGCGACCCCGAGGCGCTGCGCAAGCAGATCGAGGCCGGCCCCGCCAACATCTGGCGCTACGCCCCGCTGCTGCCCGTCCCCGCCGACGTCGCCGAGAAGCCGAACCTGAACCCCGGCTGGACCAAGCTCGTCCAGGCCGACAACCTCGCCCGCGAGCTGGGCGTCGAGCCCGGCAAGCTCTTCGTCAAGGACGACTCGGGCAACCCGACGCACTCCTTCAAGGACCGCGTCGTCGCGCAGGCCCTGGAGGCCGCCCGCGCCTTCGGCTTCACCACCCTCTCCTGCTCCTCCACCGGCAACCTGGCCGGCGCCGTCGGCGCCGCCGCCGCCCGGGCCGGCTTCCGCTCCTGCGTCTTCATCCCGCACGACCTGGAGCAGGGCAAGGTCGTCATGGCCGCCGTCTACGGCGGTGAGCTCGTCGGCATCGAGGGCAACTACGACGACGTCAACCGCTTCTGCTCCGAGCTCATCGGCGACCCGCTGGGCGAGGGCTGGGGCTTCGTCAACGTCAACCTGCGGCCGTACTACGGCGAGGGCTCCAAGACCCTCGCGTACGAGATCTGCGAGCAGCTGGGCTGGGTCCTGCCCGACCAGCTGGTGATCCCGATCGCCTCCGGCTCGCAGCTCACCAAGATCGACAAGGGGCTGCAGGAGCTCATCGCGCTGGGCCTGGTCGAGGACAAGCCGTACAAGATCTTCGGCGCGCAGGCGGAGGGGTGCTCGCCGGTGTCGGCGGCCTTCAAGGCCGGCCACGACGTCGTACGGCCCCAGAAGCCGAACACCATCGCCAAGTCGCTGGCGATCGGCAACCCGGCCGACGGCCCGTACGTCCTCGACATCGCGCGCCGGACGGGCGGCGCGGTGGACGACGTGAACGACGAGCAGGTCGTCGAGGCGATCAAGATCCTGGCCCGGACCGAGGGAATCTTCGCCGAGACGGCGGGCGGGGTGACGGTCGGCGTCACGAAGAAGCTGATCGAGGCCGGTCTCATCGACCCGAGCCTGACCACGGTCGTGCTCAACACGGGTGACGGCCTCAAGACCCTGGACGCGGTGGCCGATACCTCGCAGGCGACCGCCACCATCAAGCCGAGCCTCGACGCGTTCCGCGACGCGGGCCTCGCCCACTGACCACCCCTCGTCACGGAAGGCAGCACCACATGAGCGTCAAGGTCCGTATCCCCACCATCCTCCGTACCTACACGGGCGGCCAGGCCGAGGTCCCGGCGGAGGGCGCCACCCTGTCCGAGGTCATCGCCGACCTGGAGAAGAACCACGCGGGCATCGCCGCCCGTGTCCTGGACGACCAGGGCAAGCTGCGCCGCTTCGTCAACGTGTACGTGAACGACGACGACGTGCGCTTCGAGCAGGGCCTGGAGACGGCGACGCCGGACGGCGCGGGCGTCTCGATCATCCCGGCGGTCGCGGGCGGCTGCTGAGCGCTTTGACCGATAGCGCGCCCGCGGGCTCGCTTTACCCGGAGTAACCGAATTGCCCCCTCCCGCTGGAGAAGCGGAGGGGGCAATTCTGCATGGTTGAGCGGGGTAGAGTTGGGGAAGTCCCCCCGGCTCCACTCCGCCGCTCCGTGCCAGGCGCATATGAGAATGCGTCCGCACGTGACAAGAAGCAGCCAAAGTGCACGAACGTTGTGTACCTTCTGCGCGCTTTGCCGGGCCCGACTTGCCCCGGAATTCATTCAATTCTCCGGAATTCTCCTTTACGCCGTGCCCAGAATTCTCGTCCGATTGACCTGTTGCAGAGGGCAGTTGGGCAGATACATTCAGCCGCGGTCGACGCGTTCCGGCGCAGGGTCTGACCCGGGTCCGCGAAGTGCGGGTCCCGCGCAAGGGCCAGTAATAGGGGAGTTAGGCATGGCTCAGGGCACCGTCAAGTGGTTCAACGCGGAGAAGGGCTACGGCTTCATCGCGGTCGACGGTGGTGCGGATGTATTCGTCCACTACAGCGCGATCCAGATGGACGGTTACCGCACCCTCGAAGAGGGTCAGCGGGTCGAGTTCGAGATCTCGCAGGGCCAGAAGGGTCCGCAGGCGGACATGGTCAAGCTCGCCGTCTGAGCACGGCGCGATCGGCCACCACGTACGCATCACGCGTTCTCACGCCGAGGGGTCCGCATCCTGACCAGGATGCGGACCCCTCGTGCGTGTTCGGGCGGGTGCGCGCACAGGGGTTCCGATCACCGAGAGGCGCTTGCACTCTCCTATGCCGAGTGCTAATCATTGCGTTAGCACTCTGAAGGTGAGAGTGCTTACGAGGATCGGGCAGACGAGGTCCGCGGCCAGGTGGGGCAAGGAACCGCCGGGTACGCAGGCCGTCCGTCGCGGGCGTCGGCGCGGTCCTGGAGCGTTATCCACCCCATGTCCGGGAGGACCACTTCACATGGCCAAGATCATCGCGTTCGACGAGGAGGCACGGCGCGGTCTCGAGCGCGGGATGAACCAGCTCGCCGACGCCGTCAAGGTCACCCTTGGCCCCAAGGGCCGTAACGTCGTCCTCGAGAAGAAGTGGGGCGCCCCCACGATCACCAACGATGGTGTTTCCATCGCCAAGGAGATCGAGCTCGAGGACCCGTACGAGAAGATCGGCGCCGAGCTGGTCAAGGAAGTCGCCAAGAAGACGGACGACGTCGCCGGTGACGGTACGACCACCGCGACCGTCCTCGCCCAGGCGCTCGTCCGCGAGGGCCTGCGCAACGTGGCGGCCGGCGCCAACCCGATGGCCCTCAAGCGCGGCATCGAGAAGGCCGTCGAGGCCGTCTCCGGCGCCCTGCTCGAGCAGGCGAAGGATGTCGAGACCAAGGAGCAGATCGCTTCCACGGCCTCCATCTCCGCCGCCGACACCCAGATCGGCGAGCTCATCGCCGAGGCGATGGACAAGGTCGGCAAGGAAGGCGTCATCACCGTCGAGGAGTCCCAGACCTTCGGTCTGGAGCTGGAGCTCACCGAGGGTATGCGCTTCGACAAGGGCTACATCTCGGCGTACTTCGCCACCGACATGGAGCGCATGGAGTCGTCCCTGGACGACCCGTACCTCCTGATCGTCAACTCCAAGATCTCCTCGGTCAAGGACCTGCTCCCGCTCCTGGAGAAGGTCATGCAGTCGGGCAAGCCGCTGCTGATCATCGCCGAGGACGTCGAGGGCGAGGCCCTGTCGACCCTGGTCGTCAACAAGATCCGCGGCACCTTCAAGTCCGTCGCGGTCAAGGCCCCGGGCTTCGGCGACCGTCGTAAGGCCATGCTGAACGACATCGCCATCCTCACGGGCGGCACGGTCATCTCCGAGGAGGTCGGCCTCAAGCTCGAGAACGCGGGCCTGGACCTGCTGGGCCGCGCCCGCAAGGTCGTCATCACCAAGGACGAGACCACGATCGTCGACGGTGCCGGTGACAGCGAGCAGGTCGCCGGTCGCGTGAACCAGATTCGCGCCGAGATCGAGAACAGCGACTCGGACTACGACCGCGAGAAGCTCCAGGAGCGCCTGGCGAAGCTCGCCGGTGGCGTCGCGGTCATCAAGGCCGGTGCCGCGACCGAGGTCGAGCTCAAGGAGCGCAAGCACCGCATCGAGGACGCCGTTCGCAACGCGAAGGCGGCCGTCGAGGAGGGCATCGTCGCCGGTGGTGGCGTGGCCCTGCTCCAGGCTTCCTCGGTCTTCGAGAAGCTCGAGGCGGACCTGTCGGGCGACGAGGCCACCGGTGCCAACATCGTCAAGCTGGCGCTCGAGGCCCCGCTGAAGCAGATCGCCATCAACGCCGGCCTCGAGGGCGGCGTCGTGGCGGAGAAGGTCCGCAACCTGCCCGTCGGTCACGGCCTGAACGCCGCGACCAACGAGTACGTGGACCTCATCGCCGAGGGCATCATCGACCCGGCGAAGGTGACGCGTTCCGCGCTGCAGAACGCGGCCTCCATCGCCGCGCTGTTCCTGACCACCGAGGCCGTCATCGCCGACAAGCCCGAGAAGGCCGGCGCGGCCGCCCCGGGTGGCATGCCGGGCGGTGACATGGACTTCTGAGCTCCGGCTCGGTAGTTCCTCGCTGTATCGCCGTACGCGAAAGCTGTACGCGAAAGCTGTACGCGACTGAGGGCGGCACTCCCTGTGGGGGGTGCCGCCCTCGGGCGTTCGGGGTGATTCGGAGTGATGCTGGGAGGAGGGCCCCGAGAGGCGGGAGCGAGCCATGGTCACGTTGCTGACGACACCGGCCGACCGCGAGCTGGTCATCACCCGCACCTTCGGCGCCCCGCCCGCCCGGGTCTGGCAGGCGTGGACCCGGCCCGAGCACGTCCGCCAGTGGTACGGCGTGGCCGCGATGCCCACGACGATCTGCGACATCGACCTGCGGGTCGGCGGCGCGTGGCGCTGGGGCCAGCGGGCGCCCGACGGCCGGGAGATCGTCTTCTCCGGTACGTACGAGGAGATCCTCCCGAACGAGCGCCTCGTCTACACGGAGGTCTTCGAGCTCATGCCCGGCCCGCCGGTCCACGTCACCCTCACCTTCGACGACACCCCGGACGGCGGCACGGCGCTGACCAGCACCTCGATGTGGCCGTCCTCGGAGATGCGCGACCAGGCGCTGGCGACCGGGATGGAGGCGGGAGTCAAGGAGGAGTACGACCGTCTCGCGGTGTACCTGGAGACGATGTGAGCCTGGTCGTGCCGCGGCTCCCGGCGGGCTCCTTCGAGGTGCGCCCGTGGGAGCGGGCGGACCTGCCGCTGGTGGAGGAGGCGTCGTCGGACCCGTACATCCCGCTGACGAACACGGTTCCGCCGGTGTACTCGGAGGGGGAGGGCGAGGCGTTCGTACGGCGGCAGTGGAGCCGCGCCGAGACGGGCGCGGGCTACTCGTTCGTGATCGTCCGCCGCCGGGACGCCCGCCCGGCGGGCATGATCGGCCTCTGGCTGCGTGACCTCCCGGAGGGCCGGGCGACCCTCGGCTACTGGGTCGCGCCGTCCTGCCGGGGCGAGGGCGCCGCGGCGGCGGCGCTGACGGCGGTGAGTGGCTGGGCGCTGGACGAACTGGGCATCCCACGGCTCCAGTTGCTCGTCGAACCCTGGAACGAGGCCTCGGCGAGAACGGCGGAACGGGCCGGGTTCGTACGGGAGGGACTGCTCCGGTCCTGGCAGGAAGTGGGCGGCGAGCGGCGGGACATGGTGATGTACGGGCGGGTGCGGACGGGAGGCGAGGTCTCTCGGTAGGGGGCATTGCGCGGGGCATTGCGCGGGGCGCGGGGGCGTGGGCACCCTGGGGGGAACCGGACCCGCGGGGGTGGAGCCGATGCGCCGCAACGAACTGCCGTACCTCTCCCACTACTCGGAGCTGTCGCGCCGACAGGCCGGGCAGGAGGAGGTGGAACTGGTCGACGGGCGGGTGCGGGTCTTCGAGGAGTTCCCGGACTACCTCCTCGCCAGCCGGAGATGGGACGGCTCCTTCTTCCTGGTGCGCACGCCGGGGCCCAGGGACGCCACGGGGTCGGTCGTCCCGTGCACGCCGGAGGCGGGCCGCCGCTGGGTGCGGGCCGCCGTCGCGCACGCGACGACGGTGGACGCGATCAGCTCGGAACTCGTCGCCGCCCACCGCCGGGTGCTCGCCGTCGAGTGGTGGAAGCCGTGGGCGATGCGGCGCGCGCTGGCCGCCTGGGTGGAGACCAGGGAGCGGTACGAGCGGGCGCTGCGGGCGGCCCATGAGGCGTACGCACCGGTGGGCGAGGAGATCCGTGGGGCGATCCGGGCCGAGCGGGAGAAGGCGGCCGAGGAGGCGCGCGAGCGGGCCCGCCTTGAGGCGGAGGAGCGCGAACGGAGGGCGCGGCTCGCGGAGCGGGCGGTCTGGGGCTGGTCCGTGGTGGAGGAGGCGGAGGGCGGTGGCCGGCGGGTGGTCCACGTCTTCCGGCACGACGTCCCCAGCGCGGAGTTGCCCGCGTCGGTACGGACGGAAGGGAGCGCCCACGTCGACCTGGCGGGCCTGCGCCGGGCGCTCCTGGACCTGAACCTGCCCGACGTGGTGTGGGACCGCGCCGCGCTGCGGGTGGCCCGGCGGGAGGCGGGCCTCGGCTTCCGGCACTGGTGGCAGGAGCTGTTCTACGAGAACTACCGCACCCTCACGGAGCCCCCGCCCCCACCGCGCTCCTCGCGCTGGACCGGCGGCGGCACGGGGACGAGCGGCACGGGCGGCTACAGCGGCGGCTTCAGCTGCGCGGGCGGGTTCTGAGCGGAGCGATTCTGTGCGGAGCCAATCTGTGCGGAGCCAATCTGTGCGGAGGGTTTCTGTGCCGAGCGTTTCTGAGCGAAGCGGCCGGGTGTGGTTCCCACGTGGCGTCTGAAATGGCGGGTCAGGTGGGACTGGTCGTAGAAGCCCGTCGCCGTGGCCACCTCCGCGAGCGGGTGGCCGGTGAGGAGGAGGCGGCGGGCCTCGGTGATGCGGCGGGACGTCACGTACTGGTGCGGGGCGATGCCGAAGGCCGTGGTGAACGCGCGTACCAGGTGGGTGGGGTGGGCGTGGACGAGCGTCGCGGCCTCGGCCAGGGTCACGCCGTCGCGCAACCGTGCGTCGAGGAGCTCCCGCAGGGTGTGGGCGACGCCCCGTACCGCCGTCGCGGAGTCCGCCGTTCCGGCGGTGGTGGGGTGGGGGCGCAGGTGGGCGCGGAGGCGTTCGGAGATCATGGCGAGGCGGCTCTCGGCCTCCAGTTCCTCGCCCGGGTGCGCCAGCGCCGCGTGCAGCTGGGCCACCCGGGCGCGCAGCAGCGGGTCGGCGAGGTCGGGGTCGTCCACCGCCGGGCCGATGAAGGTCTCGTCCAGCTGGGTCAGGTCCAGATAGAGCACCCGTTTGCGGAAGCCGCGCGGGGTGGCGGGTGAGCCGTTGTGCGGGACCTGGGGTGGGAGCAGCGACACCGTGTCGTGCGGGGTGCCGTGCTCGCGGCGGTCCAGGTCGTAGCGGACCGCGCCGTCGTCGACGATCAGCAGCGTCCACACGTCGTGGACGTGCATCGGGTACGCGTGCTCGGTGAAGTGGGCGTGGAAGACCTCCACGACACCCGGGACACCGGGGCGCCACGCGGACACCGACTGACGCGCCACCATGCAAAGAACGTACAAGAGGGGGACGAGGGGCGACGGGCAGTCTCAGGGCATGAACATCGAGAACGTGACCGGGGCGACCACAGGGTCCGCCCCACGGCCCACCGCGGGGCCCGCCACCGAGAGCCCGGTCGGCGATTCCGCCGTACGGTTCGACACCAAGATCGCCGTGCTGCTGCGCGAGGACCTGGAGACCTGGCAGCGGCTCAACGTCACCGCGTTCCTGGTCAGCGGCCTCGGCTCCGCGCTCCCCGAGGTGATCGGGGAGCCGTACGCCGACGCCGGCGACGTCCCCTATCTGCCGATGTTCCGGCAGCCCGTCCTCGTCTTCGAGGGGACGAAGGAGACGCTGACGGCCGCGCACGGCCGCGCCCTCTCGCGCGCGCTGCCCCGCGCGGTCTTCACCGCCGATCTGTTCGCCACCGGCAACGACCGGGACAAACGCGCGGCGGTGCGGGCGGTGCGGACGGACCGGCTGGATGTGGTGGGGCTCGCCGTGTACGGGCCGCGCAACGCGGTCGGCAAGGTCCTCAAGGGAGCGAGGATGCACCCCTAGGGCGGGTCACCTACGGGAGGTCTGTGCTTGGCCGGCGACGCCAGTCCCATCCGGGGTGACGGTCCACCAGCGTGAGGAACTCGCTCGCCTGCAGGATCTCGTGGTGGTTGGTGTCGACAAGACCGTCGACACCAGGCAGGACGTCGCGGAGGAAGGCCCGGGCCGCGTCCATGGACTGGCACGACACATAGACCGCGTACGGTTCGCCGATCCTGGTCGCCACCTGATCGAGCTCGTCCGGCTCGTAGTCCGTCAGGATCCCACCCGAGAGGTCGATGTAGTACGAGTACCCGTGCAGGTGCAGCTTTTCGCCGCCCGTCACGGGATCCGGCTCGAGCTCGAGGGAACGGATTCGCCCTTCGAACGACGGGCGTCGCTCCGCGGCGACAAGAATGATCACGGATGGCCAGGACACGCGTTCACCTCCCCGGCGACCGTAGTCGAGCAGCCCCCTGGGGTCGCCCGGATTTTCCGTTCGACGGGGGCAGGTTCTAGGGCCGGTCCGTACGGAAGCGGCTGCGGTACTCCGTCGGGGTGGTGTCGAGGCGGCGGCGGAAGGCTCGGATCAGGGTGTCCGTCGTGCCGAAGCCGCATGTCGTCGCGATCCGGTCCAGGGTGTCGTCCGTCGTTTCGAGGGCGGCGCGGGCGCGCTCGACGCGGGCCGCCTCGATGTAGACGGCCGGGGTGACGCCGAGCTCCTCCTTGAAGATGCGGGTGAGCTGGCGGCTGCTGACGTGGGCGTGGGCGGCGAGGTCGTCGACCGTGAGGGGTTCGGCGAGGTGGCGGGTGATGTGGTGGCGGAGGTCCTCCACGCGCCGGGTCGTGGAGACGGGTTCGAGCGGGACGCTGAACTGGCTCTGGCCGCTGGGGCGTTTGAGGTACATCACCAGTTGGCGAGCGACGCGCAGCGCGACCGTCTCGCCGAAGTCCTCCGCGACGAGGGCGAGCGAGAGGTCGAGGCAGGCGCTGATGCCCGCGCCGGTCCACACGTCGCCCTCGCGGATGAAGATCGGGTCGGCGTCGACCTGGACCAGCGGATGTTCGGCGGCGAGCTGCCGCGCGGTCGACCAGTGGGTGGTGGCGCGCTTGCCGTCGAGCAGCCCGGCCGCCGCGAGGATGTGCGCGCCGACGCAGACGGAGGTGATGCGGCGGGTCCGGGCGGCGAGGGTACGGACCCGGTCGACGATCGCCGGGTCGGCGAGGGCGTGCACGCGGCGCCGGCCGTCGGTCTCCGTCCCGGCCTCGACCGCGCCGGGGACGAGGAGCGTGTCGATGCTTCCCGTGCCCACGTCGTCGAAGGTGACGTCCGGGAGGATCCGTACCCCGGCGGACGTCGTGACCGGGTCCATGGTCTCGGCGGCGAGGACGACGCGGTAGCCGGAGGCGTCGTCCGTCTCGTGGCGCAGGAGCGCGAAGACCTCGGGCGGTCCTGTGACGTCGAGCAGGTCGACGCCTTCGAAGAGGACGATGACGATCAGGCGCTCCACGGGGCTCACGGGGCTCACCGGGCTCACCGGGCTCACTCTCCATGTCCGTATCTGCAAGTTGGCTGACATTGCCGACGTGTCGTCGTCGGCCATAGCGTTTCAGGCGTAGCGAAAGACACCGAGTTGGGGGTTCTTCCATGGGTACGAGCACGTCCACGACCGCGTCCGCGACTCTGCGCGAAGTCAGTGGTCTCGACGCGACGCCCGCGTCGCTCGCCGACTCCACGCTGATCCTGGTCGACTACCAGAACACGTACACGCGCGGCGTGATGGAGCTGACCGGCTGGCAGGCCGCGCTCGACTCCGCCGCCGCGTTGCTCGGGCGGGCCCGGGAGGCCGGCGCGACCGTCATCCACGTCATGAACGACGGTGCCGAGGGCACTCCGTACGACATCGGGGCCGAGATCGGCGCGATCCACCCGAGCGTCGCGCCCGTCGCGGGCGAGACCGTCGTCGTCAAGCAGGCCCCGAACGCCTTCGTCGGCACCGACCTCGGCGAGCACGTCGACGCCGCCGGGCACAAGGACGTCATCGTGGTCGGGTTCATGACGCACATGTGCGTCACGTTCACCTCCGAGGGCGCCTTCCTGCGCGGGAACCGGCCCACCGTCGTCGCCGACGCCTGCGCGACCCGGCCGCTGCGGTCGGCGGTCGCCGAGGTCTCCGCCGAGCAGCTCCACCACAGCGCGCTGGCCACCATCGGCGACCTGTACGGGGTCGTCGTCGCGTCGGGGGCTGAGCTGAGCTGACCGGGCCGAGGGGCCTCGACGTCCCGCTGGTCTCAGTGGGCGTAGTCCTTGAGCTTCTCGGTGTCGAGGGTGATGTCCACGGGGCCGGGGAGGGGGACGGTGGCGCCGAAGGGGTAGGACGCCTGCTGGTGGTAGGTGCCGTCTTCCGGGTCGGTGAAGACGGTGAGGGCGTCGCGGTCGCGGTCGACGAGAAGGTAGACGGGGATGCCGGCGGCGGCGTAGCCGTCGCGCTTCTCGACGCGGTCGCGGCGGTGCGTGTCGGAATCGTGGGAGGTGACCTCGACGGCCATCAGGACGCCGGAAGGGTCGGCCCACTCGCCGTGACCGGCGAAGTATCCGACCGGAGCGAGGCATCCGTCCGCGCGGGCTCGGCCCCCTCTGTACGTCTTGATCGCCAGGCCCTGCTCCGGGTACAGCGCGAGTTCGGGGCGGTGTTGCATGCACTGGCGCATGAGCCACATGTAGATCTCGCCGTGGTCGCCGTCCGGCACGGGCTTGACCCTCAGCTTTCCGTTGATGAGTTCGAGGGTGACTCCTTCGGGTGCCACGCGGGCGAGCTCCTCGAAGTCGTCGATGTCGATCGGCCCGTACTTGACGACGAGCCGTCCGCCGAGGAATTCGAGCTTCACCCCTTCGGGGGCTCGGTCGGCGAGCTCCTCGAAGTCCTCGATCGACATGTCGTCCGGGTAGTCGGCGGTGCTGGGGGTCATGGGATCGCCTCCTCCCCTCCATCGTGCCCCGCCGTCGGCGCGGATGAGCTGAACGGTCATGTGTGAGTCCCTTCGCGGGCGACTTCGCGGATGCGGATGGCCGCCGCGTGGGCGCGGACGCGGGCGGCTGGGAGGGCGGGGTCGCGATGGGTGGGTGCGGGTTCGCCGTGGCAGGGGCCGCACTCGCCCTCCCGGAGGAGGTGGGCGTAGGCCGGCGCGCCGCACTTGGCGCACTCCAGGAGGCGCAGCGGCGGTCGGTCGCGGCGGATCGGTTCCGGCGGAAGCTTCGTCGTCAGGCGCCTGCGGGCGAGGGCAGCGGGGTGGTGGACGGGGGTCGGGAGACCAGTGGTGAGGGCGCGAGTGACGTCGTCCTCGGTCGCGTCCCGGGCGAACCACTCGTCGACCAGGGGCGCCAGGGCCTGGCATTCGGTGTGGGACAAGGGACATCGCGGCGTCGGCTCGGCCGAGGGCGGCGAGCAGGATGTAGGCGCGTGAGCGGGTGGGCCGCTGCTTCGGGACGTCGCCGCGCTGGAAGGCCGACCACCAGGCGTCGTCACGGGCCGTACGGGACCACCACGTTCGGGTGATCCAGCGGCCGTCGACGCACTCGCGGCCCCGGCGTAGATGCCCGGCCCGTGCGATGCGGGTGAGCGCGGTGCGCATCGCGCACTGGCCGTAGGGGAGGTGCTTGGCCAGCGTCTTCACGGAGATGTCGCTGCCCTCGGCGAGCCGGTCGATGTACGCGGCGACGGCGGCCTCGCGGGGCGGGAGGCGCGCGAAGTCGGCGGGGGCGGGAGGGAGTTGGTGCGGCGCGGAACGCTTCCCGTAGCCGGGGTTGGCGAGGGGGTGGGGCTCAGCACTAAACTCGGCGTCAGCCATGGATCGAGAATTTCGCTTTCGATCTGGTTGGTGAGGCCCTCGCAGGTGTTGGAGCACCGGCGGGGGCCGTTCTTATTCACGTGTTCACTCACCGTAGAGGCATATGACGCTGGGTGGCAAGTCGCTCGCGGAGAGTCAACTCCGAGGGTGGGTGGGTGGGTTGAACCAGACCCGTACCCATTCCGTAGAACAGCGCTCGAAGCTCGGAACTTGAGCTTCGGGCCCTTGGACGGTCGCTTCGCTCAACGGGGTTCAGCGACGCCCTCGATGAACGCGGCCCATGCGGCGGTCCGAAACGCGAGCTTCGGGCCGTCGGGGTTCTTGGAGTCACGGACGGGGACGATGCCGGGATGGTCGTCGGAGACTTCGAGGCAGTTGCCGCCATCGCCCCCGCTGTACGAGGACTTGCGCCAGGTGGCGACCTCGACGCAGTCGCTGCCGTCGCCGGCGCTGTAGCTCGACTTGAACCAGACTGTCGTGCTCAGGTCGTACTCAGGAGTGCTGGTCTTCATGCGCGTAATCCTCCACCACGGACTCGATCAGGGCCAGGGACTCACGGGGTGACAACGCGGCGGCCCCGACGAGATCGTAGGTGAGCATGTGGCGCGCCACGCTCGCCGGATCGTCCTCCAGGCGGCCTGATCCGTGGCCCTGCAAGTACGCCAGGGGAGGGGCGTCTTCGAAGGTCATCAGTTTGACCGGACCGTCCAGTGACGCGTGGGCTCCCGCCCTGAATGGGAGCACCTGCACGATCACCCTGTGCCGCCGCGCCAGGCCCGCCACATATCCAAGAGCCTCCGCCATCACTGCGGCCCCGCCCACTCTCTGATGCAGCACCGCCTCTCCCAGTACCACCCACAACAAAGGCCTTGTTGGGTCGTCCAGCAACCGGCCCCGAGCCAGCCTCGCCGCGACCAAGTCGTCGATCACCTCCGTGGTGGCCGTCGGCTGATACGCCCGGAACACCTCCCTTGCGTACGCGGGTGTCTGCAGCAAGCCCGGGATCAGCAGCGGCTCGAACTCCTTGATCGCCGCCGCTACAGCCTCCGCTTCCGCCGCCTCCGCGAAATGGTCCGGATACTTCGACTTGTTCGCCGCCTTGCAGTTCCGCGCGAAGAAGCCGTCCGTACCCAACACCTCGTCCAGTTGGGACGCGATCTCCGGCCGGATCCGTCTCGTACCCGCCTCCATCTGACCGATGTACGAGCCGCTCACGAAGAGCAACTCGCCCAGCGCCTCCTGGCTCAGGCCCTTCCGTTCCCGTGCGTGGCGTAGTTCCGCGCCGATTATCGCTCGGGGTGAGGTCGACGGGTCTGGCTTCCTCTGTTCGGCCATGGACATCAACTCCCGCTCGCACATCTGGGGTTGTTGGGGCTCCACCACTGTTCCCCAGTCTTCTCCATCCGGACACTCGGTGGAGGCGAAATCGATACACACAGTGGAAAGGCCCGTAAAATGCCCACTGCGCTTGAGCGTCTGCAAGCCGTTCAGGAAGCCGTCACCCAGCTC
Organism: Streptomyces sp. P9(2023); assembly: GCF_032436795.1. Lineage (NCBI taxonomy): Bacteria > Bacillati > Actinomycetota > Actinomycetes > Kitasatosporales > Streptomycetaceae > Streptomyces > Streptomyces sp. P9(2023). The sequence goes on from NZ_JAUPWM010000025.1 coordinate 61,853, forward strand.
AAGGGTGAGTTCGACGCCCTCGGCGTCGCCCTGCCCTCCCTCGGTGTCGACCCGCTCACGATGGCCGGGACCGGAGAGGCGTACCCGCTCGTCGAGCTCGGGCGGTGCAACCTCGACACCGCGTTGCGGCTCGCGGCCGTCCTGAACGAGGTCCGTCGGTGAACGCCGGGGCGTACGTCGGGGCGTACGTCGTGGACGCCCGTGACGGGCGGATCGGTCGGGTCATGGGGCGCGTAGGGCCCTGCGTGCAGCTGAGGCCGCCCGGTGGTGGGCGGGAGTGGGACTGTCCGGCCGAGTGCCTCAGTCCCGCACTGCCCGGGGAGGTGCTCCGGGCCCGGGTGCGGGCGGTCAACCGGGAGGGTCGGCTGCCCTGAAGGTCCCCAGGCGGCAGGTGGGGGTGACCCCACCTCCGATCCACCTGCCGACCGGATGGGGCGTGGGCGCCTGACCGAAGAGGCTTGCACCCATGACGACTTACAGACGCGCCGGCCTGGTTCTCGCCCTCTCCGCCGCCGTCGCGGCCACCCTTACCGTCGCCCCCGGCGCCACCGCGTCCGCCACGCCCGGCCTCTCCTGGAAGGCGTGCGGGCCGGCGGGGCTCAGCCAGGAGTGCGCGACGCTCTCCGTGCCGCAGGACTACGCCGACCCCGACGGGCCGCGGCTCTCCCTGGCTGTCTCCCGGATCCGCAGCGAGCGGCCCGAGGCGCGGCGCGGCACGCTCGTGGTGATTCCGGGTGGGCCCGGGAGTTCCGGGGTGCAGCGGCTCTCGCAGAAGGGGGCGGCGCTGGTCGGGGAGCTGGGTGGGGCGTACGACCTGGTGGCGATGGATCCGCGGGGGGTCGGCGGGAGTTCGACCGCGAGTTGCGGGCTCGACCCGGACGACCGGCGGCTTGTGAACCTGCGGTCGTGGCCGGCCGCCGACGGGTCCATCGACGAGAACGTCGCCCGCTCCCGACGGACCGCCGAGGCCTGTCTGAGCAACGGCGGCGCGCGGCTGCGCAGCTTCACCACGGCGAACCAGGCCCGCGACCTGGACCGGTTCCGGCAGGCGCTGGGCGAGGAGAAGCTCTCCGCGTGGGGGGTGTCGTACGGGACGTACGTCGGTGCCGTGTACGCGCAGAAGTACCCGCACCGCACCGACCGTTGGGTCCTGGACAGCAGCGCCGACCCGGATCCGAAGCGGGTCGCGCGCGGCTGGCTCGCGGACATGGCGATCGGCGCGGAGGACCGGTTCCCGGACTTCGCGGCCTGGGCGGCTCACCCCGACCGCGGCGCGCTGCGGCTGGCCGAACGGGCCGAGGACGTACGGCCGTCGGTGCTCGACCTCGCCGCCCGACTGGACCGGGAGCCGAAGGGGACGACGACCCCCGGCGTACCGCTGACCGGGAACATGCTCCGGCAGGCGCTGCAGAACGCCCTGTACGCCGACGGCGCGTTCGTGTCCTTCGCCCAGCTCGTCGTGGCCGCCCAGGATCCGAAGGCCACGCCCGTCCTGCCCGGGGCCCTGACCGAGCCCCTGCCGGAGACGGACGCGGCGCTCGCCGTCGGCGTGATCTGCAACGACGTGAAGTGGCCCGGCTCGGTGCGGGCCCACGAGCGGGCCGTCGCCGCCGACCGGGCCCGCCACCCGCTGACGGCCGGACTGCCGGCCAACATGACGCCCTGCTCCTTCTGGAAGGCCCCGACCGAGCAGCCGACCCGGATCACCGACCGGGGCCCCTCCAACATCCTGATGATCCAGAGCCTGCGCGACCCCGCCACCCCGTACTCCAGCGGCCTGAAGATGCGCGAGGCCCTGGGCGACCGCGCCCGCCTGGTCTCGGTCGGCCAGGGCGGGCACGGGATGTACCTGGGGAACGGCAACGAGTGCGGGAACGCGGCGGTGACGGCGTTCCTGCGGGACGGGGCGCGGCCGGCCGAGGACGTGCACTGCGGCTAGCCGGCGGTCACCTCTGCCGAAGGCGGGCTGCCCGGAGCCGTACGTCAGCGGCGCGGCGTTCCGCCAGCCATGTGCGGGCCTCGCGGAGTTCGCGGGGGCGGTAGCCCGGGCCGCCGCAGCAGCTCTTGTGGAAACCGACGCCGGCGTTCAGCAGCAGCGTGAGGGTTCGCCAGGCGGCCTTGTCGCGGCGGGGCGGGGGCGCGAAGGCCGAACCGGCGTGGATCATCACGCGGGTGCAGCGCGGACAGCGCCGCTCGCGGTCCTTTCCGTACGACTGCTTGTACGAGGCACGGCACGGCAGGCAGACGTAGGAGGTCTTGGCGTGGCCCATGGGGGAAGCGTAGGGATACCGGGGTCGGTGCTGCCAGGGAGTTTCTGTCGGACGTGGCGGAGGGCCGCCGCCGGTTCCGTACCGGGGGCGGCCCTCCGTCTCGTACGTCTCGTACACGTACTGCTGTACGTCAGACCTTGACGGGCTCGGGCTCGGGTACCGGGGTGGGGCCGCCCCCGGTCACCGCGGTCTCCGGGTCCGTCTCCACGTTGAACTCCTCCAGGAGGCGGGGGCTGAAGCCCCAGAAGTACGTGGCCACGAAGCCCACCACGTAGCCGGCGAGCAGGCCGGCCGCGTAGATCGCGATCGTCTCGCCGAGGCCCTTGTTGCCGTCGAGGAGGGGGAAGAGGGCCCAGCCCGAGGGGCCGATGGCCGTGGAGCCGACCTTGTCGCCCAGCATGTTGAAGAGGCCGACGAAGCCGCCGCCGAACGCGCCGCCGACGCAGGCCGTGATGAACGGGCGGCCCAGCGGGAGCGAGACGCCGTAGATCAGCGGCTCGCCCACGCCCAGGAAGCCGGCCGGGAGCGCGGACTTGATGGTGCGGCGGATGGAGCCGTTGCGGGGGAGCTTGAAGTAGACGGCCAGCGCCGCGCCGACCTGGCCCGCGCCCGCCATCGCCAGGATCGGGAGCAGGACCGTGAAGCCCTGCTGCTCGATGAGCGTGGTGTGGATCGGGATCAGGGCCTGGTGCAGGCCCAGCATCACCAGGGGGAGGAACAGGCCGCCGAGGACGAAGCCGGCGCCCGCCCCCGCGTTCGCGAGCAGCCAGTTGGCGAAGTCGCCGATCGCGGTGGAAATCTCGCCCGCGACGAACATCAGGCCGAAGATCGTCACCAGACCGGAGATCAGGACCGTCAGGGTCGGGGTGACCAGGACGTCGAGCGCCTCCGGTACCCAGCGGCGGCACCACTTCTCCACGTACACCGCGAGCACCGCCGCGCCCAGCGCGCCGAGCACACCGCCCTGGCCGGGCGAGAGCGGCTGGCCGAACGCGTCGATCTTCGCGACGCCCGGGAAGACGATGATGGCCGCGACCGCGCCGCCCAGGATCGGCGTACCGCCGAACTCCTTCGCCGTGTTGAAGCCGACGAAGACCGCGATCAGCGCCATGAAGCCGCTCGCCATCGCCGCGAGCGCAGGGGTGACGGACGGCAGCCAACCCAGGTTGATCAGGAGGCCGTTGAGGCCGGCGATGATGCCGCAGCCGATGAGGGCGGGGATCAGCGGGACGAAGATGTTCGCGATCCGGCGGAGGAAGAGCTTGAAGGGGGTCTGGTTCTTCGCCTTCCGCGCCGCCTTGATCGCGGCGCCCTGGGCGGCGAGGTCGTCGGCGGACGGCTTCGGGGCCTGCGCCACCAGCGCTTCGAACTCCGGCGTCACGCGGGCGACCGTGCCCGGGCCGAGCACGATCTGGTACGTGTCGTCCTCCACCACGCCCATCACGGCCGGCAGGGCCTTCAGCGCCTCGTCCTGGACGAGCGAGCGGTCCCGCAGACCCAGCCGGAGCCGGGTCATGCAGTGGGCCACGGAGTCGATGTTCTCGGCGCCGCCGACGAGGGGGAGGATCGCGGCGGCGATGGCGCGGTTCTTGTCGTCTGTGCTCATGGTGCGGTGGTGCCTTTACGTGGGCGTTGGGGGAAGCTCAGGGGCTCAGGGGCTCAGGGCGTCAGTGCGTCAGGCGTCAGGGCGGCGCGGAGGTGGCCCTGGGAGTCGCGGAGTCGCTGGTCGGCGGTCTTGGTATCGATGTCGGCCAGGATCATCAGGATCGCGGTCTTCACCTCGCCGTCGGCCTCGGCGAGCGCGGACTCGATCTGCTCGTCCGGCGCTCCGGTCGCGAGGGAGACGATCCGGCGGGAGCGGGCCTGGAGCTTGTCGTTGGAGGCGCGGACGTCGACCATCAGGTTTCCGTACGTCTTGCCGAGCCGGATCATGGTGATCGTCGAGATCATGTTGAGGACCAGCTTCTGCGCCGTACCGGCCTTCAACCGGGTGGAACCGGTGAGGAGTTCGGGGCCGGTGACGACCTCGATGCCGTGCTCGGCGGCGGCCGCGAGCGCGCTGTCGGCGTTGCAGGACAGGCCGATCGTCAACGCGCCCCGCGCGCGGGCGTGTTCGACGGCGCCGATGGCGTACGGGGTGCGGCCGGAGGCGGAGATGCCGACGACCGTGTCGTCTGCGGTGAGTCCGAGCGCGTCCAGGTCGGCGGCGGCGAGTTCCGCCGAGTCCTCCGCGCCCTCGACGGCCTTCACCATCGCCGACGGGCCGCCCGCGATCAGGCCGACGACCTCCGAGGGGTCGGTGTTGAAGGTGGGCGGGCACTCGCTGGCGTCGAGGACGCCGAGCCGCCCCGCGGTGCCGGCGCCCGCGTAGATCAGCCGGCCGCCGCGCGCCATGCGGGCGGCGGTGGCGTCGATGGCGGCGGCGATGAGCGGCAGCCGCTCGGCCACGGCGGCGGGGACGGTCTGGTCCTCGGCGTTCATGGTGCGGGCGATGTCGAGCGTCGGGAGCTGGTCGATCTCCGCGAGCTCGGGCCGGAACGCCTCGGTGGCGAGGGTGTCGAGCTGGGCGCGGAGCTCGGAGTACGTGGCGGAAGACGTGGAGGAAGCAGAAGACACGTGCGGCTCTTTCGGTGCTGTGGTCGTCAGCGGGTGCGGGGGGCGTGGCGGTGGGCGAGGGCTTCGTACGAGGCCGCGAGGGCAGGGGCCGCCGTCTCGTACGTACGCTGGGTGACGCAGGTGAACAGGCAGTCCACGACCAGGAGTTGGCTGGTACGGGACGACATGGCCGCGGGGCGCAGTTCGCTCTCGCGGGCGGTGGAGGTGGTGAGGATGTGGTCGGCGTACTGCGTCACGGGCCCGTCCGGGCGGCCGGTGATCGCGACGGTCGTCGCGCCGTGGTCGAAGGCGACGCGCAGGGGTTCTATGACGTCGCCGGTCGAACCCGAGTGGGTGATGGCGATGGCGACGTCACCGGAGCGGAGCTGCACGGCGTTGGTGACGGCGAGGTGCGGGTCGCTGTGCGCGTGCGCGAGGAGGCCGATACGGAGGAGCTTCTGGCCGAGGTCCTGGGCGACGAGACCGGAGGCGCCGACGCCGTAGATGTCGATGCGGCGGGCGCCGGCGAGGGCGGCGACGGCGGCGCCGAGCTGGACGGTGTCCAGGCCGGCGGCGGTGTCGGCGAGGGTCTGCTGCTCGTCGTAGGCGAGCTTGGCGACGACGTCGGCGATCGGGTCGTCGACGGCGATGTCGGCGGTGACGGCGGGCGCGCGGCCGGACTGCTGCTGGGCGGCGAGGCCGGCGAGGGCGAGGCGCAGGTCGCGGTAGCCGGGGTAGCCGAGGAGGCGGGCGGTGCGGACGACGGTCGCCTCGCTGGTGCCGGTGAGCTCGGCGAGTCCGGTGACGGTGAGGGCGGCGCAGCCGGCCGGATCCCCGGCGACGGCCTCGGCGACGCGCTGCATGGACCGGGTCATGGACGGCGCGAGCGTCCGCACCTTGGCGGCGAGCGCGGCGGGGGCGGGGGGCGCCGCGTCGGCGGGGCCGGGGGTGGGGCCGGTTCCGTGCCGGTGGCCGGGGGCGGACGCGGACCGGGGGGCGGTCGCGGATGCGGTCGCGGACGCGGCGGAGGGCGGGGTGCCGGGCGAGGGCGCGGTCCCGGCCTGGCCGCTGAAACTTTCCTTCACGTCATTGGTCACACCTGAAAGATATTTTCGGAGGTGGGGACCGTCAAGACCCCATCAGCCCCCTTCGGTCCCCGATGCGGGCGGGACCTTCGCCCCTGAGGCTTGTCGGGTGACAATGAGTTCATGGACGACATCGACCCGCTGGAGCAGGCGCTCCATGCCGCCCGTGCCCTGGTCCTCGCCGATCTGGCGGCGCGCGACGTGGCGGCCGCCGAGGTCGTGTCGATGGTGGAGGACGCCGTCACCCACCGGCGCTGGTGGGTCGAGCAGTGGCCCGAGGGCATCACGTACGTCGCCGGCCTGGTCGCCCAGGACGTTCAGGACGCTCTCCTGGAACAGTACGGCCGCTGGCCGCTGTGCCCGGTCTGCTCCACGGGCGACCCGCACGCCCTGGACGTCGAACCGGAACTGGGCCCGGATCCGCACTGGGTCTGCGGCAAGGCGGGCGTGGTCGTCGCTCCCGTGGGCGGCCTGAGGTGACCCTCTACATCGACCCGCCGACCTGGCCCGGCCACGGCCGCATGTGGTCGCACCTGGTCAGCGACGTCTCCCACGACGAACTCCACGCCTTCGCCGCCACCATCGGCGCCCCACCCCGCGCCTTCGAGCGCGACCACTACGACATCCCGTCGGACCGCTACGCCGACGCGGTGTCGGCGGGCGCGATCGAGATCGGCTCGAAGGAACTCGTACGGCTGATCACTGAGGCGGGGCTACGGAGACCGAAGGGGCGTCCGGCGCCGTGACGCGCTGACCGGCAGCCGCCGACGACGTCACCACCCGGGAACGGGACCTGTTCAGGCGCAGTGCCAGTGCCACCGTTCCGAGCGCCACCACCGTCATCGCCGCGCCCGCCCAGGCCGTCGCCGCGAAGCCGAAGTCGGCGTCGATGACCGTGCCGCCGAACCAGGGGCCCGCCGTGTTGCCCAGGTTGAAGGCGGCTGTCGTCGTGGCGCCCGCGAGGGTGGGGGCGGCGCCGGCCACGTTGAACATGCGGGCGTTGAGGGCGGGGGCCGTGTAGAAGGCCGAGACGCCGAGGAGGAAGGAGAGGGTCACCACGGCGACCGGGCTCGAAGCGAAGAGGGCCAGGGCGACCAGGAAGACCGTCGAGGCCGTGATGCCGGTCAGCAGGACGCCGAAGAGGTGGGCGTCCGCGAACCGGCCGCCGATCGTCGTACCGATCAGCGCGCCGATGCCGAAGAGGCCGAGGATCGCGGAGACCCAGCGGGTGTCGATCCCGGCGACGTCCGTGATGACCGGGGCCAGGTACGAGAACGCGCAGAAGACGCCGCCCGCCGCGAGCGCCGTGATGACGATCGACAGCAGCACCTGGCGGTCCCGGTAGATCACCAGCTCCTTCTTGAGGCGCGGCTTCTCCTCCGGGACCGGGATGTGGGGGATGCGGGTGACCACGCCTACTAGCGCGATCGCGGATGCCGCGCCGACCGCCCAGAACGCCGCCCGCCAGCCGAGGTGCTCGCCGAGGAAGGCGCCCGCCGGGACGCCGAGGACGTTGGCGATCGAGAGTCCGCCGATCATGACCGCCATCGCGCGGGCCCGGGAGCTCACCGGGACCATGGCGATGGCGACCGCCGCTCCGACCGCCCAGAAGCCCGCGCACGCGAGTGCGCTCAGGACTCGGGAGGCGAAGAGGACGGCGTAGTTCGGTGCGAGCGCCCCGGCTATCTGGCCCAGGCCGAAGACCGTGATCAGGGCGATCAGCGTCGTCTTGCGGGGGAGCCGGAGGGTCGCGACCGCCAGCAGCGGGGCGCCGACGACCATGCCGATCGCGAAGGCCGAGATGAGGAGGCCCGCGCTCGGTATCGAGACGTTCATGTCTTCGGCTATCGGCGGGAGCAGGCCCGACAGCATGAATTCGCTCGTACCGAGGGCGAAGACCGAGAGGCCGAGGATGTAGACGGCCAGTGGCATCCGGGTGGGCGTACCGGGTCGGGTGGTGTCGGACGGCGGGGTGCGCTCGGCGGAGGTTGACGGCATGACATGCGTCAACCTGGGGTTTGTGCCTGACATTCCCATGGATGGAGGTTTCTCGCCATACGAAACATACGAAACGGCGGCCCGCCCCCCAGGGGCAGGCCGCCGTCCGGTGCCGTCCGTCAGAGGACGTGGTTACCCGCGCCGCCGACGTACGGCAGAGAGGCAAGCTGCTTGCCACGCAGAGGCGTGCGCCAGTTGCCCGTGCCCCCGTAGAGGTACGCGGCGCCCGACTGGTGGAAAGCGAGCAGGTCCGGGCGGCCGTCACGGTCGCCGTCGCCGATGCCGACGAGCTGCTGGTACGTGCCCCAGCCCGAGCCGACCTTCGTCCGCGCCGCGAACGTGCCGTCGCCCTTGCCCGTGTACAGCCAGAGGACACCGGTCTTGTCCCGGGCGAGCAGGTCACCCGCCGTACCGCCGGCGATGTCGCCGACGGCGGTGAGGTCGTTGTAGATCCCCCAACCGCCGCCGATCTTCGTCCGCGCGGCGAACGGGGCGGTGGCGGAGCCGGTGCCCTTGTGGAGCCAGAGCGTGCCCGCCTTGTCGGTGGCGAGCAGGTCGGGACGCCCGTCCCCGTTCAGGTCGCTGCCTGCCGCGATCTTGTCGTATGTCTGCCAGCCGGCGCCGACCTTCGTACGGGTGGCGAAGCCGCCCCGGCCGTTCCCCTGATACAGCCAGAGCACGCCGGCCTTGTCCCGGGCCACGAGGTCGCCGACCGCCGAGCCGCCGAGGTTCCCCGTCGCCTCGATCCGGTCGTAGATGTTCCAGCCCGAACCGATCAGCTGCCGGGACGTGTCCGTCAGCTGACCGAACTCCTTGTAGAAGATGGTGTCCGTCCGCCACAGCCGGCCGGAGGCGTCACGGTTGAGTACGTCCGCGCTGCCGTTGTCGTCGAAGTCGTGCGGCACGGTCTTGCGGACGACCTTGAACGTGCCGGAGGCGGACGTGGCCGGGCCGATTCCGTTGAGCGGCCGCGCGGTCACCTCCCACGTGTAGTCGCCGTTGTACGCGCTGATGAAGCCCGGTCCGATCCGCCCGTCCCAGTCGACCGTCACGCTCGGGGTGTACGGGTGACTCCGGCCGAACTCGCGGGTCTGTCCGGTCCGGACGTGGCGCAGGGTGATCGTCGCCTCGACGCTGGTCCGGGAGACCTGCCAGGTGAGGCTCGCCCTTCCGCCGTTCTTGTCGAGGTCGACGGTGGCGGGGATGTCGTTGGTGCCGATGACGACGTGGGTGGGCTCGCCGGTGGTCGCCACCAGGGTGACGACCGGAGCCGCGCCGGCCTCACCGGGCGCGATCTTGTACAGGCCCTCGCCCTGGGCGACGGTGCCGCCGCGTACGTACAGGCCGTCGGGGGCGGCGACGGACGAGGTCAGGTGGTCGAGCAGCTTCACCTTCGCCTTGGTGGCCGGGTCGTAGGCCGTGAGGGCGTGCAGCGGGCTCGTGCGGATGCTGGAGATGCCGCCCGGCTCGCCGTACACCACCCAGCCGCCGACCAGGCCGATCTGGAGGCCGCTCGCGTACCCGTCCTCGACCGGGATCTGCTGGACCGTGCCCGTGGCGCGGTCCAGGACGAAGATCGCGGGCATGTCGAGGTCGTCGCCGTCCGTCCACGCGACGTGGGTCTCCGAGACGGCGACGTCGCCCTTGACCGAGCCCGCCGTGCGGTTGCGGATCTCGTCGACCGCGCCGGTGGCGAGGTCGAGCAGGCCCCACTTCTTCACCGTGCCGTCGGTGAAGGTGACGAGCGCGTCCTCCGGCGTGCCCGGGGCGACGGAGACGGCGGTCGCGCCGGCCGGGAGGCCGGTCACGTCCACCGCGCCGCCCTCCGTGGCGTGCCGGTGCATCCGCAGCGTCGTGCCGTCCGTGGTGGACCTGGTGAAGACCGCGTTCGCCGCGGAGCCGGCGTACTCGGCGCCGGTGGCGTCCGCGACGCGGACTTCGAGCACCGAGAGGGTGCTCAGGTTCCGGAGCGTGATCTTGCGCTGCTCGTCGAGGACGAGGTAGTCCGTCGTCCGCGAGGACCGCAGGTAGGTGCTCCATCCGTAGACACGCGAGGAGCCGTCCGCGTACCGCGTCCAGCGCTGGTCGGAGGTCCCGTCGCTACGGGAGAGGAAGCCGGTCAGTCCGGCGCCCATCAGCCTGGCGTCCTTCGGGAAGGGGATCGGCGTCGCGGCGGTGTTCGCCGCGTCCGCCGTCGCCTCCCCGTCCGCCACCGTGGCGGCGGACGCCGGGACCGTCAGCGCCCCCGCGCCGAGCGTGACAGCGAGAACGGTGGTGGCGGCGGCCAGGAGCCGCCGCCGGGTCGAACGAGAGTGGGGCACGTTTCGGGTTCTCCCTCAGATGCATCAGGCGCACCATGCGCCACACCCGATGGGACTAGCGACCAGGCGAAAGGTTGTACGAGAACCGCCCTCAGTCCCTCAACCCCTCACGCCCCCAACCCCGCCAACTCCCGCTCCAGGTTCCGGCGTGCCCGCGATTCCCACACCGCCGCCCCGTACGGAGTCCGGAACAGGCGGGGCAGGGAGAGGAGTTGGCGCAGGATCGCCGCGCGGCCCTGCTGGAAGGCGTCGTCCGGGACGAAGGCGTACTCCTCGCGGACCGCCCGCACATACCCCCCGTACGTATCCTCGTCCGACGCCAGGATCGCGAGGTCCGCGTCGCAGAGCAGCTCGCCGTTGATGTCGCCGTCCGCCGGGTCGTGGGTCACCGTCAGCCGTACCAGGCGGGCGACCTCCGCGACCTCGTGCGCCGTCAGGCCCGCCTCCGTCAGGGCCTTCTCGGCCAGGGTCGCCGAGCGCTCCTCGTTCTCCGAGCGGTCCGGGCGGTAGACCGCGTCGTGGAACCAGGCCGCCAGCCTGACCAGCTCCAACTCCCCGCCCTCGCCGCCCTGGTCGGTCAGTTCGTCGATCCGGTCGAGGACCGCCTTCAGGTGGTCGACCGTGTGGTACCTGCGGTGCGGCTCCGACCAGCGGGCCAGCAGGTTCCGGCCGTACGGCGCCGGGTCCGGGTGGCCCGGTCCGCCCGGTCCGCCCGGACCCGCGTGGCCCGCGCGGGCCGTCAGCAGAGTCGATGTCCAGCGTGCGAGGAGGTTGTCGTCCACGAATGCGGTCATGCGTCGAATCATCTCACCCTTACATACCCCCCATGGGTATGCTACGGTGCTCCGCGAAGGTACCCCCTAGGGGTATGCGTCGAGCGAAGGAGCAGGGCAATGTCAACCGTCAATCCCCGGCGCTGGTGGGCACTTGTCGTGCTCGCCGCCGCCCAGTTCATGGTCATCATGGACACCTCGATCATCGGCGTCGCGCTGCCCGAGATGCAGAAGGACCTGGGCTTCTCGCAGAGCGAGCTCCAGTGGATCTTCAACGCGTACGTCATCGTCTTCGGCGGTCTGCTGCTGCTCGGCGGGCGCCTCTCCGACCTCGTCGGAGCCCGGAAGATCTTCGTCACCGGCTGGGTGGTGATGATCGCCGGCTCGGTCCTCGCCGCCGCCGCGCAGACCGCCTGGGTCGAGATCGCCGGCCGCGCCGTCCAGGGTGTCGGCGGCGCGCTCATCGCGCCCTCCGCCATGACCCTGCTGATGATGCTCTTCATGCACGACCCGAAGGAGCTCGGCAAGGCGATGGCGCTCTACGGTGCCGCCGCCCCGGCCGGCGGTACCGCGGGCGTCTTCCTCGGCGGTGTCTTCACCGAGTGGATGAGCTGGCAGTGGGTCTTCATCATCTACATCCCGATCGGCCTCGCCACCCTCGCCGCCACCAAGCTCCTCCCGTCCGTCGAGTCCCGCCGCGGCTCCGTCGACGTCCTCGGCGCCGTCGCCGTCACCGCCGGCCTCGCGCTCGCCGTCTTCGCCGTCGTCCGGGCCCCCGAGGTCGGCTGGGGCTCCACCGGCACGATCCTCCAGCTGGCCGGCGCCGCCGCCCTGCTCATCCTCTTCTTCCTGATCCAGAGGTCGATCCGCGAGCCGCTCATGCCGCTCAGCGTGTGGCGGATCCCGCGCCTCGGCTCGGCCAACCTGGCGATGACGCTGCTCGGCGCCGCGTGGATCCCGATGTGGTACTTCCTCAACCTCTACCTCCAGCAGGTCCTCGGCTACGGCGCCTTCGCCTCCGGCGCGGCCCTGCTTCCGATGACCGTCCTCCTGATGATCTTCATGACGGCCATCACCGCCCGCCTCATGGGCCGTTACGGTGCGAAGCCGCTGATCGCGGGCGGTCTGCTGGTCCTCGCGGCCGGGCTCGTCTGGCTGGCGGCCGTCCCGCCGACCGGCACCTTCCTGGTCGACGTCCTGCCCGCCTCGCTGGTCGCCGCGCTCGGCATGTCCCTCGCCTACATCCCGGCCATGATCGCCGCGATGTCCGGCGCCCCGCAGGAGCAGGCCGGTCTCGCCTCCGGCATCGTCAACACCACCTACAACGTCGGCTCCGCCCTCGGCCTCGCCGCGCTCACCGCCCTCGCCCTGTCCCAGGGCGCCGACCAGCTCGGCAACCTCCCGGCGCTCACCGACGGCTTCTCGGCCGCCTTCATCGGCGCCGCGGTCGTCGCCGCCGTCGGCGGTGTCGTCACCCTGCTCGTCATGAAGAGCGACAAGGCCCTCGGCGCCGGCGCGCCCGAGTCCGCCCCGCAGGGCGACAAGGTCTCCGCCTGACCCGCAGTCACCTCACCACCCCCCGGGGGCCGTCCGAATCCTCGGGCGGCCCCTTCCTCTGTCGCGAGAAGGAAGCCGCCGTGCATCACATCAGCACCCGCGCCGTCCACGTCGTCAACGACCCGACCCCGCCCGGCAGTCGGCCGCTGTCCGCGCCGCTCTCCGTGCCGCTCGTCCAGTCCTCGGCCTTCGCCTTCGACTCCGCCGACGCGCTCGCCGAGGCCATGGCGGGCCCCGACGGGCAGTACGTGTACAGCAGGCGCGGCAATCCCACCGTACGGGCCCTGGAGCAGACCCTCGCCGGCCTTGAGGGCGGGGCCGGGGCGCTCGCCTTCGCGTCCGGCATGGGCGCCGTCAGCGGGGTGCTCCTCGCCCTCCTGTGCCCCGGCGACCGGGTGCTCGCCCAGCGCTGTCTGTACGGCGGGACGTACGCGGTCCTCTCCGACCTCGCCGCGCGGTACGGGATCGAGGTCACGTACGTCGACGGTGACGACCCGGCCGAGATCGAAGCCGCGGCCGAGGGAACCCTCCCCGAGCTGCTCGTCCTGGAGACCATCGCCAACCCCACCGGCCACGTCCCCGACCTGCCCTCGCTGCTGTCCGCCGCCCGGCGCCTCGGGATCACCTCCGTCGTCGACAACTCCCTCGCCTCGCCCGTCCTGTGCCGCCCGCTGGAGCTCGGCGCCGACGTCGTCGTCCACTCCACCACCAAGTACCTCTCCGGGCACTCCGACGTCCTGGGCGGGGCCGCCGTCTTCGCCGACGACGGGCTACGGCGCCGGATCTGGCCCCGTACCGTCGAACTCGGCGCCTGCGCCGACCCGTTCGCGGCCTGGCTGACCCTGCGCGGCATCCAGACGCTGCCGCTGCGGATGCGCGAGACCTGCGCCAACGCGGCCGTCCTCGCCGAGCGGTTCGCGGCCCACCCCGAGGTCACGGCCGTCCACTACCCGTGGCTCCGAAGCCACCCCTCGTACGACACCGCCCGGAAGGTGCTGGCCGGGGGCGGCGGGCTGCTCTCGATCGAGCTGGCCGGCGGCCGGGAGGCGGGCCGGGCCTTCATCGAGGGGGTACGGGTCGCCAGGCTCGCGCTCTCCCTCGGCGGGGTCGAGAGCCTCGTCGCCCACCCCGCCTCCACGTCCCACCGCGAGCTGGACGCACGGGCGTTGGCGGCGGCCGGGATAGCGCCGGGGCTCGTACGGCTCTCCGTGGGGATCGAGGACGTCGAGGACCTGTGGGCCGACTTCGACAGCGCGCTGCGTTCCTGAGTTCTGCCGTTCTTTTGGGTTGACAAAAGAAACGAGCCATTCGTAGATTGGGTGTTGCCAGGGAACGATCACTCCAAGGTCAAGGGGGGCGCCCGATGCGCTACTTCGAGGACTTCCGGCCCGGCGACATCCACGAGCTGGGCACCGTCACCGTCACGACGCAGGAGGTGCTGGACTTCGGCCGCCGCTTCGACCCGCAGCCCTTCCACACGGACGAGGCGCTCGCCGCCCGCTCGTCGTTCGGCGGGCTGATCGCCAGCGGCTTCCACACCCAGGCGCTGTTCATGCGCCGCTACGTGGACGGACTGCTCGCCTACAGCGACTGCCTGGGCTCGCCCGGCATCGACGAGGTCCGCTATCTGCGGCCCGTCCGCCCCGGCGACGTCCTCACCGCCCGCGTGGAGATCCTTGGCGCCACGCCGTCGCCGTTCAACCCCGCCACCGGCACCGTCAAACCGCGGTGCACGCTCGTGGCCGCCGACGGGACGGCCGTGTTCAGCATGATCCTGCACAGCATCTTCCGGCGCCGCCCCGCCGGCACCGAGGCCGCGCATCTGTCGTCGATGCCCGCGGCCGAGGACCCGGTCGCCTGTGCACGGGTCACCGTCTGAGCACGGCCGTCCGCACTCTCCAGCACATGTCTCTCAAGCGCATGTCTCACCAGCACATGTCTCACCAGCACATGTCTCTCCGGCACATCTCTCTCCCACCCAAGTGAAGGGGGACCTCCTGTGGAGGCCGTATCCCGCACCGCCCAGTGGACCGCCGCGGCGCGCGCCCTGGAGACCGAGCGCGAGGACCGGCTGTTCGCCGATCCCTACGCGCGTACCGTCGCCGACCTGATCGGCTTCGAGCTGCTCGATCGCTACGCCGGGGCCGGCACCGTGCCGTTCCTCGCCATCCGCACCACCTACCTGGACCGGGCGATCGTCGAGGCGGTCGAGGAGCGCTCCATCCGCCAGGTCGTCTTCCTCGCCGCCGGCATGGACACCCGCTTCTTCCGGCTGCCCTGGCCCGACGGCGTCACCGTCTACGAACTCGACCGCCCGGCCCTCCTCGACGCCAAGGCGGCCATGCTCGCCGACGAGCCGCCGCCGGCCGGCCGTACCCGCGTCACCGTCCCCGTCGACCTGACGCAGGACTGGACTGGGCCCCTGAAGGAGGCGGGCTGGAAGAGCGACGAGCCCGTCCTGTGGGTGGTCGAAGGGCTGCTGTTCTTCCTGCCCGAGCAGGCCGTACGGACCCTCATCTCGACGCTCTCCGCGCACGCCGCGCCCGGTTCCGTACTCCTCGGCGACGTCATCTCCCGGGCCGCCCTGAACAACCCGCTCTCCCGGAAGTTCCTCGACGCCCTGAAGGCGGACGGCAATCCGTGGCTCTTCGGCACCGAGGAGCCCGAGGCGCTGCTCGCCGACTGCGGCTGGGAGGTACGGGAGGTCAGGCAGCCCGGTGAGGAGGGCGCCGACTTCGGCCGCTGGCCCTACCCGGTCCCGCCGCGCTCCGTCCCGCAGGTGCCGAGGTCCTTCCTCTTCACCTGTGACCTGCCGGGGACGACCCGGCCCGCATCCGAGGAGGGCCAGGCCGCATGACCGCCCACGACTTCCACCAGCAGGTCATCACCGACGCCGGCGCCGCCGTCCGCGGCCTGACCGTCGCCCTCGGCGAGCGCCTCGGCCTCTACAAGGCCCTCGCCGCACACGGCCCGGTCACCGCCGAGCAGCTCGCCGGGAAGACCGGCACCAACCCCCGCTACATCGAGGAGTGGCTGCACGCCCAGCTCTCCGCCGGGTACGTCGAACGCCACCCGAGCGCCGGCACGTACACGCTCCCCGCCGACCACGTCGCCGTGCTCGCCGACCCCAAGGCCGTCACCTTCGCCGCCGGGTTCTTCACCGCCCTCAAGGCCCTGTACGCCACCGAGGACCTGCTGGCCGACGCGTACCGCACCGGCGACGGCGTCGGCTGGGCCGAGCACGACGCGGCCCTCGACACCGGCATGGGTTCCTTCTTCCAGCCCACGTACGAGCACAAGCTCGTCCCCGACTGGCTGCCGGCGCTGCACGGCGTCACCGGCAGGCTCGCGGGCGGCGGGACCGTCGCCGACGTCGGCTGCGGGGTCGGGCACACCACCCTCCTCATCGCCAAGGCGTTCCCCGAGGCCACCGTCCACGGCTTCGACTACTCCGAGGAGGCCGTCTCGATCGCCCGGCAGCTCGCCGAGGAGGCCGGCCTCTCCGACCGGGTCGTCTTCGAGGTCGCCTCCGCCGACGACTACCCGGGCACCGGCTACGACCTGGTCTGCTTCTTCAACGCCCTGCACGACATGGGCGACCCGGTCGCCGCGGCCCAGCACGTCCTCAAGTCCCTGGACGCGGACGGTACGTGGATGCTCGTCGAGTCGAACGTCTCGCCCGCCGACATCGACACCCGTACCCCCGCCGCGCGCATGTTCATGGCGCTGTCCGCCGTGATGTGCCTGCCCGTGGCCGTCGCCCAGCGCGGCCCGCACGCGCTCGGCAACCACTCCGGCGAGACCGCCTTCCGCGCCATCGCCGAGGAGGCGGGCTTCACCCGCTGGCGGCGCGCCACCGAGACCCCGGTCAACGCGGTCTACGAAGTCCGGCCGTAACGCCGGACGAGGTCCCGGACAAGGTCCCGCGTCCCGACGACAGTCATCGAGGAGTAGTCATGGGCGTCAGCGCCCCCCTGCCCGTAACCGACCGGTTCATGGAAGTCCTTGAGCGGCTCAGCTCCCGCTCCATCGAGGAGTACTACAACCCCTACCAGCAGTTCGACTGGCCGGACCGGCTGGAGGAGAGGCAGCTGTGGATGACGCCCGAGCTGCTCACCGTCTACGGCACCCCCCACTACGACGAGCTCGGTGAGGAGACGATCCAGAAGCTGTCGAAGTGGGAGTCGATCAACTTCTACAGCCTCAACGTGCACGGCATCCGCGAGCTGCTCATCGAGGTCGTCGGCCGGATCCACATGCCCGGCTTCGAGGTCCCCTCGGACTTCTTCCACCACTTCATCGGTGAGGAGAACGAGCACATGTGGTTCTTCGCCGAGTTCTGCCGGCGCTACGGCCACAAGATCTACGGTTCCACCGCCATGCGCGCCGACTCCGCCTGGGAGCCGGAGGTCGAGAACTTCCTCGTCTTCGCCCGGATCCTGTTCTTCGAGGAGCTGGTCGACCACTACAACATGCGGATGGCGCAGGACGACTCCCTCTGCCACACCATCCGCGAGGTCAACCGCATCCACCACCAGGACGAGTCCCGCCACATCGCCTTCGGCCGCGAGCTCGTCTCGCTGCTCTTCGCCCGGATGCGCGAGGCGGTGCCCGCCGCGCGGGTCGCGGAGGTGGAGGCGTACCTCAAGCGGTACGTCGTCTACAGCGTCAACTCCCTCTACAACCCGCACGTCTACCGCGACGCCGGCATCGCCGACCCGCTGGCCCTGCGCAACGCGCTGGTCGCCGACGAGCGCCGCCGTCCGTACGAGCGCAAGGCCATCCGCAAGCCGCTCGCCTTCTTCCTGAAGACCGGGATCTTCTCCGACGACACCCTGCCCGTCGTCTGAGCCCCAGGAACCTCCCACCCGAGAGGTGCACCGATCATGACCGTGACGACCCCGTCAGCCGCCGGGGAGACCCGGGGGCTCCCCTCCCTCGGCCCCGAGGCGACCGCCCTGCTGCGGCTCCTCGACGACACCTTCGAGAGCTGGGGCGTGACCGCGGGCGCCCGCCCGATGACCATGCCCCCCCTGCTGCCGGTCGCCGACCTGGCCCGGCTCGACTACTACGACAACTTCCCCCACCAGGCCGTCGTCGCCGCCCCGCTCGATCTGGAGCGCCGCGAGACCTCCGCCCTCTGCCGTGACACCGGCTGCTTTCCGTGCGACGCGCTCGAACCCGCCGCGCTCGGACTGCCCTCGGCGTCCTGTTACGCCGTCTACCTCGACCACCAGGGCCGGCAGGTCGCCGACGACACCCTGGTGACCGTCTGCTCGTGGTGCTTCCGCAAGGAGACGCATTACGAGGGCATGCGGCGCCAACTCGGCTTCCGTATGCGGGAGATCGTCGCCATCGGCAGCCGCGAGCACGCCGAGACCCACCTGTGCGACTTCACCGAGCGGATCCACTCCTTCGCGGCGGCGCTCGACCTGCCGCTGCGCAAGGAGGCCGCCTGCGACCCGTTCTTCGACAAGGGCGGCTCCAAGGCGGTGCTCCAGCGCCTCACCCCGGTGAAGCACGAGTTCCTGTACGAGGACCTGGCGATCGCCTCCGTCAACACGCACCGCAACTTCTTCGGCGACCGGTGCGCCATCACCCTGGAGTCGACCGGCGGACCGGCCTTCACCAGCTGCGTCGCCTTCGGCCTCGAACGCTGGCTGTCCGCGCTGACCCGCCGCCACGGCGGCTGGGATGCGGCGACCCGCGCGGTCCTGGCCGCGAACGCCCCCCTGCGGGCCGATGCGAGTCTCGCGGCCGGGCCGGTGAGCTGACGTGCCGGCCCGTCCCGTCGCCCCGCCGGCGGGCGGTCTGGGCTGGGCGAGCCTCGGCATGGACATCGTGTCCGTCACCCGTGTCCGCCGGCTGCTCGCCGAGTACGGCGAGACGTTCTTCGAGCGGATGCTCACCCCCGGCGAACTCGCCGACTGCCGCACCTCCACCGGCCTCGACGTCCTGTCCCTGTGCGGGCGGATCGCGGCCAAGGAGGCCGCCTTCAAGACCCTGCGGGTCCGGGGCAGGTTCCTGCCCTGGACGGAGATCGTCGTACGGCGCTCCGAAGGCGGCTGGCCGCTGGTGGAGCTGCACCGGAGCGCGGCCGAGATGGCCGCCGCGTCCGGCATCACCCAGATCACCGTCTCCATCAGCCACGACGTGGACTACGCGGTGGCGGTCGCCGCCCCGATCATCGCCGCCCCCCTACAGACATAAAAGGAGAAGCACCATGGCCGACGGCCTGCAGCAGGTGAAGAACTGGATCCTGGACCGGCACCCCGAGCGGTCCGACATCGCCGACGACCTCGACCTGATCGAGAACCGGCTCATCGACTCGCTGTCCTTCGTCGAGTTCGTCTTCCTGCTGGAGCAGCAGTGTGGGAAGGCGATCCAGATGGAGACGCTGGAGGTCGAGACCATCCGTACCCTCGCCGCGATCGAGGAGCACTTCTTCAAGGCCCAGATGGAGGTCGAGGCATGAGCAGCCGCCGTCTCTTCACCTCGGAGTCGGTGACCGAGGGGCATCCGGACAAGATCGCCGACCGGATCAGCGACACCATCCTCGACGCGCTCCTCGCCGAGGACCCGGACTCCCGGGTCGCGGTGGAGACCCTGCTCACCACGGGTCTCGTCCATATCGCGGGCGAGGTGACCACCACCGCGTACGCGCCGATAGCCAAGCTGGTGCGCGAGGCGATCCTCGACATCGGCTACGACTCCTCGATGAAGGGCTTCGACGGCGCCTCCTGCGGGGTCTCGGTCTCCATCGGCGCCCAGTCCCCGGACATCGCGCAGGGCGTGGACACCGGCGGCGCCGGCGACCAGGGCCTGATGTTCGGGTACGCCTGCGACGACACGGCCGAGCTGATGCCGCTGCCGATCGCGCTCGCCCACCGGCTCGCGCGCCGCCTCACGGCGGTCCGCAAGGACGGGACCGTGCCGTATCTGCGCCCGGACGGCAAGACGCAGGTCACCATCGAGTACGACGGGGACCGCCCGGTCCGGCTCGACACCGTCGTCGTCTCCTCGCAGCACGCGGCCGACATCAGCGTGGACGGGCTGCTGACCCCGGACATCCGGGAGTTCGTGGTCGAGGCCGAGCTGAAGGCGCTCGCCGAGGAGGGCGTCAACCTGGAGTCCGACGGCTTCCGACTCCTCGTGAACCCGACCGGCCGCTTCGAGGTCGGCGGCCCGATGGGTGACGCGGGTCTGACCGGCCGCAAGATCATCATCGACACGTACGGCGGCATGGCCCGGCACGGCGGCGGCGCCTTCTCGGGCAAGGACCCGTCGAAGGTGGACCGCTCGGCCGCGTACGCGATGCGCTGGGTCGCCAAGAACGTCGTCGCGGCCGGGCTCGCGCGGCGCTGCGAGGTGCAGGTCGCGTACGCGATCGGCAAGGCGGAGCCGGTCGGCCTCTTCGTGGAGACCTTCGGCACGGGCACGCTCCCGGACGAGGCGATCCAGGACGCGGTCAGCAAGGTCTTCGACCTGCGGCCGGCCGCGATCATCCGCGACCTGGACCTGAAGCGGCCGATCTACGCGTCGACCTCGGCGTACGGCCACTTCGGCCGCGAGCTCCCGGAGTTCACCTGGGAGCGCACGGACCGGGTGGACGCGCTGAAGAAGGCAGCGGGGGTGTAGGGGAGATGCGGATCGCTGTCACGGGGTCCATCGCGACCGACCATCTGATGACCTTCCCCGGCTGGTTCAGCGAGCAGCTGCTCGCCGACCGGCTCGACCGGGTCTCCCTGTCGTTCCTCGCCGACAACCTGGAGGTCAGACGCGGCGGAGTGGCAGCGAACATCGCCTTCGGGCTCGGTGTCCTCGGGCTGCGCCCGGTTCTGGTGGGCGCGGTCGGTGCCGACTTCGAGCCGTACCGGATCTGGCTGAAGGACCACGGTGTGGACACCGACGCGGTGCGCGTGAGCGCGTCGCTCCACACCGCCCGGTTCGTCTGTACCACCGACCGGGCGCAGAACCAGATCGCCACCTTCTACGCCGGGGCGATGGCCGAGGCCCGCGAGATCGATCTGCGGGAGGTCGTCGCCCGGGCGGGCCGGCTGGATCTCGTCCTGGTCTCCCCGGACGACCCCGAGGCCATGGTCCGGCACACCCGTACGTGCCGCGAGCTCGGCATCCCGTTCGCCGCCGACCCGTCGCAGCAGCTGGCGCGGCTCGGCAGGGACGAGGTGCGGGAGCTGGTGGACGGTGCACGGTGGCTGTTCTCCAACGAGTACGAGACGGCCCTGCTCGGCGAGAAGTCGGGCTGGTCGGAGGCGGAGATCCTGCGCCGGGTCGGCGCCTGGGTCACCACGCACGGCGCGTCCGGCGTCCGGATCCGCCGCGCGGGCGGGGACACCCTCTCCGTGCCGGCGGTGGAGGTGCCGGGGGTCGTCGACCCGACCGGCGTCGGGGACGCCTTCCGGGCCGGGTTCCTCGCCGGGACGGCGTGGGGCGTGCCCGAGCGGTGCGCGGCGCAGCTGGGCTGCGCGGTGGCCGCGACCGTCCTCGACTACGTGGGGACGCAGGAGTACCGGCTGCACCGGGAGCCGCTCCTCGACCGGATCAGGACGACGTACGGGCTCGGCTGCACGGCCGAACTCCTCGTCCATCTCAGGGGGTTGTCATGAGACCTGCCCTGCGGGAGGAGCTCGCGCGCCGCGTCGTCGTGGCCGACGGCGCGATGGGCACCATGCTCCAGGACGCCGATCCGACGATGGACGACTTCACCGGTCTGGAGGGCTGCAACGAGGTCCTGAACGTGACCCGCCCGGACATCGTCGCCTCCGTCCACGACGCGTACTTCTCCGTCGGCGTGGACTGCGTGGAGACCAACACCTTCGGCGCGAACCTGGCGGCGCTCGCGGAGTACGGCGTCGAGGACCGGGTGTACGAACTGTCCGAGGCCGGCGCCCGGATCGCCCGTACCGCCGCCGACGCCCACACCGCCACCGACGGCCGGCCCCGCTGGGTCCTCGGCTCGATGGGGCCGGGGACGAAGCTGCCGACCCTCGGCCACATCACGTACGAGCCGCTGCGGGACGCGTACCAGCAGAACGCCGAAGGGCTGCTCCGGGGCGGCGCCGACGCCCTGCTGATCGAGACCTCGCAGGACCTCCTCCAGACGAAGGCGGCCGTCGTCGGCGCCCGCCGGGCCCTGGAGTGGTGCGCGCTCGATCTGCCGCTGATCGTGCAGGTCACGGTGGAGACCACCGGGACGATGCTGCTCGGCTCGGAGATCGGGGCGGCGCTGACCGCCCTGGAGCCGCTCGGCATCGACATGATCGGTCTGAACTGCGCCACAGGACCGGCCGAGATGACCGAGCACCTGCGCTACCTGGCGCGGCACGCGGGGATCCCCCTCTCCGTGATGCCGAACGCGGGCCTGCCGGTGCTCACCTCCGACGGCGCCCACTATCCGCTGTCGCCCGGCGAACTGGCGGACGCGCAGGAGCGGTTCGTACGGGAGTACGGCGCCGTGCTGGTCGGCGGCTGCTGCGGTACGACCCCGGAGCATCTGCGCGCGATCGTGGACCGGGTCCGCGGCGCGGCCGTGCGGGACCGTACGCCGGTCGCCGATCCGGGCGCCTCCTCGCTCTACGGGCACGTCCCGTTCCGGCAGGACACCGCGTACCTGGCGATCGGGGAGCGGACCAACGCCAACGGTTCGAAGAAGTTCCGCGAGGCGATGCTGGAGGGCCGCTGGGACGACTGCGTCGAGATGGCGCGGGACCAGATCCGCGAGGGCGCGCACATGCTCGATCTGTGCGTGGACTACGTGGGCCGGGACGGCGTCGCCGACATGGCGGAGCTGGCGGGGCGGTTCGCCACCGCCTCGACCCTCCCGATCGTGCTCGACTCCACCGAGGTGCCGGTGCTCCGCGCGGGCCTGGAGAAGCTCGGCGGGCGGGCCGTGATCAACTCGGTCAACTTCGAGGACGGTGACGGGCCCGAGTCGCGGTTCGCGCAGGTCACGGCGCTCGCGAGGGAGCACGGCGCGGCGCTGATGGCGCTGACGATCGACGAGGAGGGGCAGGCCAGGACGGTCGGGGCGAAGGTCGCGATCGCCGAGCGGATCATCACGGAGCTGACGGAGAAGTGGGGGTTCAGGGAGTCGGATCTGCTGATCGACTGTCTGACGTTCACGATCTGCACCGGTCAGGAGGAATCCCGGCGCGACGGCATCCACACGATCGAGGCGATCCGCGAGCTGAAGCGCCGGCACCCGGACGTGCAGACCACGCTGGGTCTGTCGAACATCTCCTTCGGACTCAACCCGGCGGCCCGGATCGTCCTGAACTCGGTCTTCCTCGACGAGTGCGTGAAGGCCGGGCTCGACTCGGCGATCGTGCACGCCTCGAAGATCCTGCCGATCGCCCGCCTGGAGCCGGAACAGGTCGAGGTCGCGCTGGACCTCGTGTACGACCGGCGGCGGGAGGGGTACGACCCGCTGCAGCGCCTCCTGGAACTCTTCGAGGGCGCGACGGCGAAGTCCCTGAGGGCGGGGAAGGCCGACGAGCTGCTCGCGCTGCCGCTGGGAGAGCGGTTGAAGCGCCGGATCGTGGACGGCGAGAAGAACGGCCTGGAGGCGGACCTGGACGCGGCCCTGGCCGGCCGGCCCGCCCTTGAGATCGTCAACGAGGTGCTGCTCGACGGCATGAAGACGGTCGGCGAGCTGTTCGGCTCGGGGCAGATGCAGCTGCCCTTCGTGCTCCAGTCGGCGGAGGTGATGAAGACGGCGGTGGCGTACCTCGAACCGCACATGGAGCGGTCGGAGGCGGACGGGAAGGGAAGGATCGTCCTCGCCACGGTCCGGGGCGATGTGCACGACATCGGAAAGAACCTGGTCGACATCATCCTCTCCAACAACGGCTACGACGTGGTGAATCTGGGGATCAAGCAGCCGGTCTCGGCGATCCTGGAGGCGGCCGAGGAGCATCGGGCGGACGTCATCGGGATGTCCGGTCTGCTGGTCAAGTCCACGGTGATCATGAAGGAGAACCTGGAGGAGCTGAACGGCCGGGGGCTCGCTGCGAGGTTCCCGGTGATCCTCGGTGGCGCGGCGCTGACCAGGGCGTACGTCGAACAGGACCTGCACGAGCTGTACGAGGGCGAGGTGCGCTACGCCCGCGACGCCTTCGAGGGCCTGCGGCTGATGGACGCGCTGATGGCGGTCAAGCGGGGCGTGCCCGGGGCCGTACTCCCGGAGCTGAAGCAGCGGCGGGTGCCGAAGCGGGAGACGGCGGTCCTGGAGGTACGGGGGCCCGAGGCACGGGAGCCCGAGCCGGCCGGCCGTTCGGACGTGGCCGCGGACAACCCCGTACCGGAGCCGCCGTTCCTCGGCACGCGGGTGGTCAAGGACATCCCGCTCGCCGACTACGCGTCGTGGCTGGACGAGGGCGCCCTCTTCAAGGGCCAGTGGGGACTGAAGGACCCCGCGACGATCGAGTCGGAGGGCCGGGCCCGGCTGCGTGCCTTGCTGGACCGGGTCGAGCGTGAGTCCCTGACCGAAGCGGCCGTCGTGTACGGCTACTTCCCCTGTGTGTCCAAGGGTGACGACCTGATCGTCCTGGACGAGGACGGAGGCGAGCGGACCCGCTTCTCCTTCCCCCGCCAACAGCGGGGCCGCCGCCTCTGCCTGGCCGACTTCTTCCGCGCCGAGGACGCGCGGGAGGTCGATGTCGTGGCGCTCCAGGTCGTCACGGTCGGCTCGCGGATCGGCGAGGAGACGGCCAGGCTCTTCGCCGCCGACCACTACCGCGACTACCTCGAACTGCACGGCCTGTCGGTGCAGTTGGCGGAGGCGCTGGCCGAGCACTGGCACGCGCGGGTGCGTGGGGAGTGGGGGATCGGCGGTGCGGAGCCGGCGTCGATGGCCGGCATGTTCCGTACGGAGTACCAGGGCTGCCGCTACTCCCTGGGCTACCCCGCCTGCCCCGACCTGGAGGACCGGGCGAAGATCGCCGAGCTGCTGCGGCCGGAACGGATCGGGGTCGAGCTGTCGGAGGAGTACCAGCTGCATCCGGAGCAGTCGACGGACGCGTTCGTGGTGCACCACCCGGAGGCGAGCTACTTCAACGCGGGCGGCAGGCGATGACGTTGACCATTTCGATCATCTCAAGGAGCGTTGTACATGTCTGACTTCAAGGTCGCCGATCTGTCGTTGGCGGAGTTCGGCCGCAAGGAGATCACGCTGGCCGAGCACGAGATGCCCGGTCTGATGTCGATCCGCCGCGAGTAC
>NZ_JAUPWM010000447.1:0-274 GCF_032436795.1 Streptomyces sp. P9(2023)
TTCAAGACCGGTCTGGAAATCGCTCAGTACACTGCTGACATCATGCGCAAGGACATGGAAGAGTATGACGCCGACTCCTCCCTCTACACCCAGTCCCTGGGCTGCTGGCACGGCTTCATCGGTCAGCAGAAGCTGATCTCGATCAAGAAGCACCTGAAGACCACCAACAAGAAGTACCTGTACCTGTCCGGCTGGATGGTTGCCGCCCTGCGCTCCGACTTCGGCCCGCTGCCGGACCAGTCGATGCATGAAAAGACTGCCGTTTCCGACCTGA
>NZ_JAUPWM010000448.1:0-274 GCF_032436795.1 Streptomyces sp. P9(2023)
TGCTGGCGAAAATGCACGAAAAACGCGTTGAGAAAGCGCTGGTTGTGGACGCGAGCTTCCACCTGCGCGGCATGATCACCGTTAAAGATTTCCAGAAAGCAGAACGTAAACCGAACGCCTGTAAAGATGAGCATGGCCGTCTGCGCGTCGGCGCTGCGGTGGGCGCAGGTGCGGGTAACGAAGAGCGCGTTGACGCGCTGGTTGCTGCGGGCGTTGACGTGCTGCTGATTGACTCCTCCCACGGCCACTCCGAAGGCGTTCTGCAACGTATTCG
>NZ_JAUPWM010000449.1:0-274 GCF_032436795.1 Streptomyces sp. P9(2023)
CCGTGGCAGAGTTGCTTGGCTGCACGTCGATTGTCGACGAGTGGTCGCCGCAAGATAGGCTTGCGACTGACGCGCTGCATCTGACACAGGCAGATCGCTATCAGTTATCGCACATGCACGTTCGTCTCGACGAGAATTTGAAAGCTGTGCATGTTTTCGACATCGAAATGCTGAAGCTGCTGATTCCAGGGGTTGTAAATTCATGAGCACGAAAGACGGAAATCCAAAAGACGCAATCGGCGTAGGCAAGTGGCGCACCTTCACAACCATCCCT
>NZ_JAUPWM010000450.1:0-274 GCF_032436795.1 Streptomyces sp. P9(2023)
CGTCGTGCAGCGGCTGGGTCGGTTCTGCTTTGCTCATGTCTGTCCTGTCCTCAAGCTTGCGGGCAATTCGCGCCGTTCGCGGCATGCCTGCGGTAAAGCGGCGGCCGGCCCTCCGCGACCCGGCGCCCTGACCATCGCGGGGCGCGCCTACGCCTCCCGCCTGCTGGTCGGCACCGGCAAATACAAGGACATGGAGCAGACCCGCCGCGCCGTCGAGGCCAGCGGCGCGCAGATCGTCACCGTTGCCATCCGCCGCACCAACCTCGGCCAGAAT
>NZ_JAUPWM010000451.1:0-274 GCF_032436795.1 Streptomyces sp. P9(2023)
TTGGTTTTGCTGCCGGCGTTGAATATCGTAAAGAAAGCAGTAAGTCGGTTGAAGATCCCTTTGTAAAGAGTGGCGCTACCTTCTTTAATGCCTTAGGTGAAATTGATGGTTCTTTCAATGTCAAAGAAGTGTATGCCGAGTTCTCAGTACCATTACTGGCGGATTTGTTTTTAATTGACAATCTAGTGTTTGATGCAGCTGTGCGCCATGCTGATTACTCGACTATTGGTGATGCCACTAGTTGGAAACTAGGTGTTGATTGGTCAGTTAATCC
>NZ_JAUPWM010000452.1:0-274 GCF_032436795.1 Streptomyces sp. P9(2023)
GGCTAGCGGGGCGGTTTAGGAACAACCAAAATGGGGACACATCCGCCGACGATTATCGGCCCCGATCTCGTCATACGGGGCACAGTGCGATCGTCCGGTACTGTTCGAATCGACGGACGGATCGAGGGTGAGGTGAATGCAGCGCTGGTTGTCGTCGGCGAGCACGCCTCGGTGCAGGGCGACATCTCCGCCGAGGATTTGACAGTGCGCGGCGAAGTCCAGGGCACGGTCGTAGCCCACAAAGCGCTCATTGTTGCAGGGGCGCGCGTCGAGG
>NZ_JAUPWM010000453.1:0-274 GCF_032436795.1 Streptomyces sp. P9(2023)
CCGTTGCGCATTTAGGGGAATCCCATTTTCAGTCGATTAATATTTCTTCCCAAGTTTTTGTTGTGTAACTGAATAATGGTTAAAGCGGTTATTTTTGCAACCACGCGGGTGGCCAACCCCGCAAATGACTTGGCATAATTTCTACGAATCATGAATTGATCGCACAATTGAGAAAACAAGGTTTCTATGCGCTTCCTTGCCTTGCGGTAAACGGCAGGAAAAGGTTTTTCGGTCTTTTGATTACGTTTAGGCGGCGTACACAGGCTGATGGCGG
>NZ_JAUPWM010000122.1:0-596 GCF_032436795.1 Streptomyces sp. P9(2023)
ATTTCACCGGTTGAATGGTCGATGACTAGCAGGTTTGCGTCTGCGAGCGAGTCCCACGCTTTGGCAACCTTGCGGGGTGTCAGGTCGGCGGCGTTGCCTGCATACCTGGCTGGGAAGTAGGGGACAACCCCGGCCCATGACAGGTCTGGGCTGGACAGGAGCGCCATGTAACAGTCGTGTTGGGTGGTGGTCAGCGTGGCCCAATCTGGGTCGCGGTGGGTCGAGACGAGGTAGCGTGCGAACTCTCTAGCCATCGTCGCCCGCTCTCAGGATCGCGGCAGTTTCGGCCTCGATTTCCTTCACGATGTTCTTGATGACGCCCGCCATGTAGCGGAAGACTGTGCGACTTGGGACGCCGTAGGCTTCGATTGCGATGCTGTGCGCCTCAGCTATACGGTCGTAAGGCACTCCGTTATCGAGCCAACGCACCACACTTTGCTTCCAATCGGCGGGCAGAAACGTGCAATCTTCGTCCCAAACTCGCCACGTTTTGCGAAACTTCTGGCACTGTTTGGACCATCTGTCGCGCCGTTCAGAGACGCGCTGGGCTGCGATCTTGCGGGCCTCAGCCCACCGTTTCGCGTCCTCACTCACGT
>NZ_JAUPWM010000454.1:0-274 GCF_032436795.1 Streptomyces sp. P9(2023)
TCGCTGCCGAACAGCGCTGGGCCAAGGCTCTGTTGCCACTGATTCGCCTTGACCCAATTGGCCAGTTCCACCACTCGGCGTGCGGTGGCCATGATGAGCGCAAAGCCGGTATCTGCCGTCGTTTCTGTAAGCACATCCGGGGTGTTGCATACCAGGATGCCGCGCCGGGTCAGTTCATCGACGGGCAGATGGTCATAGCCGACGGAAATGGTGGCGATGACCTTGAGGGCACGGGAGGCTTCCAGCAGCTCATCGGTGATGAGCAGTCTGGAGC
>NZ_JAUPWM010000455.1:0-274 GCF_032436795.1 Streptomyces sp. P9(2023)
TGCACCACGACCGAGGTCTGGATCAGATGCTCGGCGTAAAGCCGTTCGCCCACGAAATCCAGGATTGCTTCGAATACGCGCGCGAGCATCTCGCCTCTGATCTGCCCGGTCCGGTCGCGCCAGAACAGCGCCTCCATCTGCGGCTGCTCGGCGAACAGACGCGCGTACACCAGCGGTGTCAGGTCGCCCGCGCGCTCCGCCGCCTCCTCCAGGCTGGCCTCGATCAGTTCGCGATCATCAGGATCGGTCATGGCCCGATCTTATCCGGCAATGT
>NZ_JAUPWM010000456.1:0-273 GCF_032436795.1 Streptomyces sp. P9(2023)
TTTAAGCTCTAACGCTTCATCTGTATCCCATTGGTCAGCTTCTACCAATTCCGTATAACGATTTAGCTTTTTGACAATATCAATGTGTTGAGGTCGAATATTGCCTCCCAAGACGTCTTCCAACATTCTTGTACTTTCAGAGCCATAAGTACTAGTTCCTGTTAATAGTTTTGCTTCACTTTCATCGGCAGAAATAATTCGGATTGATTCTGCATGAACAGTGGTAAGTACTTGAGGACTATGCGTAGTAACAATAAATTGGACGTTCTTAAA
>NZ_JAUPWM010000457.1:0-273 GCF_032436795.1 Streptomyces sp. P9(2023)
TACGCTGCGCCGGCTCCCGCGCGAAGGATGGCTTGCGCGCGAGGAGAATCTTCAGGTAAGCCCCGACGATCGCCGGTGAGGCGTATCGAAGCGACCCTCGGCCGGTTCGTGGTCGATCCGAAACATCTTGAACGCTATAGGTCTGTCTGCAGCGACCGCGAATCGAGCCAGCTGCCGATAACGTATCCGCACGTCATGGCCACTCCGCTGCACCTCGCCATGATCGCCTGTGATGCCTTTCCGGTGAACCTGTTCGGCGTCGTGCACACACGC
>NZ_JAUPWM010000458.1:0-273 GCF_032436795.1 Streptomyces sp. P9(2023)
GTACGCCACCTTTACGGCACAATGTCAGCAACTCAATCAAAGTATCACGACAATCGGCAGGTAAAATGGCTAAGCTTATTCCACTCAGATAAATGACTTGATGTTGGCTGAGTTTTTGAGCAAGGCTGAGCAGCTTATGCTCGCGCAGCCAATATTTAGCTGCGGAATCGTGACGCCAATAATAAAAGCTTCGTTCCCCTTCAGGAGTGGTTTCAATGGCGTAGATTCCTGGTAGCTTAGTCTCAGAGATTTGGACTAGGTCAGTATTAATCC
>NZ_JAUPWM010000459.1:0-273 GCF_032436795.1 Streptomyces sp. P9(2023)
TGGTTTTGGTTCGCATACATTTAGCATGATCAATGCAAATAATGAACGTGTCTGGGTTAAATTTCATTTCAAAACACAGCAGGGTATTAAAAACTTTACCAATGATGAAGCTACTGTAATGAAAGGAAAAGATCCTGATTTTGCGCAGCGTGATCAGGTTAAAGCGATAGATAATGGTAACTTCCCTAAATGGAAAATGAAAATTCAGGTAATGACAGATGAACAGGCGAAAAGCTTTCCTTTCAACCCTTTTGATGTTACCAAAACATGGCC
>NZ_JAUPWM010000460.1:0-273 GCF_032436795.1 Streptomyces sp. P9(2023)
ATCGGCATGTGCCAACAGGGATGTCTAGAGCTTCAGCAATCTCTTCATATTTATACCCACGCATCAGCAGATCAACAGCTTCGTAATGACCTTCAGCAAAATTCTCTTTGAGATGTTGCTTATATCGCTCAAGCATCTCTTCAGCAATAATCTGATCTTCAAGGGATGGTGTTTCCATACTATCCAAACAATTAAACGGATATTCTGTAGGTTGCACCATCCCTTCAATCACAGCCTCATATTTATCACAATCGAACTCATGTTGATGATGAT
>NZ_JAUPWM010000461.1:0-273 GCF_032436795.1 Streptomyces sp. P9(2023)
TGTAGAAATTAAAATAACTTTTTTCATTTCAACAGTTGCAACTTCTATTCTATTATTGTCTGCTTGTGGTGGCCAAAATAAAACAGCTGATTCTAGCTCACAAACATCTATTACTGCGACTAGTAAGTCTGGTTCCGAAGCTCAATCTTCTACTCAGCAAAGCGTCGCAACAGAAGCGTCAAGCAGCGTGGCTCAACCAGGGCCTTCTGAAACACAAAATACAGAAAGCAATGCAACGTTACCAGTGCCTGGAGAAGCCAATCTTACCACGTC
>NZ_JAUPWM010000462.1:0-273 GCF_032436795.1 Streptomyces sp. P9(2023)
TGTGTAATTATCAGGATAAAGATAACAGGGGTATCGATGAATAATATGCCAACGATTAACTGGCGCACGCTTGCCGCTATCTGTATTTTGCAACGTGAAGATGAGTTGATACCGCTTAAACGGTTGCATCGCGTGTTAGATAAAGCAGGGTCGAATCACTACAATTGGCGGCACATGCTAGACCGTGGATTGCTTGAGTGCGAATCTCGCGGGGTATATCGGCTGACGGATAAGGCGAATCAGATGGTCATACAGATGGAAAAATACATTGAG
>NZ_JAUPWM010000463.1:0-273 GCF_032436795.1 Streptomyces sp. P9(2023)
TGGCGTGAGTATGGAATCAGCGTCTCTAACTACGAGCGCGAAGATGATTGGTGGGAGAAAGGCAAAGAGCTTTACAGCATGGAAAGGCTTAATGCTGAAGGATTCTTCCAGATCACCGACCAGATTAGGCGTGGCGACATTATTCTAATGAATGTGCGGTCTAAGGTTCCTAATCACGCTGGAATCTATCTTGGTGACGGCCAGATGCTGCATCACCTACATGGCCGATTGTCTCGCCGAGAGAACTACGGAGGATATTGGGCTGAGCGTACC
>NZ_JAUPWM010000464.1:0-273 GCF_032436795.1 Streptomyces sp. P9(2023)
CGGCTTTCTTTGTATGTCGCATTTGCCACGGACTCAATACACAGAGTCATCGTGGACTCAACCAAGGTATAGAGTTGGAGGAAAACTCCGGAGTATAAGATCTTTTGCTGTACCGCGCTTCTGGATTCCATGCAGCCCTCAATCTTGGGTGGGCCGTTTCTTGCGCTGTTTTCAAGCATCCAAAGAAAGCTAATGTAACTTTTTACCTCTGAAAGGCGCTCCTCAAAGGATTCCAATAGCTCATCCATTTTATTGCCCCAAGAGCTTTTCCTT
>NZ_JAUPWM010000465.1:0-273 GCF_032436795.1 Streptomyces sp. P9(2023)
GGTGATGGTCGGCGATGACCACGTGGGTGTAGCCAGCGAAAAGTCCAGCACGTGCACGTCGTGGTAGGAGGCGCAGCAATCGATGCCTCCGCGCTACAACCACAACGCCGCCGTCGCGGGCAACAAAATGCTGGTCTACGGTGGAGCGCAGGCCTTGCCCGACATTTGGTATGTAATCACACATGCTCGCACTTACACGCGACAACCACAAACCACAGGCAGCTCGATTTGGTGAGCTGGTCGTGGACGCAGCTTCTTCCTGCCACCAGCCCG
>NZ_JAUPWM010000123.1:0-589 GCF_032436795.1 Streptomyces sp. P9(2023)
ATTTGAATCATCGGTAAAGCGCACCAACATCCCTTCGTGGCGCTCAAGGGTTTCGGCGTAATAGCGATCAGATGGTAATCTGGTCACGGTTGTCGGTTCGATATTATGGCCGGACGATACTTTTGTGATATTACCAGTAGGGACTAACTGGGTTGAACCAAATTGCTCAATCACTTTTCCTGTAACAGTCACTTTATCGCCAATCGAATAGCCTTGTACGAGGCCCTGAACGAAAATAGCGTCAGAAGTCAGCGGGTTATTGTCACCAAATTCATCTTGTATAAAAAATCCAATTGGTAGATCCTTTCCAAGGTCGCCATTAGTTTGAATATGGGTAATCACGCCATTAACTCGAAAAACTTCATCAGATTCAAGTTTACCATTAGCAGGATCCGTATAAGGTGAGGCCCAACCGTCCCCTTGTAGATCCATGATAGTTGTATCTATAGCGGTGATTGGTGGGATCGTTGGTGGTATCTCTTGATTATCCAGTTCCGGTGGAGTGCCGATATGACTCCAATCGTTGATGATTCCTGTACTGTGCCAATGTTCAGGGTTAAAGGTGGTCGAGGATTGAACGTTAATTCTT
>NZ_JAUPWM010000466.1:0-272 GCF_032436795.1 Streptomyces sp. P9(2023)
GGCTGCACCACCCAGTGTGGGGTGCGAGTGAGGGTTGATGACACAAAGGGCGAAGTGCTGCGGGTATCTGGCAATCCTTACCATCCGCTCTCTGCAGATGACCATTTACCGATGCGCACCCCAGTGGCCGATGCGCTTCGCAGCGTCAGCGCCTACGGCGAACAGGGGCAGGTTAACCGCTCTACCGCCTGCGCCCGCGGAAATGCCATGATGAGCCAGATCACTAACCCGTTCCGTATCGACCACTGCTTGAAGCGCGTTGGCGAGCGCGG
>NZ_JAUPWM010000026.1:0-85997 GCF_032436795.1 Streptomyces sp. P9(2023)
CGGAAGCCGCCACCACGGTTGTCGCCACCACGGTCGTCGCGGCGGAAGCCACCGGACGGACGGTCGTTGTCACGGCGGAAGCCACCGGACGGACGGTCGTTGTCACGGCGGAAGCCGCCACCACGGTTGTCGTCACGGCGGTCGTCGCGGCGGAAGCCACCACGGTCACCGCCACGGTCGCCACCGCGGTCGCCGCCACGGTCACGGCGCTCGTAGTTGCCCCGCTCGTCGCGGAAGGCCGGGGTGCGCTCCTCGCGGCGCTCCTGGACCGGCTCGGCGGCGACGACGGCCGCGGCGACCTCGGCCTCGGCGGCCTCCGTCACCTCGGCGACCGCGGCCTCCGGGTCCTCGCCCCGCTCGCGCGCGGAACGGGCGACCAGGCGGTCGGCCTCGTCGCGGAGCTCGGCGGCGCGGCGGGTCAGACGCTCCAGCTGCTTGGTGAGGTCGGCGACCTCACGCTCGGCCTGCTTGGCGGCGTTGTTCGCCGAGTCGGCCTGGACCTCGGTCAGCGAACGCGCACCGGTGATCTCGGCGACCTCCGGGTCGAACGCGCCGGCGCTCTGGATGATGTGGCGCGAGGCGTCGACGCCCGCGTCCTCCATCAGCCGGAAGATCTGGCGGCGCTGGTGCGGCAGCGACAGGGAGACGACGACACCGGACTTGCCGGCACGAGCCGTACGGCCCGAGCGGTGCAGGTAGTCCTTGTGGTCACCGGCCGGGTCCACGTTCAGGACCAGGTCGATGCCGTCGACGTGGATACCGCGGGCGGCGACGTCGGTGGCGACCAGCGCGTTGACGTAGCCGTCCTTGAAGTCGGCGAGCACGCGGGTACGGGCACCCTGCGTCATGCCGCCGTGCAGCGCGTCCGCCTTCACGCCGGACTCGACGAGCTGCTCGGCGATGCGGTCGGCGCCCAGCTGGGTGCGGACGAAGATGATCGTGCGGCCCTTGCGGGCGGCGATCGCGGCCGTGACCGGCGCCTTGTCCTTCGGCTTCACGACGAGGACGTGGTGCGTCATGGTCGAGACGTTGCCCTGCGCGCTGTCGACCTCGTGCGTGACGGGGTTCGTCAGGTAGCGCTTGACCAGCGTGGAAATCTCGTTCTCCATGGTGGCGGAGAAGAGCATGCGCTGGCCGCCGCCGGGGATCTGGTCGAGCAGCTCGGTGACCTCGGGCAGGAAGCCCAGGTCCGACATCTGGTCGGCCTCGTCGAGGACGGCGATCTGGACGTTCTCGAGCGAGCAGGCGCCACGGTTGATGATGTCGCGCAGACGGCCCGGGGTGGCGACGAGGACGTCGACACCGCGCTCCAGGGCGTAGATCTGGTTGCCCATGGACGTACCGCCGCAGACGACCTTCATCTTCAGGCCGAGCACGTCGCCGTACGGCTGGAGCGCGTCCGCGACCTGCATCGCGAGCTCACGGGTCGGGGTGAGGATGATCGCGCGGGGCTTCTTCTTCTCGGTGGAGCCGCCGGCCAGCGAGGCCAGGGTCGGCAGACCGAAGGAGAGGGTCTTGCCGGAGCCGGTACGGCCACGGCCGAGGATGTCCTTGCCGGCCAGGGCGTCCGGGATGGTCGCGGCCTGGATCGGGAAGGGGCTGGTCACACCGTTCTGCGCGAGCTTGCGCACGACGCCCTCGGGGAGGCCGAGGTCGGCGAAGGTGATGGTGGGCTCGGTGGGCTCGGAGTCCTCGGTGGACTCGGCCTCGGTGACGTCGGAGACCTCGGTCTCGACGATCTCGGTGGCCTCTACGGCCTCGACGATCTCGTCGTTCTCGGGCATGACGGCGTGGTCAGAACTGAAAATGGACATGCGAAATGCGAAACCTTCCGGAGTCTCGGCACGCGCCCGTCAACTCCGTGAAATTCGCAAATCGACCGCCTCAATGCGGTCCAGCCACGGCTAGGGAGAGTACGCGCCACGCGGCGCTCTTCTGTGTCGGCGCCGGGCAATGGGATCAAACGATCTACCACCATACGCACTCTCCCCCACCTATGGCAAACCGGGCTCCGTCACACCGGTCCGCGCACCGGCCCTCAAGCCGGTCCGACCTGCGGCGATGCCTCTGGTTCGGCCGGCGCTCCCGGGCCGTCCGCCGCCCGCATGGCACCCATGTGGGTGTCCGCGCCGGGCGTCGCCGTGGGCGAGTCGGTCGGCTCGGGCGTCGGCTCCGGAGTGGGGCTCGGGCTCGGCTCCACGGTCGGCTCGGGCGTCGGCTCCGGCGGGTCGACCGGCGGCGTGACCTCCCCGGCCGGCTCGCTCGGACCGCCCGCGCCGCCACCCGGCCCGCCGGGCTCCTGGCCGCCCGGCTTGGGCCGGCCGCCGCCCGCGACCCCGCCCGCCGGCGCGTCCGCAGGGGGCTTCCCGGAGGCCGTCGGCGACCCGCTGGGCACCGGCGACTCCTCCGTACCGGCGCCGTCCACGTCCGGGCCGCTCCGGCCGGTCGGCTCCCGGCCGGTGCCGCCGTGCCCGCCGCCCGGGACCCCGGCGTCCGCGCCGGACCCGTCCGCCACACCCTGCTTCCCCGCGGACTTGCTCGGCGCCGGCTTCGCGCCCTCGTCACTCACACTCATGCAGCCGCTCAGACCGGCACAGGCGGCCACGGCCAACGCGGTCGCGACCCATCTCACACGGGTGGGCAAATGGCGCACGGAGGGCACCTCCAGGACACAAAGGGTGGGAACAGCGGGCAGGAAAACCGTGTTTCGCTGCCCAACTCCCTTTGCACCACAAGGGACACGCCCCCAGGGCAAGCTCAGCCGCTTCAGCCACCTCAGCCGTAGCCGAGCGCGTGGAGCCGCTCGTCGTCGATCCCGAAGTGGTGGGCGATCTCGTGCACGACGGTGATCTCGGTCTCCGCGACCACGTCCTCCTGTGACTCGCACATCCGCAGCGTCGGCCCCCGGTAGATCGTGATCCGGTCCGGCAGCACACCCGCGTACCACTCGCCCCGGTCCGTCAGCGGAGTCCCCTCGTACAGCCCGAGCAGCTCCGGGTCGTCCGGCGCCGGTTCGTCCTCGACGAACACCGCGACGTTGTCCATCAGCCGCGTCAGCTCCGGCGGGATCCGGTCCAGGGCCTCGGCCACCAGCTCCTCGAACTCCTCGCGCGTCATCTCCAGCACCCGGCCATTGTCCCCCCAGGTGAAACCGTTTTGGCGATAGCGGTCGGCATCCCATATGCTTCTCACGTCCCCGACGCGCTGCGAAGCGCTCAGGTGAGCCTCTAGCCCTCATCGTCTAGTGGCCCAGGACGCCGCCCTTTCAAGGCGGTAGCACGGGTTCGAATCCCGTTGGGGGCACGCAACATCCTGTGCGAGACTGGTTCTCGCACATCGCAAGGTCCTGTGGAGCAGTTGGTTAGCTCGCCACCCTGTCAAGGTGGAGGTCGCGGGTTCAAGTCCCGTCAGGATCGCTGAGATCAGCAATGGTCTCGTGGCTGGGTAGCTCAGTTGGTACGAGCGATCGCCTGAAAAGCGATAGGTCGCCGGTTCGACCCCGGCCCCAGCCACAAGGAGAAGGCCCCGTTCGAAAGAGCGGGGCCTTTGTCGTGTCCGGAGACGGGAGGACGGAGCGGGAGTACGGAGCGGGAGTACGGAGCGGGAGTACGGAGCGGGAGTACGGAGCGGGAGTACGGAGCGGGGGCACGCGAGCCATCGCCCGCGCACCCCCGCCCCCTCAGGCCTCCCGGCTCCGCCGCCGCCCGCGCCATCCGCGCACCGCGAGCACCAGCGCCACCACCGCCACGACGAGCACCAGCAGCGCCCAGTCCGGCACCGAACGGCCCAGCGACGACACCCGCTCCTCCACCGCGAACGAGTCGTCCACCGACAGCAGGCCCGGCAGCGCCGTCGTGCCGTCGAAGATCAGGAAGACCGACCCGAGCACCACGAAGAACAGCCCCGACAGGAGCGACGTCGTGTGCAGCTCGAAGCGGCCGAGCCGGACCGTCCGGCCCCGCAGCCAGCGGCGCCGGCCCAGCTCGTACCGCTCCCAGAGCAGCGCGAGCAGGAACAGCGGCACCGCCATGCCCAGCGCGTACACCGCGAGGAGCAGACCGCCGTACGCCGGGCTGCCGCTCAGCGCCGCCACCGTCAGGACGCTGCCGAGGATCGGGCCCGCGCAGAAGCCGGCCAGGCCGTAGACCAGGCCGAGGGCGTAGACGGAGACCGCCGTGGTCGGCCGGATCCGGCCGCTGACCTCGGCGATCCGGCGCGAGGCGAAGCCCATCCCGAGGATCTGCAGCACGCCGAGCGCGATGATCGTCCAGCCGCCGACGGCCACCAGCAGGTCCCGGTGGCCGTAGAA
Source organism: Streptomyces sp. P9(2023) (assembly GCF_032436795.1). NCBI lineage: Bacteria > Bacillati > Actinomycetota > Actinomycetes > Kitasatosporales > Streptomycetaceae > Streptomyces > Streptomyces sp. P9(2023). The sequence continues at coordinate 4,310 of NZ_JAUPWM010000026.1, forward strand.
GAGCCGGCCGGCGAACGAACCGGCCGCGCCGAGCGGGACGAGGGTGGTCGCCAGGCCCGCGTAGAAGATGCCGGTACGGGCGAGCAGCCGGCTCTTCGAGTCGATCGAGTACGCGAAGAAGGCCGGGAGCAGCAGAGCGCTGCACGGGCTCAGCAGGGCGAGCAGGCCACCGAGGAACGCGGCCAGATAGCCGATGTCGGAGGTCATCGGCCGGCCTTCGACCCGGCCGCCTTCGCCGTCTTCGCCGCCGACTCGATCGCCTCGGTGAACGCCTCCATCGGCTGCGCGCCCGCGATCGGACGGCCGTTGACCAGGAACGACGGCGTCGAGGTCGCGCCGAGCGAGTACGCCTGCTCCTGGTCCTTGCTCACCGCCGCCCGAGCGTCGGCGCCGTCGCTGTCCTTCGCGAACCGGGCGAGGTCGGGGACCCCGGCCTCCTCCGCGAGCGCGGTCAGCCGGTCCTTGCCGAAGCCCTTCTCCTTGGCGCCCTCGGCGTACGCGGCCTTGTGGAACTCCCAGAACCGGCCCTGCTGCCCCGCCGCCCACGACGCCCGGGCCGCCGCCTCGGACTCCGCGCCGAAGATCGGGAAGTTACGCCACTCGATGCGCAGGGTGCCGTTCTCCACGTACTTCTTCACCAGCTCGGGCTCGGTGTCCCGGGCGAACTTCCCGCAGTAGCCGCACTTGAAGTCGGCGTACTCGATGAGGACGACGGGCGCGTCGGCCCGCCCCATGGCCAGCTTGTCGGCCGCGTCCCGGCGGGCGTACGCCTCCAGCTCGGGGTAGATGCCGGCGGACGGGTCGGCCGAGACCTCGGCGACCGGGGAGCCGGCCGAGCCCCCGGAGTCGGGCCGGGTCGCGCTGAACGAGACGACTCCGAGCAGCGCGGCGGCGACGGCCACCCCGGCGATGATCATGACCGGCTTGGACCTGGACGTGGACGTAGGCATGCGGAAGTGCTCCTGAACGTGGAGAGAGGGGGACGGACGACGACGGCGGCCGGCCCTCTAGACGCGCAGGATCGACAGCTCCACGGGTGACTGCGGTACGAGCTCCGGCGGCTCCGGGCCCGGCACCAGCGCACGTATGGCCTGGTCACAGCCCCAGGTCCCGGCCCCGGACGCCCGCTCCCCCGCCAGCGTGGGCAGCAGATCGCCGAAGCCGTTCGGGCGCGGCGGGGTGGCCGGCCGGGCGGCGCCGTCGACCGCGTGACTCTGTCCGCAGCCCGGCACGCCGCTCCCGACGACCACCGCGGAGGACGCCACCACGGGGGACGACTCCGCCACCACCGCCGACGTCCTCGCACCGCACCCAAGAACCCCGAACACCACGCCCACCAGCGCGGCGAGCGCCGCGAGCGCGCGGGCGGTGCGGGACATGGGGGTACCTCTCAGCTCGACGTGCCCGAAATATTACGGGTCGGACCTCTGCGGCACCCCGGCCGCACCCCCGGCCGCACCCCACGGAAATCGGTTCGCCGGTACTCGGCCCGGGGTGCGATCCTGGATTCCGTATGTCTACTTCCTTCGCCGCCCTCCAGTCCGTCCTGGCCGAGGTCTCGCTGCGGGACGCGCACCGGCTCGGCCGCCGTCTCGAGGGCGCCCGCCGCATCCGCAAGCCCGAGGCCCGTGAGGCCGTCCTGGACGAGATCGCCGCCGAGGCCGGCAAGGCCAAGGAGCGCGTCGACGGGCGGGCCTCCCGCGTGCCCGCCGTCACGTATCCCGAGCAGCTGCCCGTCTCCCAGAAGAAGGACGTGATCCTGGAGGCGATACGTGACCACCAGGTCGTGATCGTCGCCGGTGAGACGGGCTCCGGTAAGACCACGCAGATCCCCAAGATCTGTCTGGAGCTAGGCCGGGGCGTCCGGGGCATGATCGGCCACACCCAGCCCCGCCGGATCGCGGCCCGTACGGTCGCCGAGCGCGTGGCCGACGAGCTGAAGACCCCGCTGGGCGAGGCGGTCGGCTGGAAGGTCCGCTTCACCGACCAGGTGAACCCCGACGCGACCTTCGTGAAGCTGATGACCGACGGCATCCTGCTCGCCGAGATCCAGACCGACCGCGAGCTGCGCGCCTACGACACGATCATCATCGACGAGGCCCACGAGCGGTCCCTCAACATCGACTTCCTGCTCGGCTATCTGGCCCAGCTGCTGCCCAAGCGCCCGGACCTCAAGGTCGTCATCACCTCCGCGACCATCGACCCGGAGCGTTTCTCCCGACACTTCGGCGAGGCGCCGATCGTCGAGGTCAGCGGGCGTACGTACCCGGTCGAGGTCCGCTACCGGCCCCTCCTCGAAGAGGACAGCGAGGAGTCCGACCGGGACCAGATCACCGCGATCTGCGACGCCGTCGACGAGCTCCAGTCCGAGGGCCCCGGCGACATCCTCGTCTTCCTCTCCGGTGAGCGGGAGATCCGCGACACCGCCGACGCGCTCAACAAGAAGCAGCTGCGCAGCACCGAGGTCCTCCCCCTCTACGCGCGGCTCTCCCACGCCGAACAGCACCGCGTCTTCCAGGCCCACTCCGGCCGCCGGATCGTCCTCGCCACCAACGTGGCCGAGACCTCGCTGACCGTCCCGGGCATCAAGTACGTGATCGATCCGGGCACCGCCCGCATCTCCCGCTACTCCCACCGCACCAAGGTCCAGCGCCTGCCGATCGAGGCGGTCAGCCAGGCCAGCGCCAACCAGCGCAAGGGCCGCTGCGGCCGTACGTCCGACGGCATCTGCATCCGGCTGTACTCCGAGGACGACTTCGTCTCCCGCCCGGAGTTCACGGACGCCGAGATCCTCCGTACGAACCTGGCCTCCGTCATCCTCCAGATGACCGCGGCCGGCCTCGGCGAGATCGAGAAGTTCCCCTTCATCGACCCGCCGGACCACCGCAACATCCGGGACGGCGTGCAGCTCCTCCAGGAGCTGGGGGCGATCGACCCGACCGAGAAGGACCCGAAGAAGCGGCTGACCCAGCAGGGCCGGCAGCTCGCCCAGCTCCCCGTCGACCCCCGCCTGGCCCGCATGGTCCTGGAGGCCGACAAGAACGGCTGCGTACGCGAGGTCATGGTGATCGCGGCCGCGCTCTCCATCCAGGACCCGCGCGAGCGCCCCGCCGAGAAGCAGGCCCAGGCCGACCAGCAGCACGCCCGCTTCAAGGACGAGACCAGCGACTTCCTCGCCTTCCTCAACCTCTGGCGCTACATCCGCGAGCAGCAGAAGGAGCGCGGCTCCAGCTCGTTCCGCCGGATGTGCAAGTCGGAGTACCTGAACTTCCTGCGCATCCGCGAGTGGCAGGACATCTACGCGCAGCTGCGTACGGTCGCCAAGCAGATGGGCATCCACCTCAACGAGGAGGACGCGCCCGAGCAGTCCGTGCACACCTCGCTCCTCGCCGGTCTCCTGTCGCACATCGGCATGAAGGACGTGAAGGAGGGCGCGAAGAACGAGTACCTGGGCGCCCGCAGCGCCAAGTTCGCGGTCTTCCCGGGTTCGGCGCTCTTCAAGAAGCCCCCGCGCTTCATCATGTCCGCCGAGCTGGTGGAGACCTCGCGGCTCTGGGCCCGGGTCAACGCGAGGATCGAGCCCGAGTGGATCGAGCCGCTGGCCCAGCACCTGATCAAGAAGACGTACAGCGAGCCGCACTGGGAGAAGGACCAGGCGGCCGTGATGGCCATCGAGAAGGTCACCCTCTACGGCGTCCCGATCGTCACCGACCGCAAGGTCAACTACGGCCGGATCGACCCCGAGGCCTCCCGCGACCTGTTCATCCGCAACGCGCTGGTCGAGGGCGACTGGCGTACGCACCACAAGTTCTTCGCGGACAACCGCAAGCTCCTCACCGAGGTCGAGGAGCTGGAGCACCGTGCCCGCCGGCGGGACATCCTCGTCGACGACGAGACGCTCTTCGACTTCTACGACAAGCGCGTGCCCGAACACGTGGTGTCCGGGGCGCACTTCGACTCGTGGTGGAAGCACAAGCGGCACGAGGAACCGGAGTTCCTCGACTTCGAGCGCGAGATGCTCATCAACGAGAAGGCCGCCGGGGTCACCAAGGAGGACTATCCGGACTCCTGGCGGCAGGGGCCGCTGAAGTTCCGGGTGACGTACCAGTTCGAGCCGGGCGCGGACGCCGACGGTGTGACGGTCCACATCCCGCTCCAGGTGCTCAACCAGGTCACGGACGAGGGCTTCGACTGGCAGATCCCGGGCCTGCGCGAGGAGATCGTCACCGAGCTGATCCGTTCGCTGCCGAAGCCGATCCGCCGCAACTACGTGCCGGCGCCGAACTTCGCGACCCGCTTCCTGGACTCGGCCGTACCCCTCCAAGAGCCGCTGCCGGTCACGCTCGCCCGCGAGCTGCACCGGATGGTCGGCGTCCCGGTCTCCCCCGACGACTTCGACCTGTCCCGGATCGCCGACCACCTGAAGATCACCTTCCGGATCGTCGACGAGCGGCGCCGCAAGCTGGCCGAGGACAAGGACCTGGAGGCGCTGAAGCTCCAGCTGCGCCCCAAGGCCCGTCAGGCGCTCTCCCAGGCCGCCGCCGCGGCCACGGGTGGCCCTGACGGCTCCGGGCCGTCCCTGGAGCGCACAGGGCTCACCGACTGGACGATCGGCACGCTCACGAAGGTCTTCGAGACCCGGCGGGCCGGCCAGCCGGTCAAGGCGTTCCCGGCGCTCGTGGACGCCGGTGACACCGTCTCCGTACGCCTCTTCGACACGGAGGCCGAGCAGGAGCGGGCGATGTGGCAGGGCACGCGGAAGCTGATCCTGCTGAACATCCCGGTGAACCCGGCGAAGTTCGCCTCGGACAAGCTCACCAACCAGCAGAAGCTCGCCCTGTCCCGTAACCCGCACGGCTCGATCCAGGCGCTCTTCGACGACTGCGCGACCGCCGCCGCGGACAGGCTGATCGCCGACCACGGTGGCCCGGCCTGGGACGAGGAGTCCTTCCGGAAGCTGTACGACAAGGTCCGCGCCGACCTCGTCGACACGACCGTCCGGACGGTGGATCAGGTCCAGCAGATCCTGGCCGCCTGGCAGGCCTGCGAGCGCCGTCTGAAGGCCACGAACAGCCTCGCGCTGATCAACAACCTGGCGGACGTGCGCACGCAGCTGGCCTGGCTGATGCCGGCCGGCTTCGTCACCAAGACGGGGCTGAAGCGGCTGCCGGACCTGATGCGCTATCTGGTGGCCGTGGACCGCCGGCTCCAGCAGATGCCGACCGGTGTGCAGCGGGACACCACCCGGATGGAGAAGGTCCACGAGATGCTGGACGAGTACGCCTGGCTGCTCGAACAGCTCCCGAAGGGGCGGCCGGTGGCGAGGGAGGTCACCGACGTCCGCTGGATGATCGAGGAGCTCCGGGTCAGCTATTTCGCCCACGCGCTCGGCACGGCCCACCCCGTCTCGGACAAGCGGATCGTGAAGGCGATCGACGCATTGGCCCCGTAAGGGACGGGCGGCCGGGGTGTCGCCTTCCGCCGGTTCGACCAGACCGTCTGACCTGCTGTACAGTCTTCTTCGCAGCCCCCACCGAGGGCTGCGAATCAAGGTCCTGTGGAGCAGTTGGTTAGCTCGCCACCCTGTCAAGGTGGAGGTCGCGGGTTCAAGTCCCGTCAGGATCGCTTGCAAGAAGGCCCACATCGAAAGATGTGGGCCTTCTTCGTTGCCTCCCGGTGTATTGACGGCGTCGGGCGGGGCCCGGTACCCCTGCATCAGGGAATCGGGGGCCCACACCGGAGGTGGTCGCGCATGGCCGCGGCGTCCGCAGCACGACACGAGATACGGGCGCTGTTGCGCGCCCATCTGGCGGCCGCGTCCCGCCAGCGGCACCTCACCCGCCTCTGCCCCGTCTGTCACCGCCTCCAGCGGCTCGTGATCGAGGGCGAGGTCGAGGTCGAGCACACCGAGGACGAAAGTCCCACCAGCCCATGACCAACGGCGGGTTGAGGGCCGCGCGCGGAGTGGCAGGCTGTTCCTTGGCAAGACTTCACCAGTGTGACGGGAGTCACCGAACGAGTTTTACGAACCCCCGCACTTGCACCCTCCCTACACCAGCCCCATTTAATATGTGCAATTGCACCACTCTTCGAGGCCGGTGAGCCGGCACAAAAAAGATCGCGCTGGACCCGGCGGAGTCCAGCGCGATCGATGACGAAGAGCCTGTTGGGGCAGGCACCAAGTCGGCAGAGCTTGGGTGGGCGGTCCAGGTTGGGGGACCCGGATATGCCCGGTGTTACGGGGTGTTGCGCGTACCTCAGGCCTCGCTGCGCTGCTGCGGAATGCCCGCGAGCAGAGCGCGGACCTCAGCCTCGCGGTAGCGGCGATGTCCACCCAGGGTGCGGATGGACGTGAGCTTTCCTGCCTTCGCCCAACGGGTCACCGTCTTCGGGTCCACGCGGAACATCGTGGCAACCTCGGCGGGGGTCAGCAGCGGCTCGGCATCAGGGGTGCGAGCGGTCATGAGCGGCCTCCTCGGGAGAACCGAACCTTCTCGGTTCTTTCCTCTAAATTCTGCACCTTGACCCGCGTTGCCCGAAATGGCGGACGCGAGCCGAGTCGGTTATAGGACGAACGGCTTGTCCTCGGCACTACAACTACACCATCCGTCCAGCCACGTCGGCCAAACCGATGGAATTGCCCTCGCAGGTGTTCATCAGCGGCGGAAGTCGATGGACCATGCCATAACGGACAGTCACGCCGCTGTGACGATCAGTCACAGAGCGATCAGGAGTCCTCAGACCCCCCATAGAGTGCAATGCTGAGCGTTCCGCCCATAGTTGGACGGAAGGAACCCTCCCCGGACTCCTTGTCCTATTTTGGCACGAGGGAGGGTGATGGACGCAAGGGCGCAGTAAGTGCTATCCGTCACGCTTGAGCCAAAGGCCCGGATCGGGACCTACGTCCCGAGGTGGACTCACCTACGTCCCGTCACGGACGCACCGGGAGTCCTCATCGGACACAGCGAGGCCACAGACACCGCTCAATGATCATTTACATCAGGTCGACATGTCTTGTCGATGGTCAGTTGGCAAACTGCAGGTTGCGGATGGCCCGCCACCGCTCGGCGAGCCGGCCGTACGCCTCGCCCGCCGCCTCCCCGTCACCGTCCCGCAGCGCCGCGATCCCCTCCGCGACATCGGCCGCCGACCGGTCCTCCGCCAGCAGCTCCGGCGACAGCGCGTGCACCAGACCGCCGTAGTCCAGCTCCACGAGCGCCCGCGGATGGAACTCCTCCAGCCACCGGCCGACCTCGACCAGGCCCTCCGTCATCGGACCCTCGTCGATCGACTCCCGCAGCGTCTTCAGCGCCCGCGCGATCCGCCGCCGCGCCTGCACCATCGGCGTCCGGTACCGGAACACCGGCGCCACCCCGCCCGCCCGGTCCCCCGGCACGTACTCCCGCTCCTCGTCCGCGAAGAGCGTGAACCAGCGCACCGGCACCTGCCAGACCGCCGTACGGATCCACGGCCGGGCGTCCGGGTTCCGCTCCCGCCAGCGCTCGTGGTCCGCCGCCACCTGGGCCCGCACCACCGGCGGCAGCATCGCGTCCAGCACCACCCCCGGCAGCGGCGCCCGCCCGGGCTCGACGTCCCCGCTCCGCCCGAGCTCCTCCATGGCCAGCAGGGCCCGCATCCGGGTCCGCCACGGACAGACCACGACCACCCCGTCCACCTCCGCGACGAAGGCGTCCCCGCTCTCGTGGACCGGCACCGGGACCGCCGGGGTCGGCAGCAAGTCCGCCAGCGACCGACGCAGTTCGTCCTGGGCCGTCGGCGTCCCCGCCCGGCGCGCGTACTGCGCCCAGTGCGCCCGCTCGGGCTCCGGGAAGGCCCCCAGGGGCTCGTAGACCCGCAGATAGGAGGCGTACGGGACGAGGACCGAGGAGGCGACCGACATGTCGCGAATCCTTCCACGGCGGTACTCCGGGAGGGGGTGATCCTGCGCACTGGGGCGGATCTACGCCCGCGTAGGACTTACTCTCTTGCCGAACCGGTCCCGCCACCACCCGCATGGGGGGACCGGCGTAACCGCCGCTTCGTACTTGGGAGTCACCACCGTGACCGATGTGACCGGCGTTCCTGCTGCTGACGTACTGCACACCCTGTTCCATTCGGAGCAGGGTGGCCACGAGCAAGTCGTGCTCTGCCAGGACCGCGCCTCCGGCCTCAAGGCCGTCATCGCCCTCCACTCCACCGCCCTGGGCCCCGCCCTCGGCGGCACCCGGTTCTACCCGTACGCCACCGAGGCCGAGGCCGTCGCCGACGCGCTGAACCTCTCCCGGGGCATGTCCTACAAGAACGCCATGGCCGGCCTCGACCACGGCGGCGGCAAGGCCGTGATCATCGGCGACCCCGAGAAGATCAAGACGGACGAGCTGCTGCTCGCCTACGGCCGCATGGTCGCCTCCCTCGGCGGCCGCTACGTGACCGCCTGCGACGTCGGCACCTACGTCGCCGACATGGACGTCGTCGCCCGTACGAACCAGTGGACCACCGGCCGCTCGCCCGAGAACGGCGGCGCCGGCGACTCCTCCGTCCTCACCGCCTTCGGTGTCTTCCAGGGCATGCGCGCCTCCGCCCAGACCCTCTGGGGCGACCCCACGCTGCGCGACCGCAAGGTCGGCGTGGCGGGCGTCGGCAAGGTCGGCCACTACCTGGTCGAGCACCTCCTGGAGGACGGCGCCCAGGTGTACATCACCGACGTCCGCGAGGAGTCGGTGCGCCGGATCACCGACAAGCACCCGCAGGTCACGGTCGTCGCGGACACCGACGCCCTGATCCGCGTCGAGGGCCTGGACATCTACGCCCCGTGCGCGCTGGGCGGCGCCCTGAACGACGAGACCGTGCCGGTCCTGACCGCCCGGATCGTCTGTGGCGCGGCCAACAACCAGCTGGCCCACCCCGGTGTCGAGAAGGACCTCGCGGACCGCGGGATCCTCTACGCGCCCGACTACGTGGTCAACGCCGGTGGCGTGATCCAGGTCGCCGACGAGCTGCACGGCTTCGACTTCGACCGCTGCAAGGCGAAGGCCACCCGCATCTTCGACACCACCCTGGAAATCTTCGCGCGTGCGAAGGCGGACGGCATCCCGCCGGCCGCGGCCGCCGACCGGATCGCCGAGCAGCGGATGGCGGACGCCCGGCGCGGCTGACCGGTGGCCGATTCTTGACGGGCCGCCCGCCCGCCGACCGCCCGCTGCCCGCAAGGGCGTTCGCGGGTCGCTCCCAGGGGCGAACTTTGTAGGTTCACCCCAATCGAGAGATGACTCACCCCGGTCGGCGGGTCGGCCCTCCAGAAGAGGTTAAAATCGCGATTGACCAGCGAGGACAGGGCTCCTCGATGGTTCTGTACCGGGGCATGTGATGCGTGCGGCGTACCGTATGGCCACGGAAGCAGGTACCGTTGAAGCCCTACGGACCGGTCTCTCCTTCGAGAGCCCGTTCCGAATCATGAACGCGTGTCAAGACTCTGGGGCCGCCGAGCCCCGTCACCGAGGGGGTCGAGCCATGGGGCGCGGCCGGGCAAAGGCCAAGCAGACCAAGGTCGCCCGCCAGCTGAAGTACAGCAGCGGCGGGACTGACCTGTCGCGTCTGGCCAACGAGCTGGGCGCTTCGACTTCGAACCAGCCGCCGAATGGCGAGCCGTTCGAGGACGACGACGAGGAAGACGACCCGTACGCGCAGTACGCGGATCTCTACGACGACGACGAGGACGAGGACGACGAGTCCGGTCCCGACGCGTCGTCCCAGCGTCGCACTTGACCTCTTAACAAGAGTGCCGCTCAACACTGAACCCGGTCCGGGACACCCGGACCGGGTTTCTGTGCGTCCGCAGGACGGCTCACGAAGGGTGTGGGCGGGCCCGTGGCCCACCCGCACCCGTCGGATCAGACCGCGTAGTCGCCGACCAGCTCCGCGCCCGTCGTGTGCTCGCCGCGCTCGGTGATCTCGCCCGAGACCCAGGCCTCGACGCCCCGGTCCTCCAGGGTCGCCAGGACCACGTCCACGGACTCGGCCGGGACGACGGCCATCATGCCGACGCCCATGTTCAGGGTCTTCTCCAGCTCCAGGCGCTCGACCTGTCCGGCCTTGCCGACCAGGTCGAAGATCGCGCCCGGCGCCCAGGTCGAACGGTCGACCGTCGCGTGCAGCCCGTCCGGGATCACCCGCGCCAGGTTGGCGGCCAGGCCACCGCCCGTGATGTGGCTGAAGGCGTGCACCTCGGCCGTCCGGGTGACCGCCAGGCAGTCCAGCGAGTAGATCTTCGTCGGCTCCAGGAGCTCCTCGCCCAGGGTCCGGCCGAGCTCCTCGACACGCTGGTCGAGGCTCATGCCGGCCCGGTCGAAGAGGACGTGGCGGACGAGCGAGTACCCGTTGGAGTGAAGGCCGGAGGACGCCATGGCGATGACGGCGTCACCCGTACGGATGCGATCGGGGCCGAGGAGACGGTCCGCCTCCACCACGCCCGTACCGGCGCCGGCGACGTCGAAGTCGTCCGGGCCGAGCAGTCCGGGGTGCTCGGCGGTCTCGCCGCCGACCAGTGCCGTACCGGCCAGGACGCAACCCTCGGCGATGCCCTTGACGATGGCGGCGACCCGCTCGGGGTGCACCTTGCCGACGCAGATGTAGTCGGTCATGAAGAGCGGCTCGGCGCCGCACACGACGATGTCGTCCATGACCATCGCGACCAGGTCGTGGCCGATGGTGTCGTAGACGCCCATCTGGCGGGCGATGTCGACCTTCGTACCGACACCGTCGGTGGCGGAGGCGAGCAGCGGCCGCTCGTAGCGCTTGAGGGCGGAGGCGTCGAAGAGGCCGGCGAAGCCGCCCAGACCACCGAGGCCCGCGACTTCCGGGCGCTGGGTCTTCTTCACCCACTGCTTCATGAGTTCGACGGCGCGGTCGCCCGCCTCGATGTCGACGCCCGCGGACGCGTAGGAGGCACCGGTGGTCTGAGACATGGGTTCAGAGCTTTCGTGTCGTTACTGCGGTACTGCGGGGTGCAGCGGGGTCTTACGGGCGGCGCAGCGCGTCGGCGGCCGCGGTCGCGGCGGGGCCGGCGGCCAGCTCGGTCTCCAGGAGCTGCTTGCCGAGCAGCTCGGGGTCCGGCAGCTCCATCGGGTACTCGCCGTCGAAGCAGGCCCGGCAGAGGTTCGGCTTGTCGATGGTGGTCGCCTCGATCATCCCGTCGATGGAGATGTACGAGAGCGAGTCCGCGCCGAGCGACTTGCCGATCTCGTCGATCGACATGCCGTTGGCGATCAGCTCCGCGCGGGTCGCGAAGTCGATGCCGAAGAAGCAGGGCCACTTCACGGGCGGGGAGGAGATCCGGATGTGGATCTCGGCGGCGCCCGCCTCGCGGAGCATCTTGACCAGGGCGCGCTGGGTGTTGCCGCGGACGATCGAGTCGTCCACGACGACCAGGCGCTTGCCCTTGATGACGTCCTTGAGCGGGTTCAGCTTCAGCCGGATGCCCAGCTGGCGGATGGTCTGGGACGGCTGGATGAAGGTGCGGCCCACATAGGCGTTCTTCACCAGGCCCGCGCCGAAGGGGATGCCGGAGGCCTCGGCGTAGCCGATCGCGGCCGGCGTGCCGGATTCCGGCGTCGCTATCACCAGGTCGGCCTCGACGGGCGCCTCCTTGGCGAGGCGACGGCCCATCTCGACGCGCGAGAGGTAGACGTTGCGGCCGGCGATGTCCGTGTCCGGACGAGCCAGGTACACGTACTCGAAGACACATCCCTTGGGCTTCGCTTCCGCGAATCGCGAGGTGCGGATGCCGTTCTCGTCGATCGCGATCAGCTCGCCCGGCTCGACCTCGCGGACGTAGCTGGCGCCGCAGATGTCGAGGGCGGCGGACTCGGAGGCGACGACCCAGCCGCGCTCCAGGCGGCCGAGGACCAGCGGGCGGATGCCCTGCGGGTCACGGGCCGCGTAGAGGGTGTGCTCGTCCATGAAGACGAGGGAGAAGGCGCCCCGGACCTCGGGGAGGATCTTCGCGGCGCCCTGCTCGATGGTGAGCGGCTTGCCGTCCTCGTCGACCTGCGCGGCGAGGAGCGCCGTGAGCAGGTCGGTGTCGTTGGTGGCCGCGACACGGGTGGTGCGGCCTTCCTGCTTGGGCAGGTCCGCGACCATCTCGGCGAGCCGGGCCGTGTTCACCAGGTTGCCGTTGTGGCCGAGCGCGATCGAGCCGTGGGCGGTCGCCCGGAACGTCGGCTGCGCGTTCTCCCACACGGAGGCACCGGTGGTCGAGTAGCGGGCGTGACCGACCGCGATATGACCTTGGAGGGAACCGAGAGAGGTCTCGTCGAAGACCTGGGACACCAGGCCCATGTCCTTGAAGACGAGGATCTGGGAGCCGTTGCTGACCGCGATACCCGCGGATTCCTGGCCCCGATGCTGGAGGGCGTAGAGCCCGAAGTACGTGAGCTTTGCGACCTCTTCACCCGGAGCCCAGACACCGAAGACGCCGCAAGCGTCCTGGGGGCCCTTCTCGCCGGGAAGCAGATCGTGATTGAGTCGACCGTCACCACGTGGCACGTTCCCGAGTGTAGGGGAGGTCGACCACTGGTCCGAATTGGGGAAATCGTCGGGGCCTTCGAATGGTGTGATCGTACGAACTGATCCACAAGCCCTTGGCGGGACACCCATGAGGGGCCCGGTGGCCAAGGGGGAGAAGGGCTCCGGGGGATCCCCGCCCGGGCCCGCAGGACGGCCTACCGGTGGGTAGGAGCGGGCCCGGGAGGCTCGCAGTGTGACGGAAGACGCAGCGGGAGGGCCTACTTCGGCGCGGTCGGGGTCGTCGTCGTCGCGGCGAAGCCCTCGCCGTCGGCGGCCGTGAGGCCCAGGGAACGGTGACCCAGCTCGTACGAGAGCGGTCCGTCGAGGAGCTCGTACAGCTTCGTCTCCAGCTCCATCTGCGCGGACGAGCACATCATCCGCGTGGTCACGACCGGTCCGGTGACGGTGAGGGTCGTGGGGGTGACCTTGGCGGTGGCGGTGAACCGGTTGCAGCCGAGGTTGCCGCGGACCTTGCCGTCCTTGTCGATCACGAAGGTGGCCTTGCCCTCGCTGCCCTGGGGCAGGGAGGTGGCCGTGTCGCCGGAGAGCAGGGAGTCGACGGTCCAGGTCGTGCCGCGCAGGGGAGCGGGCGGTTCGGAGGTCAGCGCGACGACGTTCTTGCCGTCCGGCGAGGTGAGGGTGAGCCGGTCGCCTTCGAGCCGGGCCTTCATCGAGCCGGCGAGGGCCTTCTGGAGCACCGTCTCGAAGGCGCCCCGCTCACCGGGACACGCCATCTCGGTGCCCTGGCCCGGCTTCACGGTGACCGTGTCCCCCTCGACCGACACCTCGGCCCCGAAGCCGTTGCAACCGCTGTTGCCCGACGCCTGGCCGTTCGCGGCGATCTTGATGTGGGCACCGGCGGGCGCGCGGCTCTCCTCGCCCGCCACGGTCACGGTGTCGAAGGACCAGTGCACTCCGGTGACGGGCACGTCGGGGGCGACGGTTCCGGCGCCGGGGTCGGAACCGGACTTCTGGGTGCCGCACGCCGAGAGCACGACGAGCGAGGCCAGGACGGCGGCGGCTGCGGTGGTGCGCGTCTTCAGCATGGCGATGGGACGGGCGAACGGTACGGACGGTTCCGTACCGCCTCCTCAGGTCACCCCAGGAGCCAGGTCACCCCATGAGCGGCAGCAGGGCGGTGAGGTCCGCCCGCTCTCCGCTGGCGCCGACGCGCGCCGCGTCCAGCTCCTCGGCCCACCCCGTCCGGCCGGTCGCGAGCCGGATCCAGGTCAGCGGGTCGGTCTCCACGACGTTGGGCGGGGTGCCCCGGGTGTGCCGGGGGCCCTCCACGCACTGGACGACGGCGAAGGGCGGGATCCGCACCTCGACCGCCCCGCCCGGCGCCTTCACCGCGAGCGCGTCGGCGAGCAGCCGCGTACAGGCGGCCAGGGCCTGCCGGTCGTACGGGATGTCCAGGCCGGTCGCCGCGTTCAGGTCGTCGGTGTGGACGACGAGTTCGACGGTGCGGGTGACCAGGAAGTCTGCGAGTCGCATGGCGCCGAACCGGGTCGGCACAAGCCGCTCGTCCGAGGCCCCGGAGACCCGCTCCTCGTAGAGCGCCGCCGTCCGCTCGTACAGCCCGGGCAGGTCGGCGGTGTCGAGCGCCCGGGTGTCCGCGTCGATCCGTGCGGCAGCCGTCGCGGTCGCCGACGGCCAGTCGAGCAGGGCGAGTTCCTGCTTCGCGGGCTGGGGCTCCGCGAGGTACCGGGCGACCGACCCGAGCGCCATCGTGAGGTGCGCGGCCAGCTCCCGTACGGTCCACTCCCCCAGCCGCGTCGGCCCGGCGAGCTGCTCCGGCGTGAGCCCCGCCACCGCGTCCCGTACGTTCCCGAACTGGGCGGGCACGGCGGCCCGGATCTTGGCGGAGTCGTAGCTGCGGGTGCGCTTCTTGGCCGGTGGCATGGGGGCGAGGGTAGTCGGAGACTGGTAGGGACGACCATCTCCGACCGCACACGTACGAGAAGGGCGGACGACCATGGCCATGCACCCCGACGCGGCCTTGGTGCGCCAGGGCTACGAGGCGTTCGGCAAGGGTGATCTGGCGACCCTCGCCGAGTTGATGACGGCCGACTGTACGCACCACTCACCGGGCGAGAGCCAGGTGTCCGGGCACTTCAAGGGCCGGGAGAACATCCTGGCCATGTTCCAGCAACTGTTCGACCTGTCCCACGGCACCATGCGGGTGGAGCTGGACGGCGTCTACCCGGACGGCCGCGGACACGTCATATCCACGCACAAGACTTTCGCCGAGCGCGGGGACCGCGGCATCGAGATGAGAGGCGGGCTCTTCTTCACGATCATCGGAGGCAAGATTTCCGACGTCGACGAGTGCGTCGAGGACATCGACGAGAGCGACGCCTTCTGGGGTCAGCCCGAGTAGGCGGCGTCCCCCGCGACGAACGTCTCGCCGTTCTTCGGTACGCCGACCCCGCGCCAGGTGAAGGGCAGGCCGCGGGCCGTGTCCAGGTCCGGGCCGTCCATCAGCTGGAAGTGCAGGTGCGGCTCGGTGGAGTTGCCGGAGTTGCCGCAGCGGGCGAGTTCCTGCCCGGCCACCACCCGGTCGCCCGTGCGGACCGCGAGCGAACCGCGCTTGAGGTGCGCGTACATCGCGTACGTACCGTCGCCGAGGTCGAGGACGAGGTGGTTCCCGACGACCCGGCGGGGACCGGCGAGGACGCGGACGGCTGACTCGATCAGCATCAGGTAGGCCACGGCGGGCAGCGAGTTGCGGCTGAGGTGGTCGCGCTGTCCGTCCTCCGCGTGCACGACGGTCGCGTCGGCGACCGCGAGCAGGGGCGCGTCGAAGGCCGGGAAGTTCTGTGGGCGGCGGACGAGCGGCCACAGCCGGGCGAACGCCGGGCGGGGCAGGTCGTCGTCCTCGGCGGTGACGTCGATCGCGTACGTCTGGCCGTACTGGTGCGTGCCGTGGCTCGGTGTCCGGTCCGCCGGGCTGTTCAGCGCCGACCAGCGGCCGGTGACCGGCGGATCCACCTCGACGGCGGTCCGTGAGTCGTTCCGGCTGCCGCCCTTCACGGTGAGCGTGACGCCGACCGCCATGGCGGCGAGCGCGGGCAGCCAGCCCGCCCAGTACGGATAGGGCGGTTCCACGAAGAGCGAGGCCAGCGCCTGCACGATGAACAGCAGCCAGAGCATGCGATGAAGGACCAGTACGGCCTTGCGCCACGACATAGACGTCTCCCCCTGATTTTCGCGGTTACGGACGGGCGGCCGTGAGGACCACCAGGAGCGGGACGACCCGGGTCCCCGGCACCTCGTAGCGGCCGCGGCCTATGGTGTGGAGCCAGCCGGCGCCGGTCAGTTGGCGCAGGTGGTGGTAGATCTGGCCGGTCGTGCCGATCTCCGCCAACTCCGCGAGGTCGGCCGCGGTGCGCCGGCCGCCGAGGATCTCCCGCAGCAGCCGGAGCCGTACGGGATGGCCCAGCGCGGCGAAGGATTCGGCGGTCTCGGTCCAGTCCTCGTCGAGCAGCCGCTCGGTGAGGGCGCCGAACTGCCACTCGTACCGCTCCTCGGTCGGCAGTCGGACCGACCCGGTGAACAGCACCGCCCCGTCCTCGCCCGGCGCGCCCGCCTCGGCGAGCTGCGCCTTGAGCCCTTCCAGGGCCCAGAACGTGTCGTCGGTGACCTCGGGCGCGGGGCGATCCGCCCGCTCCAGGGCCGCCATCCGCCGTTCCAGCTCCGCGACCCGCTCCTCCAGCTCCATGTTTCGTAGATTACGTAATTACGTAATCACGTGCAAGGCCATATGCAGAAAGCCCCCGCCCGGACCCGAAGGTCCGGACGGGGGCTCCCCGTCGTGCTGCTGTCGTGCTGCTGTCGTGCTGCTCCGGATCAGGCCAGCAGGGCCGGGATCGTCGCCTCGTGCGCCGTGCGCAGCTCGGTCAGCGCGATGCCGAACTCGCCCTGCACGTCGATCTCCTCGCCGTCCACGACACCGATCCGCGTCGCCGGCAGACCCCGCGCGCCGCACATGTCGGTGAAGCGGAGCTCCTCGCTGCGCGGGACGGCCACGACCGCGCGGCCGGCCGACTCGCTGAAGAGGAACGTGAAGGCGTCCAGGCCCTCCGGGACGACCAGGCGCGCGCCGGTGCCGCCGCGCAGGCAGGACTCCACGACCGCCTGGACCAGACCGCCGTCGGACAGGTCGTGCGCCGCGTCGATCATGCCGTCGCGGGAGGCCGAGATCAGGATCTCGCCGAGCAGCTTCTCCCGGTCGAGGTCCACGGCCGGCGGCAGACCGCCGAGGTGCTGGTGGATCACCTCGGACCAGGCCGAGCCGCCGAACTCCTCACGCGTGTCGCCCAGCAGGTAGAGGAGCTGGCCCTCTTCCGCGAAGGCGATCGGCGTACGGCGGTTGACGTCGTCGATCACACCGAGCACGGCCACGACCGGCGTCGGGTGGATGGCGACCTCGCCCGTCTGGTTGTACAGCGAGACGTTGCCGCCGGTCACCGGGGTGCCCAGCTGCAGGCAGCCGTCCGCGAGACCACGGGTGGCCTCGGCGAACTGCCACATCACGGCCGGGTCCTCGGGCGAACCGAAGTTCAGGCAGTCCGAGATCGCCAGCGGCTTGGCGCCGGAGGCGGCGACGTTGCGGTACGCCTCCGCGAGCGCGAGCTGCGCACCCGTGTACGGGTCGAGCTTCGCGTACCGGCCGTTGCCGTCGGTCGCCATGGCCACGCCGAGGTTGGTCTCCTCGTCGATCCGGACCATGCCCGCGTCCTCGGGCTGCGCCAGGACGGTGTTGCCCTGCACGAACCGGTCGTACTGGTCCGTGATCCAGGACTTCGACGCCTGGTTCGGAGAGGAGACCAGCTTCAGGACCTGCTCCCGCAGCTCCTCGCCCGTCTCCGGCCGGGGCAGCTTGTTCGCGTCGTCGGCCTGGAGCGCGTCCTGCCACTCGGGGCGCGCGTACGGCCGGTGGTAGACCGGGCCCTCGTGCGCGACCGTACGCGGCGGGACGTCCACGATCTGCTCGCCGTGCCAGAAGATCTCCAGGCGCTCGCCGTCGGTCACCTCACCGATGACGGTGGCGATGACGTCCCACTTCTCGCAGAGTTCGAGGAAGCGGTCGACGTGCTCGGGCTCGACGATCGCGCACATGCGCTCCTGCGACTCGCTCATGAGGATCTCCTCGGGCGAGAGCGTCGCGTCGCGCAGGTGGACCCGGTCGAGGTCGACCCGCATACCGCCGGAACCGGCGGAGGCCAGCTCGGACGTCGCACAGGAGAGTCCGGCGCCACCCAGGTCCTGGATGCCGGCGACCAGCTTCTCCTTGAAGATCTCCAGGGTGCACTCGATGAGGAGCTTCTCCTGGAACGGGTCGCCGACCTGGACCGCGGGCCGCTTCGTCGGCTTCGAGTCGTCGAAGGTCTCGGAGGCGAGCACGGAGACGCCGCCGATGCCGTCGCCGCCGGT
The DNA here is from genome assembly GCF_032436795.1 of Streptomyces sp. P9(2023). Classification (NCBI taxonomy): domain Bacteria; kingdom Bacillati; phylum Actinomycetota; class Actinomycetes; order Kitasatosporales; family Streptomycetaceae; genus Streptomyces; species Streptomyces sp. P9(2023). The sequence goes on from NZ_JAUPWM010000026.1 coordinate 22,310, forward strand.
ACGGGCGCCGTAGAGGATCACCTTGTTGCCGGGGCCGGAAGCCTGGGCGAGGTGGATGTCCTCGTGCTTCATCACGCCGATGCAGCCGGCGTTGACCAGCGGGTTGCCCTGGTAGCACTCGTCGAAGACGACCTCGCCGCCGATGTTCGGCAGGCCCAGGCAGTTGCCGTAGCCGCCGATGCCCGCGACGACACCCGGGAGGACGCGCTTGGTGTCGGGGTGGTCGGCCGCGCCGAAGCGCAGCGGGTCCACGACCGCGACCGGGCGGGCGCCCATCGCGAGGATGTCGCGGACGATGCCGCCGACGCCGGTGGCCGCGCCCTGGTAGGGCTCGATGTACGAGGGGTGGTTGTGCGACTCGACCTTGAAGGTGACCGCGTAACCCTGGCCGACGTCGACCACGCCCGCGTTCTCGCCGATGCCGACGAGCATCGCGTCGTTCTCGGGAACCTTCTCGCCGAACTGCTTCAGGTGGACCTTGCTGCTCTTGTACGAGCAGTGCTCGGACCACATGACGGAGTACATGGCGAGCTCGGCGCCGGTGGGACGGCGGCCGAGGATCTCGCGGATCCGGGCGTACTCGTCCTCCTTGAGGCCGAGCTCCTTCCAGGGCTGCTCGCTGTCCGGGGTCTCGGTGGCGTGCTTGACCGTGTCCAGAGTCATGCGTTGACCAGCTTCTTGAGGATCGAGGTGAAGAAACCGAGGCCGTCGGTACGGCCCGTACCGATCAGCGGCTCGACGGCGTGCTCGGGGTGCGGCATGAGGCCGACCACGTTGCCCGCGGCGTTGGTGATGCCCGCGATGTCGCGGAGCGAGCCGTTGGGGTTCAGGTCCAGGTAGCGGAAGGCCACCCGCCCCTCGGCCTCCAGCTCGTCGAGCACGCGCTGGTCGGCGACGTACCGGCCGTCCATGTTCTTGAGCGGGACCGTGATCTCCTGGCCCTGCTCGTAGTCGGACGTCCACGCGGTGTCCGCGTTCTCCACCCGCAGCTTCTGGTCGCGGCAGATGAAGTGCAGGTGGTTGTTGCGCAGCATCGCGCCCGGCAGCAGATGGGCCTCGGTGAGGATCTGGAAGCCGTTGCAGATGCCGAGGACGGGCATGCCCGCCTTCGCCTGCTCGATGAGCGGCTCCATCACCGGCGAGAAGCGGGAGATGGCACCGGCCCGCAGGTAGTCGCCGTAGGAGAAGCCACCGGCCAGGACCACGGCGTCGACCTGCTTGAGGTCCTTGTCGCGGTGCCACAGCGAGACGGGCTCGGCGCCCGCGAGGCGGACGGCGCGCAGCGCGTCCTGGTCGTCGAGCGTTCCGGGGAACGTGACGACGCCGATGCGTGCCGTCACGAGGGGGCCCCGGCGGTCTCCGCGGACTCGACCTCGGACTCGACCTTGACGGTGAAGTCCTCGATCACGGTGTTGGCGAGGAAGGTTTCGGCCATCTCATGGATGCGGGCGAGGGCGGCCTCGTCGACCGGTCCCTCCACCTCCAGCTCGAAGCGCTTTCCCTGGCGGACGTCGGCGATTCCCTCGAATCCGAGGCGGGGCAGTGCACGCTGCACGGCCTGGCCCTGGGGGTCGAGGATCTCCGGCTTGAGCATGACGTCGACTACGACGCGTGCCACTGGCACTCCCGGTGGTGTGTTGCGTGGGCGGTTCCCTCAGCGTACCTGCCTCCAAATTCTACGCGGGTAGAGGACTGGAGGACCCTACAAAGACTCCCGAGGATCTCCGAAGATCCCCACGGAAAATTCAAGTGAAATATTGCGCGGCCCATTGCGGGGAGACACGCTGATGCAATTGGCTGGGCTTCACAATGCGACGCCTACCGCTGTACAAAGGAATACAGAGGAAAGCAGCATTGCCCCGGGGCAGCCGCAAAGTCGGTGTCGCCGCACGTCAGAGGCGCTTCACACGTCGAGACGATCACGGCACGCCGCAGGAAAGGACCGATATCCGTGGCTCAGCGAGTAGTGGTCACTCTCTCCGATGACATCGACGGCGGAGATGCGGCGGAAACGGTTGCGTTCGGCCTGGACGGGAAGATGTACGAGATCGACCTGAATCCCGCCAATGCAAAGAAACTGCGCAAGGCGCTGGCGCCCTACCTCGCGGCCGGCCGGAAGCTGACGGGCAAGGCCAGGGCCGGCGGCCAGACCGCCTCGGTGGCTTCGTACAAGCACACCGCCCTGGCCCCCGACCCGGCGGCGGTCCGCGCCTGGGCCCAGTCCAACAAGATGGACGTGCCCGCCCGCGGCCGCATCCCGAAGCGGGTCTACGAGGCGTTCCGCGAGGCCAGTTGAGCCGCCTTGAACCGCCCGCCCGGCCGCGCGCCGGGAACCGAGTTGCATTGCACCCCCGCTGATCGGCTAGAGTCTGGATCACGCCGAGGGGCGAGGCCGCAGGGCCGAACCTCACGCAGCGTGCGGGTGTAGTTCAGTAGTAGAACATCCCCCTTCCAGGGGGAAGGCGCAGTGTGCAATTCCTGTCACCCGCTCTGCATCGCATTACCGAGCACTCCGGTGCATCGGGTACAGTGGTGCTCGCACCGCCCAGTGAGAGCTGAGCGGCAGCAATGCGGACGTGGCTCAGTTGGTAGAGCATCACCTTGCCAAGGTGAGGGTCGCGAGTTCGAATCTCGTCGTCCGCTCGTTGATCGAAGGCCCGGTTCTCACGAACCGGGCCTTCGTCGTTTGTGCCGCGGTTCCAGGTGTTCCCGGTCTGACATTTGTCATGAGCAGCGATGACAGCGCGCACTGCCGACCGGGCCGCCGCGCCGCGAGCCTTGAACCATGACCGATGTGATCGTGGCGGAGGACCTCCGCCGGCGCTACTCCGGCGGCTACGACGCCGTCAACGGAATCTCCTTCGCCGTCCCCAGGGGTGAGGTCTTCGCCCTGCTCGGCACCAACGGGGCCGGCAAGACCTCCACCGTCGAGCTCCTGGAGGGCCTCGCCGCGCCGAGCGGCGGCACCGTCCACGTCCTCGGCCACGACCCGTACCGGGAACGGGCCGTCGTCCGGCCCCGGATCGGGGTGATGCTCCAGGAGGGCGGCTTCCCCTCCGACCTGACCGTGGCCGAGACCGTACGGATGTGGGCGGGCTGCACCACCGGTGCCCGGCCGGCCGGCGAGGCCCTCGCGGCCGTCGGCCTCGGCTCCCGCGAACGGGTCCGGATCAAGCAGCTCTCCGGTGGCGAACGGCGGCGCCTCGACCTCGCCCTCGCGCTCCTCGGCCGCCCCGAGGTCCTCTTCCTCGACGAGCCGACCACCGGCCTCGACGCCGAAGGGCGCCGCGACACCTGGGACCTGGTCCGGGCGCTGCGGGACGAGGGCACCACCGTGGTCCTCACCACGCACTACCTGGAGGAGGCCGAGTCCCTGGCCGACCGCCTCGCGATCATGCACCGGGGCCGGATCGTGCTCTCCGGTACGCCGGCCGAGGTCACCGCCGCGCGGCCCGCCCGGATCCGCTTCACCCTCCCCGAGGGCGTCGAGCCCGGCCGGCTGCCGCTCGCCCTGAAGGCCGCCGCGGTGGGGGTACCTCCCAGGCGGAGCTCTGGGGGAGGCCGGCGCGTGGAGATCCGTACGTACGAACTGCAGGAGGCGCTCGGCGAACTCCTGGGCTGGGCCCGCGAGGCGGGCGTACGGCTCGACGGGCTCGACGCCCGCTCGGCCACCCTCGAAGAGGCGTTCCTGGAGATCGCGTCCCGTACCGACGACTTCCGTACAGACGACCTGGAGACCGTTCGATGAACGCGACCGCACGCCGGATGACCTCGCTCGGGCGGGCCGAACTCACCCTCCTCGGGCGGAACAAGAACAACCTCTTCATCGCCCTCCTGATGCCGGTGCTGATGATCTTCGTGCTGCGGTCCTCGCTCTCGCAGATGGGCCAGAACGAACTGCCGCTGGGCATGGCCGGAGCCACCCTCATCGGCGGGACCGGGATGGTCCTCGTGCTCGTCGTCTACATGGGCCTCGTCTCCGCCCTCGTCGCACGGCGCGAGGAACTGGTCCTCAAGCGGCTGCGTACGGGCGAGGCGAGCGACCTGGAGATCCTGGCCGGCGCCGCGCTCCCGTCCGCCGCCATCGCGCTCGCCCAGTGCGCCGTGCTGACCGTCGGCGGCGCCCTCGCCCTCGACGTACCCGCGCCGAAGCGGCCGGACCTGCTCGTGCTCGGCGTGCTCATCGCGATCCTGCTGCTGGCCGGGCTGGCTGCCGCGACCACCGCCATCACGCGGAACGTCGAGAGCGCGGGTCTCACCACGCTGCCGTTCTTCCTCATCTCGGCGATGGGCTCGGGGCTGATGGTCCCCCGCGACGTCCTTCCGGACCTGGCCGCGAGCATCACGCAACTGCTGCCGTTCACCGGCGTCATGGAGTTCGTCCGGGCCGGCTGGCTCGGCGTCGGCGACACCAAGGACCTGCTGACCGCCGGGCTCACCACGCTGGCCTGGGGCGTCCTCACCGTGTTTGCTGTCCAGAAGTGGTTCCGCTGGGAGCCGCGACGCTAGAAAGGGGGGCCGGGGCGCGTGTCCAGGCTGACGGGGTGGTGGAGCCGGCGCGGCAGCGCGGCCAAGGTCGAGCTGTACACCCGATGGAGCTTCCACTTCTTCGCGCTGATCGAGATCGGCTTCGTCGGGCTGAGCGCCGTCGCGAGCATCCAGGGCGAACCGCAGGCCGGCCCGCTCTCGATCGGCCTGATGGTGCTGGTCGGCGCGCACGCCGTGCTGGCCGCCCTGGTCTCCTCGCGCGCCCTGGACTGGGCACTTGACCGGCGCGAGCAGCCGGTCCGCCTCGCCGTCGCGCTGACCGTGCTGACGGCGGCCGGTGCGCTGACCGTGATCGCGCTGCGGGCCACCGGGGTGATCGCCGACCTCACGGTCGCGGCCGCCGTCGTCACCGGCCTGGTCTCCTTCGGCCTCGGCGCGCTGGTGCTCTGCATGCGGCGGCCCCGGCGGATGCTGTACATCGCCCCGGCCACCGCGGTCGCGACCGGAGTCGCCGCCGCGGTGATGAGCGGCCACTGGGGCGAGGGCCTCGGATACGTCATCGCCATCATGGTGGGCGGCGTCTTCCTCGTCGCCGCCTGCGGCTTCTCCGGCTGGCTGATGAAGATCGTCTGGGAGCTGGAGCGGTCCCGCGACCTGAAGGCCCGGCTCGCCGTCGCCGAGGAACGGCTCCGCTTCGGCCGCGACCTGCACGACGTCATGGGCCGCAACCTGTCGGTGATCGCCCTCAAGAGCGAACTGGCCGTGCAGCTCGCGCGGCGCGAACGGCCCGAGGCCGTGGACCAGATGATCGAGGTGCAGCGGATCGCGCAGGAGTCCCAGCGGGAGGTACGGGACGTGGTGCGCGGCTACCGGGAGGCGGACCTGCGGGTCGAACTGGAGGGCGCGCGCGGGGTGCTCGGGGCGGCCGGCATCGAGTGCGCGATCGATCCGGTGGCCCTGGAGCTGCCGGCCACCGTCCAGTCGGTGCTGGGCTGGGTGGTGCGGGAGACGACGACCAACGTGCTGCGGCACGGGGACGCGCGGCGGTGCGCGATCTCACTGCGGGAGAAGGACGGTTCGGTGCTGCTGACGGTACGGAACGACGGTGTGCGGGAAGGGGCGGTGATGGAGCGCGGCTCGGGCCTCGCGGGGCTGCGGGAGCGGCTCGCGACGGTGGACGGGACCCTGGAGGCGGGTCCCGACGACGCCGGTTCGTTCCAGGTGACGGCACTGGTGCCGGTACCGGTGGCGGCAGCGGAGCGGGGGGTGCGGCCGTGACCGTACGCGTCCTGCTCGCCGACGACGAGCATCTGATCCGGGGCGCGCTCGCCGCTCTGCTCGCCCTGGAGGACGATCTCGTGGTCGTCGCCGAGGCCGCCACCGGACCCGAGGCGCTCGCCATGGCCCGCGCCCACCGGCCCGACGTCGCCGTCCTCGATCTCCAGATGCCGGGCCTCGACGGTGTGAGGGTCGCCACAGCGCTCCGGGACGAACTGCCCGGCTGCCGCACCATGATCGTGACCAGTCACGGCCGCCCCGGGCACCTCAAGCGGGCGCTCGCGGCCGGCGTGCGGGGCTTCGTACCGAAGACCGTCAGCGCCCAGCGGCTCGCCGAGCTGATCCGAACCGTGCACGCCGGTAACCGCTACGTGGACCCGGAGTTGGCGGCCGACGCGATCGCCGCCGGGGACTCCCCGCTGACCGCGCGCGAGGCCGAGGTGCTCGAACTCGCCGCCGACGGAGCGCCCGTCGCGGAGATCGCCGAGCGGGCCTCGCTCTCGCAGGGGACGGTCCGCAACTACCTCTCCTCGGCCGCCGCGAAGCTCGGTGCCGAGAACCGGCACACGGCGGTGCGTCTCGCACGCGAGAAAGGTTGGGTATAGTGGGCTCCGCGCTACGGCGCATGCGGACGTGGCTCAGTTGGTAGAGCATCACCTTGCCAAGGTGAGGGTCGCGAGTTCGAATCTCGTCGTCCGCTCCATGAAAGAAACCCCCGGTCGATCCGACCGGGGGTTTCTTCGTGTTCCCGGTGCTACTTCCAGGCGGTGCCGGTCAGCAGCTCGTACGCCTCGATGTACTTGGCGCGGGTCGCGTCCACGATCTCCTGCGGGAGGGCCGGCGGCGGCTGCTCGCTCTTGCGGTCCCAGCCGGAGGCCGGGGAGGTCAGCCAGTCCCGGACGAACTGCTTGTCGTACGAGGGCTGGGCGCGGCCCGGCTGCCACTGGTCGGCCGGCCAGAAGCGGGACGAGTCCGGGGTGAGGACCTCGTCGGCGAGGATCAGCCGCTCGCCCTCCTCGGTCGACGCGAAGCCGAACTCGAACTTGGTGTCGGCGAGGATGATCCCGCGCTCGCGGGCGATGTCCCGGGCCCGGCCGTAGACGGCGAGGGTCGTCTGGCGCAGCAGCGCGGCGGTCTCCGCGCCGACCTGGCGGGCGACCTCCTCGTACGACACGTTCTCGTCGTGGTCGCCGACGGCGGCCTTGGTGGCCGGGGTGAAGATCGGCGCGGGCAGCTCGGAGCCGTCGCTGAGGCCCTCGGGGAGCGCGAGGCCGCAGACCGTACGGGACTCGACGTACTCGACCAGGCCGGAGCCGGTGAGGTAGCCGCGGGCCACGCACTCGACGGGCACCATGCTCAGCGACTTGCAGATGAGGGTGCGGCCCGCCCAGTCGGCGGGGGCGCCGGCCGGGACGTCGGTGGAGATGACGTGGTTGGGGGCCAGGTCGGCGAGCCGGTCGAACCACCACAGGGAGAGCCGGGTGAGCACCCGCCCCTTGTCGGGGATCTCGGTCGGCAGCACCCAGTCGTACGCGGAGATGCGGTCGCTGGCCACCATCACGAGCTCGCCGGCCTCGTTCTGGTAGAGGTCACGCACCTTGCCCGTGTGGAGGTGGGTCAGGCCCGGGACCTGAACAGGCTCGGGCTTTTCTACGAATCCGGACACGGTTCCTCCGCGTAGGTTGATCCAGGAACGGTTCCGATTCTCTCGCACTGTGCGGGGTGCTCGTCGAGCGGCCCCTCGAACGCCCTGGTCAGTCCCTCGTCCAGCCCCTCGTCCTGGTCAGTCCCTCTTACAGATGCGGTCGAGGAGATTCGCGGTGGCGCGCTGGATCCGGGGGTCGACATGGCCCGGCCGGTCCAGGGCGGGCGACCAGGCGAAGGTCCCGGAGGCGAAGACCCACGCTCCGGACGGCGCCCGGTAGAGGCTCGATTCCTGGTGCCTGAGCGCTCCCTCGCTGTCCTGGTAGGGCGAGTGGGCGAGCAGGATGCGGGCCTCGTGCTCGGGGAGCGCGGTGCGCGGGAAGTAGCGGTCCGCCTCGCCCGCGACCAGGCCGGGGATCTCGTCGCCGTCGCCGGCGCCGGTGGCCTCCCAGAGCCAGTGGTCCGCGTTCCGTACGACCAGGGGGTGCGGCTCCGGGACCCGGCCCGCGTACTGGATGCCGAGCAGCTGCTGCTCCGGGCGGTCGACCTCGCGCCAGAGCGCGGGGCGGCCGGGGCCACGGCGCTTGCGGCAGGTGAGGAGCCGGTCGGGGACCCCGGACGGGGAGGGGCCCAGCTCCACCTGCCAGTACATGGTGTTGGCGGAGAGGAAGACGAGGGAGGTGCCCTGGTCACGGGCGAGTTCGACGGTCCGGCGCATGGGGACGGACCAGTACTCGTCATGGCCGGGGAAGACCAGGCCCCGGTAGCGGGTCGGGTCGACGCGGCCGGCGTGCAGGTCGCGGGTCTCGGCGTAGGCGAGGTCGTAGCCGTACCGCTCGGCCCAGCGGATGAAGTCGTAGGCGTGGCCCACGTGGAGGGGGAGGCCGGCGCCCGCGTACGGGCGGTCGAAGGAGACGGTGATGGCCGCGTCCTGCTCGCCGAGGAGCCGGCCCTGCTCGTCCCACGCGTGGTAGAGGCTGGCGCCCGTCCTGCCGTCCTCGGGGTAGAGGTTGTACGCCTGCCAGGTGATGTCCGGGAGGACGAGGAGCAGGTCGGCGGGGTGGTTGTCGCGGACGGTGAAGGGGATGTGGGAGCGGTAGCCGTCGGCGGTGGTGAGGACGGCGACGTACGCGCCGATCGACCAGTGGGCGGGGACCTGCAGCCGCCAGGACTGCCACCAGTGGTGACAGGAGACCGTGCGGTCGGCGGTGAGCGGGGCCGGCTGGACGATTCCGGAGAGCCGGGGGCTGGTGGTGATCTTGGTGGCGCCCTCGCCGGCGTAGTGACCGATCCGGTAGATGTCGACCGAGAACTGCTGCGGCGGGTCCACCGTGATGTGGAAATCGATCGCCTCGCCGGGGGCCACTGCTCCGCTGGAGACGAATCCCTTGATCTGGCTCCGTACGTCGTCGGCGGTGCGCGGGCCGCCGCTGCCGCCGCGGGCCAGGGTCTCGTCGGCGTACCAGGGGACGACCTGGCCGGTGTCGTCGAAGTAGTTCTCCGAGCCGCGCAGCCAGGGCAGGGGGCCCTGACCGAACGGGTCCGTGACGGCGTGGGCGAGCGCGCCCGACTCCCACCGCCTGATCTGGTCCGCCCCCATGTCGCGCCCCTCCCTCGACTCCCCCGCGTGCCGTCTTCCGTCGTCCGCACATGGAGCTGTCGTACGCGCTGTCATGTGCTGCTGTCAGTGCCGGTCTCCAGCACATCACATAACGCACGCACTCCGTCACCGTTCGTCGCGAATTGGCGTGAACGGAAGGCGAGCTTCCGGAATCGAGCTCGTTTCAGACGAGGCGGACGGGCTTCTCGGGGCGCACGCCGGTCTCCGCGAGCCAGGCGCGGAGCGGGTCGGGGTCGCCGTCCTCGACGAGGGCGAGGACGCGGGCGGTCAGGTCCGTGTTCCGCACGCCGCCGACGAGGAGCGCGGGGCCGTCGAGCCAGTCGAGGCCGGGGGCGGCGCCGGCGGTGTCCACGGCGGCGCAGCAGACCATCGCCGTCACGTGGTCCGCGAGCAGGTCCCGCCCCGTCCGGGGCGGCTGCAGCGGGAAGAGCGGCAGCGCGTCGCCGCCGTCCGCACCGGTGACGTCCAGCTGGGCGTGGGCGTGCGCCTGCGCCTGCCCCGCGGGCCGCGCGGCCTCCTCGCGCGCCACATGGGCGGTGAGAGCGGCGGCGAGCGCGTCGGCGGTGGGGTTGGCGGCGAGGGGCTGGTCCGGGTCGACCCCGGGGGCCAGGTGGTCGGGGGGTACGGCGGCGGGGGCCTGGTCGTCGGCGGGTGCGGCGGCAGGGGCCTGGTCGTCGGCGGGTGCGGCGGCAGGGGCCTGGTCGTCGGCGGGTGCGGCGGCAGGGGCCTGGTCGTCGGCGGGTTCGAGGTCGGCGGTGGGTGCTGCGGCGGGTCCGAGGTCGGCGGTGGGTGCTGCGGCGGGTCCGAGGTCGGCGGTGGGTGCTGCGGCGGGGTTCGGGGGTCCGTCAGGGGGTCCGTCCGCGGGCTCCGGGTGGGCCGAGAGGTGGCTCAGGACTCGGGTCAGCGTCGGGCCGTCGGCAGGCCCGCCCGCCGAGCCCGACCCGGCACCCGAACCGGCACCCGACCCGGCACCCGTACCGGACGGCAGGACGCCGAGTTCGTCGAGGACCTGGTGGAGGCGGGCGGCGTCGCTGCGCCACTTCCGGTCCACGACCTCCTCCGGGTACTGATTCCAGTCCACCGGGGACCAGTCCGGGCCGGCCTCCGCGGGTCCGCCGTGGAAGAGCCGGGCGGCGAGCAGTGAGGCGGCCTCGTCCACGACTCCGGGCTCTTCGAGCAGGTCGCAGGCCGGGCGCTCGCCGAGCCTGGAGGCGAAGCCCTCGGCGAGGCGGTCGCGGCGGGACAGCTCGGTGAGGGCCGCGACCACGCCCACGTCGAGGCTGGCCGGCCAGCGGCCCATCCGCCAGGCGGGCAGCGCGACCCGGGTGAGCAGCCGGTCCCAGCCCGCGTAGGCGAGGCCGACCTGCTCCTGGGCGACGATCCGGACGCCGTAGTCCACAGTCTGTGCACGCTCGGACCCGGCCACGGCGACGCCCCGCTCCATCTCGGCGGCGTGCCCCCGGCAGAGGAGCAGCAGCACCCGGGCGACCCGCGCGATGCCGTGCGCGCCCAGCCTGCTGACCGGGTCGAGCCCGGGCCGCCGGGGAGCGGCGACGGCGGCGTCGAGTCCCTGCACGAAACGGCGGGCCGCGGCTATGTCGGGGTGCGCCGCCGGGGCCGTACCGGCGACGACGGGCGCGAGGACCGCGCGCAGCTCGCCGACGCGCATCCACCACAGGAACGGCGAGCCTATGACCAGGACCGGAGCGTCGGTGGAGCGCCGCAGTCCCGTCGTACGGCCGGAGTCGTGGGCCGGGTGCGTACGGTCCTCCAGCCAGCTGTCGCAGTCCGGCGTCAGGGCTATCGCGGAGGGCGCGGGGACGCCGAGCCGGTCGGCCAGGTCCCGCACCAACCGGTACAGATCGGGCGCTGCCTTCTCCGAGAGCTCGACCGTCGGCGTGACCGCGGGCCGGGAGCGCGCGATCACGAGGGCGACGGCCGCCGCCGCGAGCAGCACGACCAACGCGAGCGCGGTGACGACCCAGCGGGCGCTGTCCCAGCCGGTCCCGGTCATATGGCCGGTGACCCCGCCCGCGTACAGGATCACGGCCGCGGCGGCGGGGAGCAGCGCGAGGCCGAGTGCCCTGCCGCGGACGCGGAGCACGGCGAGGGCCCGGGCGCGCGCGGCGCGCACACCCATCTCCTCGCCGACAACGGAACCGGTACCGGACACGCCGTACATCACCCCCTCCTGCCCTCGTCGGGACTGCCTGTGGCGGTGTTGCTCACTCCCCCACTGTGGCACCCGCCACTGACATCGCAATGCCGGTGGGCCAAGTGCCGGAACGCCTTCGCCGCACCCTAGTTGGGGGTTCGGCGGTCGTCATCCGGATGGCTCAGTCGTCACTCGATGGAATGGCTTTGGGTAAAGGTGATGACGGTTCGGGGCCGTTAGGGGTTCACTCCCCGGCGGCCTTGCGTGCGATGTCCGTACGGTGCTGCGAGCCGTCCAGACGGATCCGGCCGACCGCCTTGTACGCCCGCTCGCGGGCCTGCGCCAGGTCGTTTCCGGTCGCGGTGACGGACAGCACCCGCCCGCCCGCGCTGACGACCGCGTCGCCGTCCGGCTTCGTACCGGCGTGCAGGACGTACGCGTACGGGGCATCCTGCGCCGCGACCTCGTCCAGGCCCTCGATCGGGTCACCCGTGCGCGGGGTCGCCGGGTAGTTGTGCGAGGCGATGACGACGGTCACGGCCGCGTCCTCGTGCCAGTTCAGCGGCGGCTCGTTGTCGAGGGTGCCGTTGGCGGCGTTCAGCAGGACGCTCGCCAGCGGGGTCCGCAGCCGGGCCAGGACGACCTGGGTCTCCGGGTCGCCGAAGCGGGCGTTGAACTCGATGACCCGTACGCCGCGGCTCGTGATCGCCAGACCCGCGTACAGCAGCCCCTGGAACGGGGTGCCCCGGCGGCGCAGCTCGTCGACGGTCGGCTGGAGGACGGTGTCCATGACCTCGTCGACCAGCTTGGGGTCGGCCCAGGGCAGCGGGGAGTACGCGCCCATGCCGCCGGTGTTCGGGCCCTCGTCGCCGTCGAGCGCGCGCTTGAAGTCCTGCGCGGGGGTGAGCGGGAGGACGGTCACGCCGTCGGTGATCGCGAAGAGGGAGACCTCGGGGCCGTCCAGGAACTCCTCGATGACGACGCGGTCGCAGGCGAGGGCGTGGGCCTTCGCCTCGGCGAGGTCGTTCGTCACGACGACGCCCTTGCCGGCGGCGAGACCGTCGTCCTTGACGACGTACGGAGCGCCGAAGGCGTCGAGCGCCTCGTCGATCTCCTCGGGGGTCGTACAGACGTAGCTGCGGGCGGTGGGCACATTGGCGCCCGCCATGACGTCCTTGGCGAACGCCTTGGAGCCCTCCAGCTGCGCCGCCTGCTCGGACGGGCCGAAGCAGGGGATGCCGGCCGCGCGGACGGCGTCGGCGACACCCGCGACGAGCGGGGCCTCCGGGCCGACGACGACCAGGTCGGCCTGGAGGCCGGCCGCGAGTCGTGCGACGGCGTCGCCGTCCAGCTGGTCGACGGGGTGCAGCTCGGCGACCTCCGCGATTCCGGCGTTGCCGGGCGCGCAGTGCAGAGCGGTGACGTCGGGATCGAGGGAGAGAGAGCGGCACAGGGCGTGTTCGCGGGCGCCGCCGCCGATGACGAGGACCTTCACGCCAGCCAGGGTAGCCCGCGTGGCCGGATGCCCCTTGTGCGGGCCACCGAGCGAGACGCCCCTACTCGTTCGTGTATTCCTCCACAACGGTCGCTCCGAGCTCGCGCACGATCAGGTCGTGGCCGGAAAGGGCCGAGTCGACGAGGTCCGGGTCGTCCTCCTCGGGCACGTCGTCCTCGGGCGCGACGGGCGGCGGGGCGTGGTGCTGCTGCGCGGGAGCCTGGGGCTGGGACTGCGGTACGGAGGTGGGCGCGGGCGCCTGCCGGGCGGGCGGGGCGGCCTGCGGAGGCTGCTGGGCCTGCGGAGGCTGCTGCGCGGGGGCCCACTGCTGCTGGGGCGCGGCGGGCGGGGCGGAGGACTGGGCGGCCGGGCGGCCGCCGCCGAAGCCGGTGGCGGCGGGCGGCGGGTTGGCGCCGCCCGAGGGGTCGACGATCGCCTCGATCTTCCAGTTCACATGGAACTGGTCGGCCAGGACCTGGCGCAGGACGTCCTCGCTGCCGCTGCTCGCGAAGTTGTCGCGGGCGCCTGCGTTCAGGAAGCCGAGCTGGAGGGTGGTGCCGTCGAAGCCGGCGACCTGCGCGTTCTGACTGAGCAGGATCCAGGTGAAACGGCGCTTGTTCTTGACGGCGTCGAGCATCGACGGCCACATGTTCCGCACCTGGGCGGCGCCTTGGGCCGGGTCACCGGTGGGGGCCGGGGCCGCTGCGGGTGCGGCGGCCTGCGGGGCCGGGGCGGAGGGCGCGGGGGCGGGCGCGGCCGCCGGAGCCGAGGCACCGGGCCAGGCGCCGGGGGCGGGGGCGGGGGCGCCGGGGGTGGCGGCACCGGGCCAGGCGCCGGGCCGGGGCCCGCTCTCGGGCTGTACGGGGGCGGGCGCGGGGGCCTGCTGGACCGGGGCCTGCTGGACCGGGGCCGGCTGGACCGGGGCCTGCTGCACCGGCTGCGCGGGAGGGAGCGGGGGCGGGGCCATCGGCGTATGGGCGTCGGGCCCGGGGACGTACCCCATCGCCGGCGCGGGCGAACCGGCCGTGAAGACGGCGGCGGGCGCGGGCGCCCCGGCGGTGCCGCGCTCAAGGCGGTCGAGGCGGGCCTGCATAGAGCGCTCGTCGTCGAAGGCGGCGGGCAGCAGCACGCGCGCGCAGATCAGCTCCAGCTGGAGCCGGGGCGAGGTGGCGCCGCGCATCTCGGTCAGCCCCGTGTTGACGAGGTCGGCCGCGCGGCTGAGCTCGGCCGCGCCGAACACGGACGCCTGCGCCTGCATGCGCTCCACGACGTCCACCGGGGCGTCGATGAGCCCCTTCTCGGCGGCGTCGGGCACGGCGGCGAGGATCACGAGGTCGCGCAGCCGCTCGAGAAGGTCGGCGACGAACCGCCGAGGGTCGTTGCCGCCCTCGATGACCCGGTCGACGACCTCGAAGGCGGCCGCCCCGTCACCGGAAGCGAACGAGTCCACGACCGAGTCGAGCAGCGACCCGTCCGTATACCCGAGAAGAGAGGTCGCCATGGCGTATGTCACACCGTCGTCGGCGGCTCCGGCGAGCAGCTGGTCCATCACGGACATCGAGTCACGCACGGATCCGGCGCCGGCGCGCACGACGAGCGGCAGCACGCCGTCCTCGACGGGGATGCCCTCGTGCCCGCAGACCTCGCCCAGGTACTCCCGCAGGGTGCCGGGGGGCACGAGCCGGAAGGGGTAGTGATGGGTCCGGGACCGGATGGTCCCGATGACCTTCTCGGGCTCGGTCGTGGCGAAGATGAACTTGAGGTGCTCCGGGGGCTCCTCGACCACCTTCAGCAGGGCGTTGAAGCCCGCCGAGGTGACCATGTGCGCCTCGTCGATGATGTAGATCTTGTACCGGCTGGAGGCGGGCCCGAAGAAGGCCTTCTCCCGCAGGTCACGGGCGTCGTCCACACCACCGTGGGAAGCGGCGTCGATCTCGATGACATCGATGGACCCCGGCCCGTTCCGCGCGAGGTCACGGCAGGACTGGCACTCGCCGCAGGGCGTGGGAGTGGGACCCTGCTCACAGTTCAGACAGCGCGCGAGGATGCGCGCACTGGTCGTCTTGCCACAGCCTCGCGGCCCGCTGAACAGGTACGCGTGATTGACCCGGTTGTTCCGCAGGGCCTGCTGCAACGGGTCGGTGACATGCTCCTGCCCGATGACCTCGGCGAAGGACTCGGGGCGATAGCGGCGGTACAGCGCGAGAGACGACACGTATACGAGGTTATAGGCGCCCACCGACAACCCGGGCACGACGAGAGATCGTCGGGATAGGACGAGGGGTCGTCGGGTACGGCGGGAGATCGTCGGGATACGACGAGGGATACGCGGACACGGCGAGAGACCGTCGGATACGGCGAGAGATCCCTGGGAACGCAAGCGCCCCTCACGCACCCGCCAGAGCCAACCTACCCTTGCTGCCTTCCGGCCCTGGGGGAGTTCAGTCAGATAGCGCCACGTGAGGGGCTCCGCCAAGGGTACCCGATCCCGACCCCCTCCCGGACCCGAGGTCCCGATCACGCGCACTCCCCGCGAACCCGATCTGGATCACGTTCGCGAGCACCCCTCAGCGTCTTGTATTGTTTGCGGCGGAGGATTCGCCTAGTGGCCTAGGGCGCACGCTTGGAAAGCGTGTTGGGGGCAACCCCTCACGAGTTCGAATCTCGTATCCTCCGCCAGTGCCTCACCGGGCACGATGTCGAAGGGCCCCACCGTTCGCGGTGGGGCCCTTCGACATGCCCTGGTCTCATTTGCAGTCTCGTTCATCTCCGGCATTCAGGTCATTTAGCACGGCGCGCCAGGATCAACCGCACTCCGGCCCATCCGCACCTCGCTCTCCGTGGGTGAACTGCCCACCGAGTGCCGACGGTGGGCCCGTCGAATGCGCAATCCTTGGCTCCGCTCGGGGCTGCTCCGGTCCCAGCCCGTGTTCCCGGCCTCGCGAGGTGTTCCCCATGACGTCCCGATCCACGCTGACGGCCTGGCTGGCCGGCCTCGACGCCCCGCGGCTGGCGCGTGTACTCGGGATACGGAAGGACGCCGTGGCGCCACCGGAGCCACGTTCCATGGAGGAGTTGGCGGAACGTCTTCTGCGGCCCGGCTCGGTGGCACTCGTCCTGCCGCGGCTCCCCCTGCCGCACCTTCAAGTGGCCGAGGCCCTGGCCGCCTGGGGAACGCCCTTGTCGCACGGCGACCTGGCGAAGGCGCTGGGAGCGACGGCACCCGCTGCTGCTCTGGAGTTGGACGGCGCGCTGATGGCTCTGGCCGATCACGCTCTGCTCTGGCCGGACGGCAACGGAAAGCTCGACATGGCCGCACCGCTGCGGCAGGCGTGGGACGCGCCCCTGGGGCTGGACGCTTCACTGGAGGAGCTGTTGGAGGGTGTGACCTCCGAGGAGCTGCGCGGCATGCTCGTGGCACTGGGCATCAAGCCGCCCGGCACCAGGCAGCAGCGCACGGCCGCACTCCTGGAGCACCATGGCGATCCGCAACACGTCGCCGCGGTGATCACGAAGGCCCCTTCGGCCACCCGACAGCTGCTGGAGCGACGGGCGAAGTCCGCACCACAGCACACGGAATTCGTCGTGTTCGGAGCTCCCATGGCCGATGTCCCGCCGGGTGAGCGATGGGCCCTGGACAGGGGGTTCCTGATCCGCAACCGCCACGGATACGGGCCGGCCCGCATGCCCGCCGAAGTGACACTCGCGCTGCGCGGGCCGGACTGGCGTGCGCCGTTCGATCCCGTACCGCCCGTGGCGGAGCTGGTGCCCGTCCCCGCGGTGGAGGTGGAACGGGAGGCAGCGGCGGCGGCCACGGCGTTCGCCGCCCACGCCGCCTCGGTCCTGTCGGCCTGCTCGGCGGCTCCACCGGCCCGGCTGAAGTCCGGCGGGATCGGCGCGCGTGAACTGGGGCGGATCGGCAAGGCCGCGCAGGCCGACGACGCGGTGGTACGCATCACCCTGGAGATCGCCTACTCGGTCGGGTTGCTGGGCGCCGACGGCGACCGCATCGCACCCACCGCGGTATACGACACCTGGGCGGTGCAGGAACCGGCAGCGCAGTTCGCCGACCTGCTTCACGCATGGTGGAACCTGCAGTTCACTCCCTCGCAGTACCGCGACGAGGACAACAAGTCGCTTCCTGCCGTGGCCGGGGCCCCTCGCTGCAGCGCCTGCCTGCAGGCCCGGCGCGGGCTGCTCGCAGCGGCGGCAGCGCTTCCCGAGGGTCAGGGTGTGCGGGTCGGCACCGATCTGGGTCCGCTCGTCGCCTGGCACCGTCCGCTCGCTCATCCGTCGTTCCACGACGAGACGCCCTTCGCCGCGACGGTCCGCGAGGCCGAGCTGACGGGTGTCATCGCCCGAGGCGCTCTCTCCCGGCTCGGTGCGGCCCTGGTGACCGGTGACCGGGAGGAACTGGCCGTCGCATGTCGACGGCTGCTGCCGGAGGCCACGAGAACAGCCCGGTTCGGTGGCGACCTCACCGCCATCGTCACCGGTACGCCCTCCGCACGCCTGGCCGAGCTCCTGGATTCGACCGCCGACCGGGAGACCAGCGGCACGGCCTCGGTATGGCGCTTCAGCGGCGACAGCGTCCGCCGCGCCCTGGACACCGGTCGCGCTCCGGACGAGATCTCGGCCGAGCTGACCGCCGTCGCCGACGGCCCCCTGCCGCAGCCCCTGTCCTATCTCGTCGCCGACGCCGCCCGCCGTCACGGCCGTATGCGCATCGCCCCCGCCGCCTGCGTCATCCACAGCGACGAACCCGCGCTCCTGGCCGAGCTCGCCGCCCACCGGACACTCGCCGCGCTCGGGCTGCGGCAGCTCGCCCCGACGGTGCTCGTCAGCGGCAGCTCGCCCGACAAGACCCTCGCCGCGCTCCGGGACCAGGGCTATGCGCCCGTCGCCGAGGCCGCGGACGGGACCGTACGCATCGAGAAGGTGCCGCCTCGACGGGCCGCCGCCGTTCCTGCCCCTCGGAAGCCCACCACGGAGGCCGGCACCGGGCGCTCAGCACACCGAGCGGCGGAGGCGCCTGCCGCAGTCGACTCCTTCGGTTTGGCGGTCCGACTGCTGGCCACCCCGCCGACCGCTCCGAAGCCCGACCCATCCAGCAACGGAGTCCCCTTCGGCACGGACACCGAGGAGATCGTCGCCGGATACGCAAAGCAGCTGACGTACACAGACGTCCGCCAGCTCGCCCACGCCATCGACACGGGCACGGCCATCACCGTCGAGTACGTCGCCGCCTCGGGCAGCCGCACCGTGCGCACCCTCGGCCGCCTCGAACTCGACCCGCCCTACCTGGAAGCGTGGTGCCACCTACGCGACGCCGAACGCGTCTTCACGCTCTCCCGCATCCACAGTGTCATGCCGGCGTAGGCAGACGACCTGGCGTACGCCCACGCCGAGGAGCGGCGGCATCGCTCCCCGGGGAAAGCCGGGACTCCGGGCATCCGTCGAGATATATTTGATGGCACAGGTGATATCAGGAGGGATGCCCCATGAGTCGAACCGTGATCGACCTGGACGACGAGCTGCTGGCCGATGTCGCCCGAGCACTCGGCACCAGTACCAAGAAGGAGACGGTCAACACCGCGCTGCGCGAGGTACTCGAAAACCGGCGGAGGGCGCTCGCACTCGCCCGACTGCGCGCGGCCTCCGCCGACGGCGCCTTCGACCTGGAGCTCTTCCAGGAGAAGGGCGATTACCGTCGGTGAACGCCGCGCAGTTCCTGATCGACACCAGCGCCCTGGCACGCTTCATGCGCACCGACGCCGAGCAGTTCGGCTGGGACCAGGCAGCCGCCGCCGGACTCATCGCGACGTGCCCGATCACGGAGCTCGAATTCTTCTACAGCGCCCGCTCCGCGGCAGACCGCGCTCAAGGCATCGAGGACATGCGTCTGCTGTTCGGATGGGTGCCGGTCGATGACCGCGCCTATGACCGCGCCTGGCAGGTACAGGAAGCGCTCACCAAGCGAGGACAGCACCGCAGCGCCGGAGCCGTGGATCTGGTCGTGGCCGCTACGGCGGAACTGCAAGGGCTGACGCTCCTGCACTGCGACCGCGACTTCGAATGCATCGCAATGGTCACCGGCCAGGCCCTTCAGTGGTACGGACCGGACACCGGCAAGTAAGTCAGAAAGACGCCGGGCTCCGCTCTGTCCGCGGTCTCACTTCTGGTCTCGTTCACACCTGTCCGGACCCGTCCGGACGGGGCTACCGCGAACGCTCCGCCGCAGATCAGGACACCCACGGCCCTCGCCGGACTCCCGTACGAACATTTGGAAAGCGTGTTGGGGGCAACCCCTCACGAGTTCGAATCTCGTATCCTCCGCAGCCGCCTGAACAGGCGAAACGAGAAGCCGAGCCGCAATCTGCGGCTCGGCTTCTCGTCGTGCGCTGGTTGCATTTCTGGTTGCGTTTATACGCATACAATTCAGGCATTTCGAGGAACTGGGCAGCCCCGCTCCCGCCGCACCGCAGCGGCCGGCGCCCACCAGCGGGGGAGTCCGCTCCCGTACGGCATCTGCGGATCGCAGAGATAGGCCCATCCTTGAAACCCGTGGCGGGTCTGCCCGCTGGCATGGTCCTGATCTCGCGAGGTGCCCCGGCATGAAGTCCCGATCAACGCTGGCGACATGGTTGGGCGGCCTCGACGGCTGTCGTCTGGTACGCGTGCTCGAGACGCGGAGGGACGCCACGGCCGCTCCGGAGCCGCGCTCGGTGGGGGAACTGGCCGACCGTCTTCAGCGCCCGGGATCGGTGGCGCTTGCCCTGCCGCAGCTCGCGCTGCCGCATCTCCAGGTCGCCGAAGCGCTGGCGGCGCTGCGTGCGCCCGCGTCGCGCGATGACCTGGCGAAGCTGCTGGGAGTTGCAGGCGACGACACCACCACCCGCGAACTGACGGCCGTGCTGGAGGCGCTGGCCGATCATGCTCTGGTCTGGCCGGACGGCGCGGAGAAGCTCCGCATGGCCGGACCCCTGCGGCAGGCGTGGGACGCGCCTCTGGGACTGGATGCCCCGCTGGAGGAACTGGTCGCGGGCACGACCTCCGACGAACTGCGCGGCATGCTCGTGGCACTGGGGGTCAAGCCGCCGAGCGGCAAGTCGCAGCGGCTGGCCGCGCTGGTGGAACACCACAGCGACCCGGAGCGGGTCCTCTCCTTGGCCGCCAAGGCCCCTGCGGCGACTCGGAAGCTGCTCGAAGGCCGAACAGGAGCTGGGGCCGCGAGGCCCGCGCGGTTCATCATGTTCGGGAGTCCGGGCCTCGAGCTCGAACCGGGCGCTCGATGGGCACTGGAACGGGGGTTCCTGATCCATGACCGTCACCGCTACGGCCCGGCCCGTATGCCCGCCGAGGTGACGCTCGCGCTGCGCGGGTCCGGCTGGCACGCCCCGTTCCAGCCAGTCCCGCCTTCCGTGGTCTTGGCGCCGGTCACCCCGAGCGAGGTCGACCGCGAGGCGTCGGCCGCAGCCGCGGCGTTCGCCACCCACGCCGCCTCGGTCCTGTCGGCCTGCTCGACGACCCCGCCGGCCCGGCTGAAGTCCGGCGGGATCGGTGCGCGTGAACTGGCCCGGATCGGCAAGGCTGCCCAGGCCGACGACGCCGTCGTACGCCTCGCCCTGGAGACCGCGCATGCCGCCGGGCTGCTGGCCCGGGACGGCGATCGCGTGGCCCCCACCGAGGCTTACGACGCCTGGGCGGAGCAGGAACCCCCGGAGCAGTTCGCCGTATTGCTCCAGGCATGGCGGAACCTGCCGCTCACCCCCACCCAGGCGCGCGACGAGGACAACAAGGCTCTCCCCGCCCTCGCCGGCGCACCGCCCTGCAACGGCTGTGTGCATGCCCGCCACGGGCTGTTGGCCGCAGCCGCGCGGCTCCCGGCAGGGCAGGGCGTGCGGGTCGCGTCGGATCTGGGGCCGCTGATCGCCTGGTACCGCCCCCTCGCCGACTCGTCGCCGGACGGACCGCCGTTCGCCACCGTGATCCGCGAGGCCGAACTCCTCGGCGTACTCGCGCGAGGCGCCCTTTCCGCCATCGGCATCCACCTGCGGACCGGCGCCGCGGAGGGGCTGGGCGTCGAGTGCCGGCGGCTGCTGCCCTCAGCCACCTCGACGGCCCGGATCGGCGCCGACCTCACCGCCGTCGTCACCGGCACACCGTCCGCGCGACTGGCCTTCCTCCTGGACTCCGTCGCGGACCGGGAGACCAGCGGCACGGCGTCGGTGTGGCGGTTCAGTGCCGGCAGCATCCGCCGTGCTCTGGACGCCGGCCGTACCCCCGAAGACATCACGGCCGACCTGGCCGCTGTCGTACCTGATCGCCGATACCGCACGAGGCCACGGGCGTGTACGTATCGCCCCCGCCTCCTGCGTCCTCCACGGCGACGAGCCCGCGTTCCTGGCCGAACTCACTGCCCATCGCAGGCTCGCCAAGCTCGGACTGCGACAGCTGGCGCCGACGGTGCTGATCAGCCGCAGCCCGCTCGACACGACCCTCGCCGCGCTCCGGGCCGAGGGGTACGCCCCCGTCGCCGAGACAGCCGAGGGCACGGTACGCATCGAAAGGGCCCGGCCTCAAAGGGCCGCTGCCGTTCCGGCTCCGCGCGGCTCCAGGACAAGGGGCAGCGGCCGGATCGCCACGAGCACGGCGAAGGAATCCGCCGCCTTCGACCCGAACGCCTTGGCGTTCCGGCTGCTGGCGGCTCCGCCCGCTCCCGAACCGGCGCCACTCGACGGCGGAGCGCCCTTCGCCACGGACACCGAGGAGATCGTCGCGGGATGGGCGAAACGCCTTCCGTACAGCGACGTCCGCCAGCTGGCTCATGCCATCGATGCCGGTCAGGCCATCACGGTCGAGTACGTCGCGACCTCGGGCAACCGGACCGTGCGCACCCTCAGCCGCCTCGACCTCGATCCGCCCTACCTCGAAGCCTGGTGCCACCTTCGGGGCGCCGAGCGCGTTTTCACCCTCTCCCGCATCCACAGCGTGATGAGCCTCGCACCATGAGGGAGAATAGTATCGGCTGAGATACTATCTCCGGCGATACTATTTCTCACGGGAGGCTTGTATGCGGCGCTTCATCGGGCGGGATCGCGAGCTGAACGTGCTCGGCACCGCCTTGCAGTCGCTTCACGATGCCGTCGGGTCGGTGAAACCGGGGCAGTGCATCCTCATGCGTGGACGGCGGCGGGTCGGCAAGTCCAGCCTCGTCGAAGAATTTCTCCGACGCACCGAAGTGCCGTATCTGTTCTTCACCGCGGCGGGCGGCACGGCGGAGGACGAGCTGACGGAGTTGCTCGACGCCGTCGCCAGATCCACCTTGCCGGAGCGGGAGCTGTTCTCGGAGGAGACTCCAGAGCAGTGGAATTCGGCATTCAGGTTGCTCTCGGAGATCCTTCCCGACGACAGCCCGAGCGTGGTCGTCGTGGACGAGGTTCCGTACCTGATGGACCGCATCGATGCCTTCGAGGGCATGCTCCAGCGGGCGTGGGACCGTCTGCTGAGCCGCAAACCCGTGCTCCTCCTCCTGGTCGGGTCCGACCTGTCGATGATGGAGGCGCTGAACAGCTACGACCGGCCCTTCCACCAGCGAGGCCGAGAAATGGTCGTGGGGCCGCTGAACCCGGCCGACATCGGCGAGATGCTCGGTCTTGAGCCGGCGGCCGCCTTCGACGCCGCCCTGATCACCGGCGGTCTTCCGCTGATCTGCGCAGAGTGGCGGCCCGGGGCCGACGTCTGGGAGTTTCTCCGCGATTCGCTGGACAATCCGATCTCGGCGCTACTGGTCTCCGCCGAGCGGTCACTGGCCGCGGAGTTTCCGCCGCAGGCGATGAGCCGGGAAGTTCTGCGGGCCATCGGAAGCGGGGAGAGAACCTTCACCAACATCGCTCGCGCGGCGGGCGGTATCGCGCACACCACTCTCACCCGGGCGACCGACGTCCTCACCGAGAAACGGGTGGTGGCAGCCGAGCTTCCCCTCTCGCTGAGGCCGTCGAAGGAACGCCGCTACCGCGTGGCAGACCCCTACCTCCGTTTTTGGCTCGCGTTTCTGGATCCGCACATGGCGGAGATCGAGCGGATGCGGGGGGATCTCACGCTGAGCCGGATCCAGGAGCAGTGGACGAGTTGGCGGGGGCGTGCGATCGAACCCCTCGTCCGGGAATCCCTCGCCCGCCTCCTGCCGGACGGGCTCCTGCCCGCCGCTCCGGCGATCGGCGGGTACTGGACTCGCAGCAATGACGTCGAAGTCGACCTGGTGGGCGCCGACCGGCAGCCGGTGGCCAAGGAGCTGCTCTTCCTCGGTTCGGTCAAGTGGCTGGAGAACTCCGCGTTCGACGGCCACGACCTGGCCGCGTTGCAGAAGCACCGGGCCGCGATCACCGACGAGCCGGTACCGCTTGTGGCGGTCTCGCGCAACGGGACCACCTGTTCCGGACTCCAGGCGGCGTACGGACCCGAAGCACTGCTCGGCGGCTGGCGCAGGGCCTGATCAGGGCCCGGACTCCTGTGGTTGCAGTTCTGGTTGCATTCGCCTCCGTTCGGGGCCATCCGAACGGAGGCAGTCAGAACGCTCCGCCGCAGGTCAGGACACACACGGCCCCCGCCGGACGGGCGTACGAACATTTGGAAAGCGTGTTGGGGGCAACCCCTCACGAGTTCGAATCTCGTATCCTCCGCCAGTGCCTCACCGGGCACGAAGTCGAAGGGCCCCGCTGCTTGCAGCGGGGCCCTTCGACGTTCTGCGTTTCAGCCGGTCGCGTGCACCTCCGCCGGTGCCGCCGGCAGGCCGCGTAGGCGGGTTACCGGGGACAGGACGAGCGCGATCAGTACGGCGGCGGAGGCGAGTGCCGCCACGGTCAGGGCGGCCCGGGCGCCGATCGCGCCGGACAGGAGGCCCGCGGACAGGCCGCCCAGTGCGCCGCCGCCGAACAGCAGGGTGCGGAAGACCGCTGTCATCCGGCCCATCATCGACTGCGGGGTGCTGGCCTGGCGCAGGCTGACGATGACGACGCCGGCGACGCCGAGCCCGAGGCAGGTGGTGAAGAAGGAGAGGACGAACATCCCCACCATCACCGGCCGGGGGCCGCCGGCCAGGACGATCAGTGACGGGCCGATGAGCAGGGCCGACTGGGCGACCAGGTAGACGAGGCCCAGCCGGAATCGCCGGATGACCTTGCGGGAGATCGCCGCGCCGATCAGTCCGCCCACGGAGGCGGTGGCGAAGATGGCGCCGAGGGTCGTCGAGTCCAGGTGCAGGTCCCGCGTTCCGTACAGCAGGAACATCGTCCACACGGTGATCATGGAGAAGTTGCAGCAGAACCCGATCAGGGCCAGCGAGCGCAGGACCGGGTTCCTCAGCACCAGACGCAGGCCGTCCCTGAGCTCGGTCGGCAGGTGCCTCCGGGCGGCCGGCGGTTCGGGACGGGGCTCGGGCGTGCGGATGAGGAGCAGGGAGATCAGGGACACCAGGTAGGAGAAGGCGTCGACGATCAGCGCCACGGGCGCGGTGAGGGCTCCGACCAGTACGCCCGCGAGCCCCGGCCCCGCCACGTCGGCCGCCGATGAGCTCATCCCCATCTTGGCGCCGGCCTCCACGTAGTGCTTGGGGTCGCGTACGAGTGTGGGTACGTACGACATCCAGCTCACGTCGAACAGCACCGAGGCGACGCCCACCGCGCAGGCGATCACGAGGAGTGAGGTCAGGCCGAGCGCGTCCGTCCAGTACAGGACGGGGACGAGGGCGAGGAGGAGCATGCGGACGAGGTTGGCGCCCAGCATGATCCGCCGGCGTCTGGCCCGGTCCACCCATACCCCGAAGACCAGGGCGAGCCCGAGGTACGGGACGAGCTGCAGGAACCTCAGGATGCCGACCTGCTCGTCGGTGGCGTCGAAGGCGGTGATCGCGGTGAGGGGCAGGGCCAGGTTGGTGACCTGGTTGCCGAGGAGCGAGAGGGTCTCGCCGAGCCAGAACTTCAGGAAGTCGCCGTTGCGCCAGAGGCTCGCGCTGGAGTCCTTGGACTCCTTGTATTCCTTCGACTCCTCGGGTTCCTTGGGCGGCTCCTTGGTGCGTGCCTGTGTGGCGGTCATCGGCGGACCTGGCCTGCCAGATCCGCGACCGCCTCCGCCACGTGGTCCACTTCCTCCTCGGTGTTGTAGTAGTGCGGCGACAGGCGCAGGCACCAGTCGACGTTCTTGTCCCCGAAGTCGAACTGCGCGAACTCGCGGAAGCTGAGCGCCGAGTTGATCCCGCGGGCGTCCATGGCCGCCTTGAACGGCTGCGGCTGCCAGCCCGCGACGCCGACCGTGACGAGCGCGGCCAGGCGCGGGCCCCGGTCGAGTACGCGTACCCCCGGGATCGGCGCGAGCCGGTCGCGGAGCCGGGCCGCGAGCGCGGGGGTGCGCTGCTGGATGGCCTCGATGCCGACCTCGCGGGCGTAGCGCGTCGCGACCGCGCTGCCGAGGACCGTGGCGTACGGGAACTCCCACTCCTCGAACCGGGCCGCGTTCGCCACGGGCTCGTAGCCGCCCGGCTCGGTCCAGCGGGCACCGTGCATGTCGATGAACAGCGGCTCGTAGCCCGCGCGCAGGACGCGATCGGAGACGTACAGGAATCCGGAGCCGCGCGGGCCGCGGAGGAACTTGCGGCAGGTGGCGGTGAGGAAGTCGCAGCCGATCTCCTCCACGTCGATGACGAACTGCCCCACCGACTGGCAGGCGTCCACCAGGTAGAGCAGGTCCAGCTCGCGGCAGTGGCGGCCGATTTCGGCGACGGGGGAGACCAGGCCCGAGTTGGTGGGGACGTGGGTGGCGGACACCAGGCGGGGGCGGTGGGTCCGCATCAGCGCGGCCATCGCCTCCACGTCGACCCCGCCCTCCGGGGTGTCGGGCGCGTGGACGATGCGTACGCCGAAGCGCTTGCGCAGGGAGAGGAAGGCGATCTGGTTGGAGACGAAGTCGTCGCGGGTGGTGAGGATGACGTCGTCGGTCTCGAACGGGATCGAGGACAGGGCGTTGGCGTAGGCGTGGGTGGCGCTGCCGGCGAACGCGATGCTGTCGGGGGTGGTGTTGATGAGGGCGGCGATCTCCGTGTAGAAGTCCCGGACTTCGGCGGCTCGGGCGGCCGACGCCTCGTAACCGCCGATCCGTGCTTCGAGGTTCAGATGGCCGACCATCGCGTCGAGGACCGGGGCGGCCAGCAGTCCGCAGCCCGCGTTGTTGAAGTGGATCACCTGGCGGCACCCCGGGGTGTCGGCCCGCAGGGCGGCGACGTCCAGGTGAGGTGCTTCCCGAAGTGTTTCCCGAAGTGCACCCCGAAGTGTTTCCCGACCAGGACCAGAAGCGCTACTGTTGTCTCTCATGAACGACAGTAGCACTTCTAGTGCTGGGACTTCCGGAGAATTGGCCGAGAGTCTCCGCGCCCTGGTCTCCCGGCTGTCGCCCGGCGACCGGCTGCCGAGCAGCCGGGAGCTGGTCAAGGAGTACCGGGTCGGCCCGGCGACCGTGGCACGGGCCATCGCCGCGCTGGCCGCCGAGGGCGCGGTGGTGACCCGTCCGGGCAGCGGTACGTTCGCGGCGCGGCCGGGCGGGCTCCGCGACGCCGCCGACGGCAGCGACACGGATACCGACTGGCAGACGGTCGCCCTCACCGACCGCGCCGTCGACACCCACCTGATCGCCGACCCGCTCGGCCCGCCACCGGCCGGGACGATCACGATGGACGGCGGCTACGTGCACCGCTCGCTCCAGCCCACCCGGGCCCTGAGCGCGGCGCTCGCGCGGGCGGGCCGCCGCCCGGACGCCTGGGACCGCGCCCCGGCCGGCGGCCTGATGGCGCTGCGCACCGTGTTCGCCCGGATCGTCGGCGGCAGCGTGGCGTCGGAGGACGTGCTGGTCACCGCCGGCGGGCAGAGCGCGCTGTCGATCGCGTTCCGGGCCATCGCCGGGCCCGGCAGCCCGGTTCTGGTCGAGTCCCCCACCTACCCGCGGGCCCTGGCCGCCGCCCGCGCCGCGGGGCTGCGGCCCGTTCCGGTCCCGCTCGACGCCGACGGCCTGCGGCCCGACCTGCTGGCCGACGCGTTCGCGATGACCGGCGCGCGACTGCTCTACTGCCAGCCGACGTACCAGAACCCGACCGGCACCGTGCTCGCGCCAGAGCGGCGCCGCCAGATCCTCGACGTGGCGCGCGCCTCGGGCGCGTTCGTACTCGAGGACGACTTCGCGCGGCACCTGGGGCACGGTGGTGCCGTGCCGCGACCGCTCGTCGCCGACGACCGCGACGGCACCGTCGTCCACGTCACCTCCCTGACCAAGCCCGCCGCACCGAGCCTGCGGATCGGAGCCCTTGTGGCCCGCGGCCCGGTGATGGAACGCATGCGGGCGGTGCGCCTGGTCGACGACTTCTTCGTCACGCGCCCGCTGCAGGAGGCCGCGCTGGAAGTGCTCAGCTCCCCGTCCTGGGACCGGCACGTCCGCGCCCTCGGCACGGCGCTGCGAGAGCGGTGCGCGGTGCTGGCCGCGGCGGTCACTCGGGAGATCCCGGGCGCGACGGTGGCCGGGTTGCCAACGGGCGGGCTGCACCTGTGGGTTCGCCTGCCGTCGGGCGTGGACGACGCCGTCCTCACCGGCGCGGCCCGGCAGCGCGGCGTCGCCGTGAGCGCCGGCAGTCGCTACTTCGCCACCGAACCGCCGGCGGCGCACCTGCGCATCGGGTTCGCCGCGACCGCCGATCACGCCGAGCTGACCGAGGGCGCACGGCGGCTGGGACTCGCGCTCACCGACGTCGGCCCGAGGGAGGGATGAGGCGTTCGTTCTTCCTGACGATTCATTCTTCCCGATTCGTTCTTCGCGATTCGTTCTTCCCGATTCGTTCTTCCTTACGACATGTCGAAGCTCAGGAAGGTGTGGGCGGTGAGGCGGCTTGTCGGGAAGCCGAGTTGGGGGTCGGTCAGCATGCGGAGGACGAATTCGCCGAAGCCGTAGTCGTGGCGTTCCCAGGTGCGGAAGTCGTGCCGTACGACTACCGGCCAGGCGTCGGGGTCGGTGGCGCCGGTCTGCCAGGCGAAGTCGATCTCGCGCTCCGAGGTGCCGAAGCGCAGCAGGCCGGTGCGGCCGTGCTTCGCGTCGTGCTCGGCCCATGTCACGAGGTCCAGGCCGCCCTTGGCGCCGGGGACGAGGAGGTCCAGGTACCAGTCGAAGCTGCCCGCGCCGAAGAGGTCGGCGGTCTCCTTGTAGTCGCTCGGCAGCGCCGTGCCCAGGGCGGCTTCGACGGCGGACCAGTCGACGGCCGGCTGGGGCATCGGCTCCCAACCGGTGACGATGCGCAGCTTCTCCGCCCAGGACGCGCCCTCCGGGAGCCCGCCCGCCGCCGGGTCCTCGCGGTCGGCGAGCACGACGAACAGGCGGGTGCCGTCCGGGGCGTCTAGGGCGTCCAGGGCGTCCAGGGCCTTCGGGGAGGCGACTTCGGCGCAGCCGATCCAGTGGGACCAGTGGGACCACGCCCGTAGCTCCAGCAGGTCAGCGCCGATATCCGCACCGAAGGGCTCCAGGAGGGCCAGGCCTGCGTACTCGGTGAGCGACGGGTCGGCGACACCGTCGGAGACCAGGCTCCGGGACCGGCCCGCCCGCCCGCCGATCGCGGCGACGAGCTCCCGCAGAGTGCCCCCTTCGGGGACCTCGATCAGGGTCGGGACGTCGCCGGGTATGCGCTCATGGAGCAGCTTCCATACGGTGTCGAGGAGGGGGGAGTGATCCATAACCCCCACTCAACCGCACAGGGCCGATCCGTTCAGCGGATCGATGCGGTACGTACGTATCCGCCGGCGTTCTCGTCGTCCGTGCCGAGAACGCCGTCCGTGGAGCCGGCGCCGGGGAGGCACTCCACCGCCTCGACCTTGTATCCGGGGAAGGTTCCGAGGACGGTCGGGGAGCTGTCGAGGGTGACCCGGACCCGGCCCGTGGACGACACCGTCACGCGGCCCGCGTCGGTCACCGCCGAGTCGAAGGGGCCGTCGTCGCCGGCGTCCGCCGCCGAGCTCACGACGAGGCGGCCCGCGTCGGTCACGGAGATGTCGGAGATGTGGCGCGTGCCGGCGTCGGTCGGGTACGGCGCCCGGTAGGCCCGCCGCGTCACGGCGCCGAACAGCGGCTGCCCCCAGGCGGCGATGGTCATCGGCGCCGCGTAGAGCGTCGCGGGGCGGTCCTGGCCGGCGCCCCGGTCCGCCCAGAGGGCGGCGAGCTTCCCGTTCTGCGCGATGAGCGCGAAGCTCTCGAAGTCGTCGCCGTCGCCGATCGCAGGGAGCGGCGCGTAGTCGAGGACCGTGGCCGTGGAGCCGTCGACCTTGAGGCGGTAGACGATGCCGCGGGCGGCCAGCGCCACGTACTCCCCCGGCGCCCCGGGAACCGCTTCGATCGCCTCCAGGTCGACCGGTTCGGCCCCGTTCCAGGTGAGCGGGGCGACGGAGTCGGAGGCGGTGGCGGAGGCGGTGGCGGTGGCGGAGCCGTCGTGATGGGTGATGCGGGAGAGGCGCTGCCGGCCGGTCCGCTTGTTGTCGTGGACCACGAGCAGGTTCACGCCGCTGCCGTCCGCCGTCCGCCCCTCGTACGCCAGTCCGCTGACCCCGCTGCGGGCGTCGCCGCCGACCTTCTGCCATGTGCCGTCCGCCGCACCGACCGCCGGACCGGTGCCGAGCACGGTCAACAGGGTGGCCGCCGCCGCGAGCCAGGCCGTGCGTCGCCGCACCATCGGGAGTTCCACTGGTCGCTCACCTTCTGTCCGATCAGACGCGCGGTCACGCGCCGGACGTCAGGTTATTGATCATGGTGAGGCGGACCCCAGTGCCGCATACGCCGTCCGGCGGAGCGCGAAGGCGCACGCGAGGGGCGTACGCGGGCGGGGCGCGATCACCGGTCCCGTAGGGCTTCCCACCCGCCCCTACGGTCCACGACGTACGTCTGGCTGCACGGGCCCTGCCAGACGTTCCGCACGCATGACGAAGGGTGCGACCGGCACCACCGGTCGCGCCCTTCGCACTGTTCGCACGCACTGTTCGCACTGTTCGGAGTGCGTGCGTGCCTACACGGGGCAGGGACGGTACTCGAGGCTCAGTTCGCGGTCGACGGCATAACTCGTACGCATCGAGGCGTCGGTGACCTTCTCCCAGGAGCCGTACTTGGCGTAGAGCTGGTCGGCGGTCGGGCCGAGGGGGTTGCCGTACTTGGCGATGTTGCGCTCCTCCAGGATCCGAACCTCTGCCGGGGTCATGCCGGCGCGGGTGATCTCCTTGGCCTGGTTGCGCATGTCGACCAGTTCCCGGGCGATCTCCTCCTCGGAGGCGCCGGCTTCACGCATGTTGGCCTCCGTACGGTGCATGTCCTCCAGGAGGCCGTGGTACTGCATCCGGGTCCGCTGGGCCTCGACCTTCTCGTCCATCGGCAGGACACGGATCCGGCACACGACGGGGTCGGTACTGGGGCAGGGATCGTCGGCGGAGACGGGCCGGTTGAGCGGGGCGGTGATGATCGAGCCGCACGACTCCGCCGCGGTGGAGACGGCGGAGCCCGCGGTGGCCAGCAGGGCGACGGCGGCCACGAAGGGGACGAGGGAACGGCGGTACGAGGGAAGGCGCATGCGCGCCACCTTGGCGAGGCGGCCGCGCCGATTCACGGCGCCACACCGATGATCACTCCTACGGGGCGGGGCGGCGTCCCGCCGGGGAACCAGGGCACGGCGCGCGGCCGGCCGGGGCCTCACTCATGTGCTGATGTCACCGGTTCGGGGGGGCCGAACAGGCAGTGACGTTACGCCCGCGCACGCGCTCCGTAATCACTGGAACACTTTCTGCTACACCCAGTCGGGGTGCTCTCAAGCAGGAGGAAACGTGCGCAAGTTGGCGACGGTCGCGGTGGCGGCGGGGTTGTTCCTGGGTGGAGCGGGGGTGGCTGTGGCGGACTCGTGGAAGAGCCTCGGTCAAATGCAGACCTACGGCGCAGAGCTCCTGAATCCGGAGTACCGGTGGTGGCCCAAGGGGCAGAACCACGGAGGCTTCGGCTTCAGGGGGCAGCTCAAGGACCTCGCTCCGAACGACGGCCACAACGTCTATGTGGAGGCCAAGGTCGAGGGCTACAGCTGGAACCGCTTCAAGGGCGTACAGCGGAAGACCGTGCCTCTGAACAAGGTCGTCTACGACGGCGCCGCCCAGTACACCAACGACGCGGACATCCGCGTGTGCCGCGACCGGGGCTCCCTGCGACCTGACAACTGCACGATCCCCAAGTCGTTCCACCGGAAGTAGCCGCGGGCAAGCGCCAGGGAGTCACACGACCATGAACGCCATTCTCCGCGCCGAGGGCGTGGATCTCCTCTATGGAACGCACCAGGCCGTCAACGGTGCCGACTTCACCCTGCGGCGTGGAGAAGTGGCCGCCGTCATGGGAAGCAGCGGCTCAGGTAAGTCGTCGCTGCTGTACTGCCTGGCCGGGGTCCTCGCGCCAACGCGAGGCACCGTGAGCTTCGACCGGGCGACGTTGTCGTCACTCACGGACGACGAGCTGAGCACACTCCGCCGGGAACGCTTCGGATTCGTGTTTCAGTACGGGGAGTTGCTGCCTGAGCTCACCGTCGAGGAGAACGCCGCTCTCCCTCTGCGCCTCGCCGGCCAGCGTAAGGCGCCCGCGCATGCGGCGGCCGGCGAGGTGCTCGGGCGGCTCGGTATGACCGAGTTGCTCCAGCGCAGAACCTCGCAATTGTCCGGTGGGCAGAGTCAGCGGGTGGCCGTTGCCCGAGCGCTGGTCCATCGACCGGACGTCGTGTTCGCGGACGAGCCGACTGGTGCGCTCGACAGCACCAACGCCGCTGCTGTCCTCGAGGAGTTCCTCAAACTCGCAAGGGACCAGGGCACGGCTGTCGTCATCGTCACTCACGACGCAACGGTGGCTGAGTACGCCGACAGTCGCTACACGATGACCGACGGGAATCTGAAGTGAATCCCTTCTTGCTCGGCCTGCGGCTCCTGTGGCGTGGTGGACGCAGAGGCCGGGCCCGGTTCCTGCTGATGACGTTCGGCTGCTCACTCGGGGTGGCTTGTCTCGCCGCCGTCCTCACCATTCCGACGATCCTGGCCGCCCACGACTCTCGATCCGCGGCCCGTGAGCCGCGAACCAACTACGAGCTGAAGGACGGATCGCCAACCGCCGCCACCGTCGCCCTCAGCCTTGAGGACGCCTACGGGTCCCAGCCGCTCCGCCGTCTGTTCGTCGCCCGCCCGGTCTCCGGTCCGGCGCCGGTTCCCCCCGGCATCGACAGGCTGCCGGCCGCAGGGGAAGTGATCGTCTCGCCACGACTGCGGGAAGTCCTGGCAGAATCACCCGGAGTGGCCGGACTCCTGCCAGGCAAAGTGACCGGCACGATCCGGCCCGACGGACTTGCCGGACCCGATGATCTGTACGCCTACGTCGGCAGCACCCACGACCAGATCATCCCGGCGGAGAACGCCCGGCAAGTGGACTTCTTCGGCTCTCGCTACGCCCGCTCCGAGGTCGTCGAAGAGTCAACCCTCGACATTCTGCGGTTCACCCTCGCCTGCGTGGTCCTACTGCCCCTCGCCGTGTTCCTCTCGGTGTGCGCCAGGTTGTCCGCCGAGTCCCGTGCGCGCAGGCTCGCCGCCCTTCGGCTGGTGGGCCTGAGCGTCAAAGACACCCTGCGGGTCAATGCCGGCGAGACCGTAGCCGCGGCTTTCCTCGGGGCGCTCCTCGGAGTCGGCGGGTACCTCGCCTTCAACGAGGTGATGGCGCGGATCGGTCTGCCTGGACTCCACTGGTACCCGGCCGATGGCCGCCCCGAGGCCACGACGCTCTTCGCCTGCCTGGTCCTGTGTCCTGCTCTCGCCTGGATCGTCGGTCGGCACAGCGCCCGGGCAGCCGCGCGTACCCCGCTCAACGTCCGTCGCACCGCGGAGCGCAAGCCGCCGAGTATGTACGGGATGCTCCTCCTGGTCCCCGGGCTCGGCGTCATCGCCGGTTACTGCGCGCTCAGTGTCCTGGGGAAAGACCCGTCCGGAGGGTCCGCCAACACCCTCCTCATCCCCGCTGCGGTTCTGCTGACCGGCGCCGGATTGGTCTTCGGACTTCCGCCCCTCACCATGTGGCTCGCCCGCAAACTCGCGGGCACCGCTCGGTCACTCCCCCTGGCGCTTGCGATGCGACGCGCCGAAGTCGAGCCGGGCGCCTCACTCCGTGTGGTGACCGGTCTGGTTCTGCTGATCTTCGCCACATCTCTGACCCAGGGCGTCCTCGTGGAACTGGACCAGGTCAGCCGCCGCACGGCTCCCGTCCAGGAATACCGCGTGGCGCTGGACAAACTCACCGGCGAGCAGTACGCCAGGATGTCCCGGGTGGAGGGCGCACGGGCACAAGCCGTCGAACTCTCCTCCTGGACCCCCGCGGACGACAGCCTCACCAAGCCCAGCGTGGCAGGCATCATCGCCACCTGTGCCCAACTCGCCGCCTTCGTTGCGGAGTCACGCGGCTGCGTCGACGGGAAGATGCTCAGCCTGCGTGACCTTGGCAGCTCCCCGAACGAGGACGCGGTGCCGGGTCGAACCTTCCCGTTCATCCTGAAGAACGGCCGGAAACTCAGCCTCACCGTGCCACACGAGCACCTGACGGTCCGCGCCTATCAACCCTCCGCCTTCTCCTCGACCGATGTACTCATTCCTCCGTCGCTGGTTCGCGTCGACGAACTGCCGAAGAATTCGGCACTCGTCCTCCTGAGCGACGCCGACGCTCCGACCGTCCGTACCGTCCTCGACGGCATCGGCGCCATCGCACCCACCGCCGAAGTCGAACCCGTCGGCATCGTCGTCGAATCCCTCGCCCAGCTCACCGTCATCCGCAGCCTCCTCGCCGCAGGCATGGTGCTCGGGCTGGTCATCAGTGTGGCCGCGTTCGTCGTTTCCGTGGCTGATCGGGCCATGGAGCGGCGGGGGCAGGTGGCCGCGTTGGTGTTGTTGGGGGCTCGGGGTGGGACCTTGCGGGTGGTGCAGTGTGTGCAGGTGGTTGTGCCGTTGGCCGTGGGGTTGGGGGCCGCCGTGGTCACCGGGTGGCTGGCCGAGTCGAGTTACCTGATCACCGGGGGTGGGGCGGTGCACTGGGACTGGAGTGGGTTGCCGTTGCTGCTCGCCTGTTGTCTCGGGGTGCTGCTCGCCGCCGCCGTCTCCTCGGTGCCGCTCGTACGCCGGCACGTCGATCCCGAGCACATCCGGCGCGACTGACCCCCTCGGTGAACTCGCCCTGGAACAGCCCCTGTTGGTCGGGCAGCGCTCGGGGGCCCCGGCTCGTCGCCGCCGCGTACCCGGACCGGTTGACCGGGCTCGTGCTCGTCGAGGCCGGGCCCGTGGGGGCCGATCCCGGCGGCGGGCGGGAGGTCCAGGGGTGGCTCGACTCCTGGCCCGTGAAGTTCGGGAGCTGGAGCGGCCCGACGTCCTTCATCGGCTCCTCGTCGACTTCATCGGGTGATTCCCCGTCCCCGGAGGTCCCCTGGGTCATCCTTGCCCCATGGGGAACAAGGCTCACCGCCGTATCGAGGACGAAGAGCGCAGAGCCCGGCTGGGCGTGCGGCATCGGCTGGCCGGGGTCGCGCGGGCGGCCGGTGTGGAGGACGTCGCCGAGTCGTTGGTCGCCCTGCACGCGACCGACCCCGCCACCGTCTTCCTCGCCGTCGGGGCCCGGCTGGCCGGGAAGCACGGCGTCGAGGGGCCCGTGGCCGGGCTCGAGCGGGCCCTGTACGAGGACCGGACGCTGACCCGGATGCACGGCATGCGGCACACGATCTTCGTCTTCCCGACCTCACTCGTCCCCACCGTGCACGCCTCCACCACCCGTGACGTCGCCACCCGCGAACGCGCCATGCTGATCAAGGATCTGGCCAAAGGCAGCGCGTACGACTCGGCCTGGCTCGCCGAGACCGAGCGGCTCGTCCTCGCCGAGCTGGCCGTACGGGGTGAGGCCACCGGGGCCGAGCTGGGCGCGGCCGTTCCCCGGCTGCGCACGCAGTACGTGTACGGGGTCGGTACCCGTCAGGAAGGGCCGCAGTCGCTCTCCAGCCGGCTGCTCCGGGTCCTCGGCATGGAGGGGCGGATCGCGCGCGGCCGGCCGCAGGGTGCCTGGACCTCCAGCCGGTTCCGGTGGGCCCCGACGCCCGAACAGCCCGACCCCTCCGACGAGTTCGCCCACGCCGAACTCGTACGGCGGTGGCTGGCGGCCTGCGGGCCCGCGACCGAGGCGGACCTGAAGTGGTGGACCGGGTGGAAGGTCACCGATGTCCGCAAGGCGCTCTCGGCGATCGGCGCGGAGGCGGTGGAGCTGTCCGAGGGCACGGGGTATGTGCTGCCTGACGACCTTGAACCCGTACGGGACTACCCCGAGCCCTGGGCCGCGCTGCTGCCCGCCCTCGATCCGACGGCGATGGGCTGGCAGTACCGCGACTGGTACACCGACCCCGCCCACAAGGCCGCGCTCTTCGACCGCAGCGGCAACATCGGCCCGACCGTGTGGTGGAACGGCCGCGTCGTCGGCGGCTGGGCCCAGCGCCCGGACGGGGAGATCGCTCTCCGGTTCCTGAGCGACGAGGGGGGCGAGGCGGCGCGGGCGGCCGCCGAGGCGGAGGCGGCGCGGCTGAGCGGCTGGGTGGGGGATGTACGGGTCACTCCTCGGTTCCGTACGCCGCTGGAGCGGGAGCTCGCAGGAGGATGAGCCCAGGGCCCCCAGGGGCCCCCTTCTGGTTCCCCTGGGTGGAATCCCCCAGAAATTCGCACCCGCCCCCGGCGAGGTGTCGAGAATCGGAAACCCGCTCCGACGTCCCCTGTGAAAGGCAGCAGGAAACCCGAGACACAGACACCGAAGGAGCACGTCATGAAGTACCTCGTCATGGTGCAGGGATCCCAGGCCGACTACGACACCATGTCCGGCAAGGGCTCCGGGCAGGGCCCCGCATGGAGCGAGAAGGACATCCAGGCGATGTTCGAGCACATGGGGTCCATCAACAACGACCTCGCCGAGTCCGGCGAGCTGGTCGACGCGCAGGGGCTCGTCGAGCCCAGGCGGACCCGGCACGTGAGCGTCGACAAGGCCGGGCAGCCGGTGATCACCGACGGGCCGTACAGCGAGACGAAGGAACTGCTGGCCGGCTACTGGGTGCTCGACTGCGCGAGCCTGGAACGGGTCACCGAGATCGCCGCGCGCGTCGCCCGCTGCCCGCAGCCCGCCGGGGCGCCGGAGTACCCGGTGGTGATCCGCCAGATCGACGAGCGGTCCGAGTCCGAGCTGTTCAGCGAGTGAACACGAACCGGAAGTAGGCAGTGAGCGAGCCGGAGACCGTCGAGGGCCTGCTGCGCCGTCACGCGCCGCAGGTCCTCGGCGCGCTCGTACGCCGGTACGGGCACTTCGACGCCGCCGAGGACGCCGTACAGGAGGCCCTGGTGGCGGCCGCCCGGCAGTGGCCCGAGTCCGGCACGCCCGCCAATCCGCGCGGCTGGCTCATCCGGGTGGCCTCGCGGCGGCTGACCGACCAGCTGCGGGCCGACGAGGCGCGGGCCCGGCGGGAGGAGACGGCCACGCGGCTGGAACCGCGCGAGACGCGGGCCGCGCCGTCCGACGACGACACGCTGACGCTGCTCTTCCTCTGCTGCGATCCGTCGCTCGCGCCCGCCGCCCGGGTCGCGCTGACGCTGCGCGCCGTCGGCGGCCTGACGACGGCGGAGATCGCCCGGGCCCATCTCGTACCGGAGGCGACGATCGCCCAGCGGATCAGCCGGGCGAAGGCGAAGCTGCGGGACCACCGGTTCCGGCCGCCGGGGCCCGACGACCGGGACGCCCGCCTCGCCACCGTCCTCCAGGTGCTGTACCTGATCTTCAACGAGGGGTACACCGCGACCTCCGGCCCCGCGCTGTACCGCGCCGACCTCGCCCGCGAGGCGATCCGGCTGACCCGGGCCGTGCGCCGGCTGCTCCCGAGCGAGGCCACGGTGACCGGTCTGCTCGCGCTGATGCTGCTCACGGAGGCCCGCAGCGACGCCCGTACGGGGCCGCACGGCGAACTGATCCCGCTCGACGAACAGGACCGGACGCGCTGGGACCGGGCCGCGATCGAGGAGGGCACGGCGCTGGTGGAGGAGGCCCTCACGGAGGGCCCGCCGGGCCCGTACCAGCTCCAGGCGGCGATCGCCGCGCTGCACGACGAGGCCCGCCGCGTCGAGGACACGGACTGGCCGCAGATCCTCGCCCTGTACGACGTCCTGGTCGCCGACTGGCCCCACCCGATGGCCGAGCTGGGCCGCGTGGTCGCCGTCGCGATGGTCCACGGCCCGGAGGCGGGTCTGACCGAACTCACCACCCTGGAACCCAGCTTGAAGGACCATCACCGCCTCTCCGCCGTCCGCGCCCACCTCCTCGAACGCACCGGCGACCGCGCCGCCGCCCGCGAGGCCTACTACCAGGCAGCCCGCCTCACCCTCAGCCTCCCGGAACGCCACTACCTGCGCACAAAGGCGGCCCGGTTGGCGGAGTGACCGGATCCGGGGCGCGCACATCAGTCCGTCGCGAGGCCCTTCAGGCGCCTGGCGATCTTGGTGAGGCGCGTGCCCTGGTAGCGGGCGGCCTGGAGGGTGTTCTCGTCCGGGGCGCCGTTCGCGCCCGGGTGCGAGGTGCCGTACGGGTTGCCGCCCGCCGCGTAGACGGACGCGTCGGTGAAGCCGGGGGAGACGATGACCGAGCCCCAGTGGTGGAAGGTGTTGTAGAGCGCGAGCAGCGTCGACTCGTTGCCGCCGTGCACGTTGTGGGCGCTGGTGAAGGCGGTGGCCGGCTTGTCCGCGAAGGCGCCGCGGCTCCACAGGCCGCCCGTCGTGTCGATGAACTGCTTCAGCTGGGCGGCGATGTTGCCGTACCGGGTCGGCGAGCCGAGTGCGTAGGCGTCGGCCCACTCCAGGTCGTCCAGCGTCGCGATCTCGACGTCACCGGTGGCGTCCAGGTGGGCGCGCCAGGCCGGGTTGCCGTCGATGGCGGCGTCGGGGGCGAGCTCGGTCACGCGCCGCAGCCGCACCTCCGCCCCGGCCTTCTCGGCACCTTCGGCGACGGCCTGGGCGAGCTGGTGCACGCTACCGGTGGCCGAGTAGTAGACGACTGCGACGTTCACGGACATGGCGAGCTCCCCTTAAGCGGATTCGATTCCGTTTCAACCGAACCTGAGAGTAAGCGGATATCCATCCACTTTGCAACAGGGGAGGGGAGGGGAGGGGAGGGGAGGGGAGGGGAGGGGAGATAACGGGCTCATCGCAGCGTGAGTGGGGTCTCCGACTCCACACGGGTCAGCTTCTCCGGGTTGCGGACGAAGTACAGGCCCGTGATCCGGGCGCCCTCCAGGCGGATCGCCATGATCCCGTCGAGTTCACCGTCCAGGTGGACGACGAGCGCCGGGCTGCCGTTGACCACGGTGAGCCCGACCGCCAGCGGGATCTTGTTCTTGCCGATGCCGCCGATCATGAACCGGGCCACCTTGTCCGCGCCGACGACCGGCCGCCGCGCCGCCTGCTTGATACCGCCGCCGTCGCTCAGCAGGACGACCTCGGGGGCGAGGACGTCCAGCAGGCTCTGCAGGTCCCCGGTGGCCAGTGCGCGCTGGAACGACTCCAGGGCCGCCCGGGTCTCGCCCGCGGTGACCACCTCGCGGGGGCGGCGCGCGTCGACGTGCTTGCGCGCGCGGTGCGCGATCTGGCGTACGGCCGCGGGCGTCTTGTCGACGGCCGCCGCGATCTCGTCGTA
Source organism: Streptomyces sp. P9(2023) (assembly GCF_032436795.1). NCBI lineage: Bacteria > Bacillati > Actinomycetota > Actinomycetes > Kitasatosporales > Streptomycetaceae > Streptomyces > Streptomyces sp. P9(2023). The sequence goes on from NZ_JAUPWM010000026.1 coordinate 60,806, forward strand.
ACCGACGTCGAAGACCTCGCGCAGCACGAAGACGGCGCGCTCCGTCGGCGACAACGTCTCCAGGACGAGCATCAGCGCCATCGACACGCTCTCGGCGAGTTCGGCGTCGAGGGCCACGTCGGGCGCGGTGAGCAGTGGCTCGGGCAGCCAGGGACCGACGTACGCCTCCTTCCGGCGCGACATGGTGCGCAGCCGGTTGAGCGCCTGGCGGGTGGTGATCCTGACCAGGTACGCGCGCTGGTCACGCACCTCCGCCAGGTCGACCTCGACCCACCGCATCCAGGTCTCCTGGAGCACGTCCTCGGCGTCGGCGGCCGAGCCGAGCATCTCGTACGCGACGGTGAAGAGCAGGTTGCGATGCGCGACGAAGCTCTCCGTCGCCGGGTCGGTGGCCTGGTCCGTGGCCGGGCCCGTCGCGGGACTCGGCGTGGAGTTGGGCTGCCGGTCCGGCGCCGGGTCCGGGTCCGGGTCCGGGTCCGGGTCCGGGTCCGGGTCCGGATCCCTTGCCGGGTCGGTCGCGGGAGTCGGCGCCGCATCCCGTGCCGGGTCGGTCGCGGGAGTCGGCGCCGCATCCCGTGCCGGATCTGTCGCGGCCGCCTCCCCACCCCGCACCGCATCCCGCGCCGGGTCCGTCTCGGGAGCCGCCTCCCCGACCCGCGCCAGGTCCGCCTCCGCACCACGCGCCAACTCCCTCTCCTGGCCAGACTCCTGGTCCCTCGCCGGGTCCACCGCCGAGTCCACCGCCCGGCCAGGCTCCGGGTCCCTCGCCGGGTCCACCGCCGGGTCCACCGCCCGCTCGCCGTGCTCGCTCATGCCTCGGCTCCTCGTCCGGGCCCCCGGCCCTGTCGGCCGGAGGCGTTCACACGTGCGTCCACAGCTCGGTCCCTTCTTGCCGGTCGTCGACCGGCGGTCAACCTTCGTACCCGCGCCTCAAGTTATGCCGCCTGCTCGGCGATCGCCCGCGCCTCCCCGCCCCTCGCGCCCGCCGTCGCCACCAGCTGCTCGCGCTCGGCGTCCTTGGTCCACCACTGGCGCGCGCCCGGCTTGCGGGCCTCCTGACCCAGCTGCCACGGGATGCCCTTGCAGATGAGCTCCTTGATCAGTGCGCCCGCGCGGCCGCCGACGTAAGTCTTCTTGGCCGTGTCGCCCCGGTCGGTGAGCTGGAAGACACCCGCGCGCCGGCCGAGGCTCAGGCACTGGGCGACGAAGCCGACCTCGACGTCCGCCGGCCGCTCGCCCGCGATCCGGCTGAGGACCGTCTCGGCGGCCTGCGGGCCGAGCTGGACCGCGGCCTGGCAGCTCATCCGGTACGGCAGGTCCGACGGCGCCGCCGCGTCCCCCGCCGCCACCACCCGCGCGTCGTCCACGCTGGTGAGCGTCTCGTCGGTGAGCAGCCGGCCCAGGGAGTCGGTGCTCAGGCCGCTGCGGGCGGCCAGGTCCGGCACCGAGAACCCGGCGGTCCAGATCGTCACCGCGCTCGCCACCTCGCGCCCGTCGCCCAGCCGCACCGCGTCCCGGGTCACCTCCGCCACCTTCGCGCCGGGGCCCTCGACGACCGTCACCCCGAGCCGGGCCAGCCGCTTGGCGACCGCGCGCCGCCCGCGCGGGTGCAGGGACGGGCCGAGGGTGTCGCCGCAGACCAGGGTCACCTTCCGGCCCACCTCCGCCAGCTCGGCGGCCGTCTCGATCCCGGTCGCCCCGCCGCCCACCACCGTCACCGGGGCCGCCACGGGCGCGGCCGCGACCGCCTCCCGCAGCCGCTCGGCCTCCTCCCAGCCGCCGAGCGGGTAAGCGAACTCCGCCGCCCCCGGCACCCGCGCCTCGGCGCTGCCGCTGCCCACCGCGTAGACCAGGTAGTCGTAGGGGACCGCGTCCCCTGATGTCAGTTCCACGCGCCGGCCGGCCACGTCGATCTCCGCCACGGTGTCCACCACCAGCGCGACACCCGCCGCGAGGACCTTGCCGTACTCCTCGACCCCGTCGTGCGTCCCGCCCACGAACTGGTGCAGCCGGATCCGGTTGACGAACGCCGCACGCGGGTTGACCAGCGTCACGGCCACGCCCTCGCGCCCCGCGAGCCGGTTGGCCGCCATGACCCCGGCGTACCCGCCACCGATCACAACCACCGTCGTGTTCCCAGCCGTCGTGTTCCCAGCCGTCGCGTTCCCAGCCGTCGTGTTCCCGGCCGCCGTGTCGCCGGCCGTCGCGTTCCCAGCCGTCGTGTTCCCAGTCATGATGTCTCCTCCGTCGCGCCGCGGTGAGCCTCGAAAGCCTCGTTCGCCCTCTAGACACCGGACGGCCGACGGTTGTGACATGCGTGAGCCAGATCACGTGACGCCGTGCATCGATCCGGTAACCGGATAGTGCTCCGTTATGCTCGTGACAAGGAACGAAGGGCAGGCGGGAAAGGGCAGGCGGGACATGATCAGCGCGAAAGGCACCGGGGCGGCGGCCGACATCACCCTGCTGCCCACCGCCGGGCGGCCGCCCGTCGCCGAGCGCGCCGATGCCGCGCGGAACCGGCGGAAGATCCTCGACGCCGCCGCCCGGATCCTCGCCGAGGTGGGGCCCGAGGCCATCACCATGAACCAGGTCGCGCACGCCAGCGGCATCGGCGTCGGCACCGTCTACCGGCGCTTCGGCGACGTCTCCCAGCTCCTCTGGGCGCTCCTGGACGACCGGGAGGTGCAGTTCCAGGAGGCGTACATGGGCGGCCCGCCGCCCCTCGGCCCCGGCGCCCCGGCCGACGAGCGGCTGCGGGCCTTCCTGCACGCCCTCGTGGACCGGGTCATCGAGCAGCGCGAGCTCCTGCTCGCCGCGCAGGCCGCCGCCCCCAGCGCGACGTACGGCAGCGGCGCGTACCTCGCCATGCACACGCATGTCGCCATGCTGCTCGGCCAGGTCCGGCCGGCCGGGACCGACAGCGCGCTCCTCGCGCATCTCCTCCTCGCGCCGCTCACGCCCAGCCTGGTGAACCACCTCACCACCGAGCGGGCGCTCGACGCCGACGCACTCAAGGCCGGCGTCGACGCGCTCCTCAATCTCGGGGACCTCGGGGACCTGGCGGAATGAGCGCCGCGAGCCCGTCGAGCACCCGCGCCAGGCCGAAGGCGTAGGCGTACTCCGGGTCGTACATCCCCTGGTACGCGACCGCCGCCGCCTCACCCACCCGCGACGCCAGCGGGTACCGTTCCGCGTCCAACACCCGCTCGAGCAGCGGCGCGTGGGTGTCCCACCACTCGTGGTCCGACATCGCGCTCTCCCGGTCGACCGCCCGCGCCTCCAGCTCCGTACGGGCGGCGGACTGTACGAACCCCAGGACGTGCGACAGCGCCGAGTCCATCACCACGTCGTCGAGACCGAGCCCCTCGAAGGCGCCCAGCTCGTACTCGTACTTCGCCATCACGCCCGGCCCGAGCGGCGGCCGGTGGACCCGCAGTTCGGCCAGCCAGGGGTGGCCGAGGTACAGCGCGCGGTTCGCGTCGGCGACCGCCGTCACCCGCTCCCGCCACGGCGCCCGGCCCGGCGCGAACGGGGCCCGCTCCATCCCCAGGAGGACGGAGTCCAGCATCAGGTCGAGCAGCTCCGCCTTGCCCGGGACGTACGTGTAGAGCGTCATCGGGGTCACGCCGAGACGCTGCGCCACCGCGCGCATGGTCAGCGCGTCGAGTCCGCCCTCGTCGGCCAGGCCGAGCGCCGCCTCGACCACCGTGTCGACGGTCAGCCCCTGACGCGGGCCGCGGCGGTTCTCCGGAACACCCCCGCCGGTCCGCCACAGCAGCTCCAGCGTCCGCGCCGGATCCCCGGCACCGCTGCTCCGCTGCTCCTTCGCCGCCATGACACTCCTCGCCTTGCACCCGTTTTCGCAGGTCAGACCCGTTCTTCATTACTTTATACGCTGTATAGAGTACCGTAGCCGGGGTACGGACGACGGGCCACACCACCGGAGGGCGCACCCCATGACCACCCCCGCCGCAGCGAACAACACAGCCGACAACGCAGCGGACAACCACCACGTCATCCAGGTCCGCGGCGCCCGCGAGAACAACCTGCGGAACGTCGACGTCGACCTCCCCAAGCGCCGCCTCACCGTCTTCACCGGCGTCTCCGGCTCCGGCAAGTCCTCGCTCGTCTTCGGCACCATCGCCGCCGAGTCGCAGCGCCTCATCAACGAGACCTACAGCGCCTTCCTCCGGTCCTTCATGCCGGCCCTCGGTCGCCCGGACGTCGACGGCCTGCACAACCTCAGCGCCGCGATCGTGGTCGACCAGGTGGGGGTCCCCCCACGCCCCTGGGCGTAGGGGGAGGATGGGCGCCAACTCCCGCTCCACGGTGGGCACGGCGACCGACGCGTACACGATGCTGCGGATCGTCTTCAGCCGGCTCGGCACCCCGCACGTCGGCACGTCCGGCGCCTTCAGCTTCAACCTGCCCGAGGGCATGTGCCCGCGCTGCGAGGGCGTCGGCCAGGTCTCGGACATCGACGTCGACGAGCTCGTCGACCGCACCAAGTCCCTCAACGAGGGCGCCATCACCGTGCCGGGGTACGCCGTCGACTCCTGGATGTGGCAGATCATGGCCAACTCCGGGTTCTACGACCCCGACAAGAAGCTCGCGGACTTCACCGAGCAGGAGTGGGAGGACTTCCTCCACAAGCCGTCCTGCAAGGTGAAGGTCGGCAGCAACAACTTCACCTACGAAGGCCTCGTGGTGAAGCTCCAGCGGACCGTCCTCGTCAAGGACCGGGACGCCATGCAGGCCCACATCCGCGCCTTCGTGGACCGCGCCGTCGTCTTCCGCACCTGCCCCGACTGCGCGGGCACCCGCCTCACGCAGGCCGCGCTGTCCTCCCGTATCGACGGGGTCAACATCGCCGAGTGCTCGGCGATGCAGATCAGCGACCTGGCCGCCTTCATACGCCGGATCGAGGACCCCTCCGTCGCCCCGCTCCTCGCCGGGCCGCGCGAACTCCTCGACTCCCTCGTGGAGATCGGCCTCGGCTACCTGAGCCTGGACCGGGCCTCGGGCACGCTCTCGGGCGGCGAGGCGCAGCGCGTGAAGATGGTGCGCCACCTCGGCTCCTCCCTCACCGACGTCACGTACGTCTTCGACGAGCCGACCATCGGGCTCCACCCGCACGACATCCGGCGCATGAACGACCTGCTGCTTCGACTGCGCGACAAGGGCAACACCGTCCTCGTCGTGGAGCACAAGCCGGAGGTCATCGAGATCGCCGACCATGTGGTCGACCTCGGCCCGCGCGCGGGTACGAACGGCGGCGAGGTCTGCTACTCGGGCGACGTGCCCGGGCTGCGCGCCTCCGGGACGCTGACCGGCGAGCACCTCTCCCACCGGGCGAAGCTCCGCCCCGAGGTACGGCCCCGGACCGGCGCGCTCTCCATCACGGGCGCGACGCGGCACAACCTCCGGAACGTGAGCGTCGAGATCCCGACCGGCGTCCTGACCGTCGTCACGGGCGTCGCCGGCTCCGGAAAGTCGTCCCTGATCCACGGCAGCCTGCCGGGCCGCGAGGGGGTCGTCGTCGCCGACCAGTCCCCGATCCGCGGCTCACGCCGCTCGAACCCGGCGACGTACACCGGGCTGCTGAACCCGATCCGTACCGCCTTCGCCAAGGCCAACGGCGTCAAGGCGGCTCTCTTCAGCGCCAATTCGGAGGGCGCCTGCCCGAAGTGCAACGGGCTCGGGCTCGTCTACACCGACCTCGCGATGATGGCGGGCGTCGCGTCGGTCTGCGAGGAGTGCGAGGGGAAGCGGTTCACCGCCGAAGTCCTCTCGTACACGCTCGACGGCAGGAACATCCACGAGGTGCTGTCGATGTCGATCGAGGAGGCGTACGACTTCTTCACGGCCAAGGGCCAGGCGCGGACGATCCTCGGCCGGCTGAAGGACGTCGGCCTCGGCTACCTCCGCCTGGGCCAGCCCCTCAACACCCTCTCGGGCGGGGAGCGGCAGCGACTGAAGCTGGCGATCCACATGGCCGAGAAGGGCGCGGTCTACGTCCTGGACGAGCCGACGACCGGTCTCCACCTGGCCGACGTCGACCAGCTCCTCGCCCTCCTGGACCGGCTGGTCGAGGCCGGCAACACGGTGGTCGTCATCGAGCACCACCAGGCGGTGATGGCCCACGCCGACTGGCTGATCGACCTCGGCCCGGGCGCGGGGCACGACGGCGGCCGGATCGTCTTCGAGGGCACGCCGTCCGAACTGGTCGAGAAGGGCGAGACGCTGACGGCGCGTCATCTGCGGGAGTACGTGGGCGGCTGAGCGGTCAGAGGGTTCTCACAGGGGCTGGGACGGGGTCGAGACCGGTACGTACGCGAGCCCGTCGTACGCGTCCGCCGGGACGGTCGGAGTGACGTTCCGCCGGTAGAGCCAGCGGGGGACGTACGCGCCGTGGGTGCGGGTCGGGTACGTCTCCCGCACCCACGGTTCCGCCGCCGCCACGGCGGCCCGCAGGTCCAGGAGGTGCTCGTCGGGGTTCCGCGCCGCGAGGAACGCCTCCAGGGTGCCGTCGGGGGCGGGCCCGAGCGGGTTGACCAGCACGGGAGACGGCCGTTCGGTCCGGGGGCGGGGGCGCCACGGCCCCGGCCACATCCGCCGGGCCCGGAAGGCGCCCTGGCCGAAGACGAGCCCGAGGGCGTAGTAGGCGGAGCCGTACCGCTCCCGCAGCCGCGCGCCGAGCACCTCGCCGACGGTGGCGACATGGCCGTTGTGGGCCCACAGCGCGACACCGGCGTCCGTCCCGGCCAGGACCTCGCCGAGCGCGTCGGCCATGTACCCGTCCCGCGCCGCGTACACCTCGGGCAGCGGGCGTGTCACCAGGTCGGCCGCCCGCGCCAGGATCCGCGCGTGGAGCCGGCCCTCTTCGTCGTCGACACGGGCGAGCAACGATTCCGCCTCCGGCAGAAGGACGTCCCGGAGTTCGGGGTGCTGTCCCGGGTGCGCGTCCGCGAGGAGGGCAAGGCTCCCGGCCTGGTCCCCGAAGTACGCCACCGAGGCCCCGCACCGCTGCGGATCGATCCCGGCGAACCCGACCTGGTCCCGCGCCGCCCGCCCCCGGTTGTACGCCCGCATCCAGTCGAGCAGGTCCCGCACCTCGTGGGTCCGCCAGGTCCAGAACCCGAGCCCGGCCAGCGCGGCGGCGGCGTCGCCCTCGCCGCGCCGTACGTAGGCGTCGACCGCCGGGGCGGCCGAGGCGCTCGCCTCCATCGCGACCGTACGGAACCCCCGCTCCGTCACCAGGTACTCGATCAGCCGGTGCTTCAGCCGGAAGAACTCGGCGGTGCCGTGCGTCGATTCGCCGAGCCCGACGACCCGCACGCCGTCAAGGGCCGCAGAGCCCCACTCCCGTAAGCCGTCCATGGATTGAACCTATCTGGACCGCTCAGTGCCCCGCACCGCACTATCTGCCCCATGGCGACCTTCCTCCTCCTCCATGGCTTCCAGAACCACCGCCCGCCGGGCCACTGGCACCACTGGCTGGCCGGCCGGCTGGCCGAGCGCGGCCACGAGGTCCGGTATCCGCAGCTCCCCGAACCGGACGCGCCGGTACTGGCGGACTGGCTGGCGGCGCTACGGGCCCAGCTGGCGCGGCCGGCCGGCGGGGGCGAGTTCGTCGTGGTGGCGCACAGCCTGTCGGTACTGCTGTGGCTGCGGGCGGCGGCCGTGGACCCGGACGGTCTCGATGTCGACCGCGTCCTCCTCGTGGCCCCGCCCTCCCCCGCCGTGACGACGTCGATCCCGGAGATCGCCGAGTTCGCGGAGGGCCTGGACCTCGGCGCCGTCCGGCTCAAGGCCCCGGCCCGACTGGTCTACGCCGCCGGGGACCCGTACTGCCCCGAGGGCGCCGACGTCCCCTACGGGACCCCGCTCGCCCTCGACATGGACATGATCCCGGGCGGCGCGCACCTGACCCCGGACTCGGGGTACGGCGAGTGGCCGTCGGTCCTCGCCTGGTGCGAGAACCCTGAGACGAGGCTGACGCCCCGGTAGGGTCGGCCGGCGCGCCTGGGAGGACGCGGTGCTGCATGTCGTCGAACGCGCCGGCCGGTGACCGTAACGGGTGACCGGCCGTGCGGCGGTGGCGGGCGGGCGCGATCATCGGAGCATGACGACCGAGATCCATCTCGCCCAGCAGCCCGAGGCCGACGAGCTTCTCGGGCGTTCTCCGCTCGCCGCGCTCGTCGGGATGCTGCTCGATCAGCAGGTGCCCATGGAGTGGGCGTTCTCCGGGCCGTACACGATCGCGCAGCGGCTCGGCGCGGACGATCTCGACGCCGGGCAGATCGCCGCGTACGACCCCGAGGCCTTCGGCGCGCTGCTCTCCGACAAGCCCGCCGTGCACCGCTACCCGGGGTCCATGGCCAAGCGGATCCAGCAGCTGTGCCAGTTCCTCGTCGACGAGTACGGCGGTGACGCCGAGGCCGTCTGGGCGGACGCCGGCACCGGCAAGGAGCTGCTCGCCCGGCTGAAGGCGCTGCCCGGTTTCGGGGTGCAGAAGGCGCAGATCTTCCTCGCGCTGCTCGGCAAGCAGTACGGCGTCCGGCCCGAGGGCTGGCGAGAGGCGGCCGGCGCGTACGGCGACCAGGGTTCCTACCGCTCGGCCGCCGACATCACCGGCCCCGAGTCGCTGGCGAAGGTGCGGGCCTTCAAGCAGGAGGCCAAGGCTGCCGCAAAAGCGGCGAAGTCACCTAAATCCTCAGGGAATTGATCGTTCCGGATGTCAATCCTGCTAAATCCGACATGAATTGTGCGGAAGCTGTTCACAGGAAGCACCAGAGATCGCTAACTTCCCCCTCAACCTCGTTCGCATCGGGAAGGACCTCTGTGACCGCATCCCCTCGCAGAGCCGCGGCCACCCTGGCCGCCGCCGCACTCGCCACCCCGCTCCTGCTGGCCGCCGCCTCCCCCGCCACCGCGACCCCGGACCCGGCGGCCAAGCCCGCGCGGGACGGGGCTCAGCTGGCGAAGAAGCTGGTCCGCGAGACGTCCGCACAGGGCGCCTACAAGCACCTGGAGAAGTTCCAGGCCATAGCCGACTCGGCCGGCGGTCACCGCGCGGCCGGCTCGCTCGGGCACGACGCCTCCGCGGCGTACGTGTACCAGCAGCTGAAGAAGGCCGGCTACAACGTCTCGTACCAGAAGTTCAGCTTCATCTACACCGAGACGCTGGCCGAGAAGGCCTCCGTGCTCACCCCGGCCGCCCGCGACCTCGCCATCTCGGCCATGACGTACACGAAGTCGACCCCGGTCGGCGGCATCAAGGCCGACCTCGTGGCGGCGCCGCTCGACGCGGACGGTACGCACGGCTGTGAGCCGGGCGACTTCGCGGCGGGCGCCTTCACCGGCAAGATCGCGCTGGTCAAGCGCGGCGGCTGCACGTTCGCCGCCAAGCAGCAGAACGCGGCGGCGGCCGGTGCCGTGGGCGCGATCATCTACAACAACACCAACGGGACGCTGTCCGGCACCCTCGGCGACCAGGCCTCCGCCAAGATCCCGACGGGCGGTGTCACCCAGGCCGAGGGCGAGAAGCTCGCCGCGGACCTGGCCAAGGGCCCGGTGAACCTCTCCTTCGAGATCCGCCAGCTCCAGGAGAACCGTTCCACCAACAACGTCATCGCGGAGACGAAGGGCGGCAACGCCGCCAACACCGTGATGCTCGGCGCGCACCTCGACGGGGTGACGGCCGGACCCGGCATGAACGACAACGGCTCCGGCTCCGCCGGCCTCCTCCAGGCCGCCCTGGAACTCGCCGAGTCGAAGGCGAAGGTCCGCAACAAGGTCCGCTTCGCGTGGTGGTCGGCCGAGGAGAACGGGCTGCTGGGCTCGGAGCACTACGTCGCGAACATGAGCGAGCTGGACAAGAAGGAGGTCAAGCTCTACCTCAACTTCGACATGATCGCCTCGCCGAACTACGGCCTGTTCGTCTACGACGGCGACAACTCCGACAACGTCGGCGCGGGCGCCGGACCGGCTGGCTCCGCGCAACTGGAGCGGGACATCACCGACTTCATGGACAAGCGCGGCCTCCCGCACGAGGGCACCGACTTCACGGGCCGCTCGGACTACGGCCCGTTCATCGACATCGGCATCCCCTCCGGCGGCACGTTCACCGGCGCCGAGGGCATCAAGACGGCGGCGCAGGCGGCGAAGTTCGGCGGTGAGGCGGGGGTCGCGTACGACGTGAACTACCACGAGGCCGGCGACGACCTGTCGAACGTCAACATGAAGGCCTTCGACGCCAACATCGACGTCATCGCCAACGCCGTGGGCACCTACGCCCACGACATCTCCTCCCTCAAGCGCCCGGTCACCACGGTCCCCACGGAAGGCGACGCCGGCAGCGGCGGCCTCCGCGAGGACCGCGGCAACGAGGCCTCGGAGTAGCGACGAGTTGTGGGCAATCGTTCCGCAGGGCGGAACAGGTGGGCACAACGACCCGCGCCAGGGGGCCCGGCAGTGACCGAGCCCCCACGGCGGGGGGCAGGGGCGCAGCCCCCGGTCCCGTCAGGGTTTCGGTAAGGGGTGGGGTAGGGGAATTCCCGCCCCACCCCTTACCGCTTCCGGCGCGCCGTGCCGAAGAGCGAGCGGCTGATCTCCCGCCCCAACTGCGTCCCGATCGACCGCGCCAGCGACTTGAACATCCCGCTCCCCACCACCTGCTCGACGAGCGACTCGTCCTCCTTGGGCGCCCCAGCCCGTGCCTTCGGCTCAGACTCGGGCTCGGGCTCGGGCTCGGAACGCTCCGCCGTCAGCCGCTCGTACGCCGACTCCCGGTCCACCGCCTCCGCGTACCGCCCCCACAGCGGCGACCCCTTCACCGCCGCCTCCAGCGCGCCCTCATCGATCGGCCCCATCAGGGACTGCGGCGCCCGCAGCCGCGTCGCCGCCACCGGCGTCGGCGCGCCCGTCTCGCTCAGCACAGTGATCACCGCCTCGCCCGTCCCCAGGCCCGTCAGCACCTCCTCCAGGTCGTAGGAGGAGTTCGGGAACGTCCGTACCGTCGCCTTCAGCGCCTTCGCGTCGTCCGGCGTGAACGCCCGCAGCGCGTGCTGCACCCGGTTGCCCAGCTGGGCGAGCACGTCCCCCGGCACGTCCTTCGGCGTCTGGGTCACGAAGAAGACCCCCACGCCCTTCGAGCGGATCAGCCGCACCGTCTGCGTGATCGACTCCAGGAACGCCTTCGACGCCCCGTTGAACAGCAGATGCGCCTCGTCGAAGAAGAACACCAGCTTCGGCTTCTCGACGTCCCCCACCTCCGGCAGGTCCCCGTACAGATCCGCCAGCATCCACATCAGGAACGTCGAGAACAGCTGCGGCTTGTCCTGCACCGCCGGCAGCTCCAGTACGGAGACCGTCCCCCGCCCGTCCGGCGACGTCCGCAGGAACTCGGACGTATCGAACTCGGGCTCCCCGAAGAACCCGCCCGCGCCCGCCTGTTCGAACGCCGTGATCGACCGCAGGATCACCCCGGCCGTCACCGTCGAGAGCCCGCCGATCCCCTTCAGCTCCGGCTTCCCCACGTCCGATACGAGAAAGGCCACCACCGCCCGCAGATCCTTCAGATCCACCAGCTCCAGGCCCTTCTGGTCCGCGTAGTGGAAGATCAGCCCGAGCGACTGCTCCTGCGTCTGGTTGAGCTGGAGCACCTTCGACAGCAGCACGGGCCCGAAGCTGGTCACCGTGGCCCGTACGGGAATCCCCGGACCCACACCGCCAAGCCCGTAGAACTCGCACGGGAAGCCCGTCGCCTCCCACTCCTGCCCCACCTGCCCCGCCCGATCCCGGACCTTCGCGCCGTCCGCGCCCGGCGCGGAGATCCCCGAGACGTCGCCCTTGATGTCGGCGAGGAAGACCGGCACCCCGTTCGCGGACAGTTGCTCGGCGATGAGCTGGAGCGTCTTCGTCTTGCCGGTACCGGTCGCGCCGGCCACCAGCCCGTGCCGGTTGAGCATCGGAAGGGGGATACGGATACGCGCGTCCGGGTGACATTCCCCGTCCCACAGCAGGGCGCCCAGCTCCAGCGCGGGTCCGGAGAACGCGTACCCCGCCGCGATCTCGCCGGTCGGAGACTGCTTGCTCACGCTCATGACAGGACCCCTAGCTCCGGAATCGTGGCGGTTTGCCCCAGCATCCCATCGGCTCCGCGTGGCTGCGCCGGGTACCGCTTGACCGGTAGGCTTTCCGTGTGATCTTCAAGCGCATCGGACAAGGCAAGCCGTATCCCGACCACGGCCGGGAAAGCACCCGGCAGTGGGCGGACGTCGCGCCGCGCCCGGTCCGCCTCGACCAGCTGGTCACCACCAAGGGCCAGCTGGACCTGGAGACGCTGCTCGCCGAGGACTCCACCTTCTACGGCGACCTCTTCGCGCACGTCGTGAAGTGGCGGGGAGACCTCTACCTCGAGGACGGGCTGCACCGCGCCGTCCGCGCGGCGCTCCAGCAGCGCCAGGTGCTGCACGCCCGCGTCCTGGAGATGGACTGAGATCCACCCCTGGCCAGAGCGGTCCGAGAGCCGTCCCAGAGCGGTCCGCTGATCCTTTCGGGGGCACTTCCCGCCCATCCGGACGCGATCACATGATCATCCAGTAGGCATCCTCGGGCAGCGGCATTACGCTGCGTCCATGAGCATGCTCACACCCCCCGGAATGGGCGGAAAGTACCGCATCACGGGTGACAAGTACCCGCGCATGCGCCGCCCCCGCCACCGCCGCAGGATCGTCCTCGCGGCAGGCACCGCCGTGGTCGTGCTCGGCGCCGCCGGGTGGGGCACGCTCCAGCTCGTCGACGTGTTCTCGGGCGGCAGCGGCGACGACACCAGGACCACCGCAGGCCGCGGCGCCGACTGCAAGCCGGCCCCCAAGCCGACGACCGCGGCCGTCGCCGCGCTGCCCAAACCCGCGCAGATCACCGTGAACGTCTACAACGCGACCCCGCGCAGCGGCCTCGCCAAGACGACCGCCGACGAGCTCAAGAAGCGCGGCTTCGTCATCGGCAAGATCGGCAACGCGCCCGCCGCGTACGACAAGAAGGTCCCCGGGGCCGGGCTGCTGCTCGGCGCCACCGGGGCCACCAAGGGCGCGTTCCCGGTCCTCGGCACCCAGCTGAAGGGCGCCACGGCCAAGACGGACACCCGCGCGACGGCGGACGTGGACCTGATCATCGGTACGGCGTTCAAGGCCCTGGACCCGAAAGCGACGGCGGACGCGGCCCTGGTGGCTCTGAACAAGCCCAAGCCCGCGCCCGCCGCGAAGTGCTGAAGAAGTACCGCAGAAGTACGGAGAGGTACTACTCGGCCGAGCCGTACATGCGGTCGCCCGCGTCGCCGAGGCCCGGCACGATGTAGCCGTGCTCGTTCAGGCGCTCGTCGACCGAGGCCGTCACGACCGTCACCGGCGCGCCCGCCAGCTCGCGCTCCATGACCTCGACGCCCTCCGGGGCGGCGAGCAGCACGACGGCGGTGACATCGTCCGCGCCACGCTTGATCAGCTCGCGGATCGCCGCGACGAGCGTGCCGCCGGTCGCCAGCATCGGGTCCAGGACGTACACCTGACGGCCCGAGAGGTCCTCCGGCATCCGCGTCGCGTAGGTCGACGCCTCCAGCGTCTCCTCGTTGCGGATCATGCCGAGGAAGCCGACCTCGGCGGTCGGGAGCAGCCGGACCATGCCGTCGAGCATGCCGAGGCCGGCGCGGAGGATCGGAACCACCAGCGGCCGCGGGTACGACAGCTTCACACCGGTCGTCGGCGTGACGGGGGTCTCGATGTCGACCTGCTCGGTGCGCACGTCCCTGGTGGCCTCGTAGGCGAGCAGGGTGACCAGCTCGTCGGCGAGCCGGCGGAAGGTCGGGGAGTCCGTGCGCTTGTCGCGCAGCGTGGTGAGCTTGTGGGCGACCAGCGGGTGATCGACGACGTGGAGACGCATGACCCCCACAGTAGCCCGCACTGGCATCAACCCACGCCGTGGAGGGAAGGTGGGGGCAAGGACCCAGTCGTGGGGTGGTGTGGCCCATGCCCGACCCGGAAGACCCGGCCGACGCGCGGGGCGATGAGAGGCCGCCCGAGACGGACGTGGAGCGCCGCAGGCGCCGCGCCCAGTTCCTGCGCGAGCTGCACGAGGCGAAGGCGCTGCGCGACCGCGTGCAGCCCCGGCGCGCGCGGGCGGCACGGATGCGCCAAGCCATGCGGATGCGGACCTTCCGCTGGTGACGGCGGCGGCGCCCGGCATCACCCGCGCGCCGCCCGTGCGCCGGGGACACGCCGGGGGAGCACCGGGTCCGCGCCGGGGACGCGCCGGGTCGGTGCGCCGGGTCCGCACGCCCGCCCGTCCGGCGTGTCGATCAGACTGATGCACGACTCAAGAGTCGAAGACCTCTCCTGAAGCCGCTGTTTCTGCCACGATGCCGATTGGGCGGGGCATCAGGAGCGCGCCGCCGGATCGTCACACCTCTGATCAGTGGGAGAGTCACGGTGTACTTCGCCGCACTGCTCGCGCGCACCGAAGACGGGTGGGAAGCGAGCGACACAGAGCTCGACGACGTGGAGACCCTGTCGGATCTGATCGACCTGGCCCGCGAGGCCTCGGTCGACGACGACACGGTGATCGTCTTCATCGAACAGGAGGACGCCTGGTTCGGGGTCCTCCGGATCGAGGGCGAGGAGGACCCACGCATCTACGTGTCGGACGGGGCGGCCGCCGCCCGCTCCTCGTACGGGGAGATCCTCACCAAGGAGATCCTCGGGGACGACCTGGACGACGACGACGCCCTGGAAACCCTGGACCTCGACGGCACCGAGGACGGCGAGCCTCTCGACCAGGACGACGACGAGGACGACGAGGAGGCGGGTGCGCCGGCCGACGCCGTGCCCGCCGCGCCGGTCGGCGACCGGCTGATCCTCGCGGACCTCGGCATGTCCGAGAGCCAGCTGCAGGAGCTCGACACCGACGCACTGGCGGAGATCGCGGACGCGCTGGGCGCCGCGGAGGTTCTGGAGACCGTTCGCTAGTGACCGAAGCAGTACCGGACCCCGTACGGAATCCCGCACCGAATTCCGTACGGGATCCCGCACCGGACCCCGTACCCGATCCCGATCCCGATCCCGATTCCGTGCCCACCCCTAGTCCCGTGCCCACCCCCGAACTCGTACCCGCCCCCGAACTCGTACCGGCACCCGACTTCGTGCCGGCCGCCGATCCCGATCCCGTACGGGATCCCTGGCGGGAGTCGATGCGGCTCGCGCTCGCCGAGGCCGACCGGGCCGCGCTGGCCGGTGACGTACCGGTCGGCGCGGTCGTGCTCTCCCCCGACGGCGCCGTCCTCGCCGTCGGGCACAACGAACGCGAGGCGACCGGCGACCCGACGGCCCACGCCGAGGTCCTGGCCCTGCGCCGGGCCGCGGCGCGGACCGGGGAGTGGCGGCTGACCGGCTGCACGCTCGTCGTGACCCTGGAGCCGTGCGTGATGTGCGCCGGCGCGCTCGTGCAGTCCCGGGTCGACCGGGTGGTGTTCGGCGCGCTCGACGAGAAGGCGGGCGCGGCCGGTTCGCTCTGGGACCTCGTTCGGGACCGGCGGCTCAACCACCGTCCCGAGGTGATCCAGGGCGTCCTCGGCGAGGAGTGCTCGGCGCAGCTCACGGCCTTCTTCCGGACGCGCTGACCTGGGAAGCGATACGGATTTCATCGCAGCGGCCTCTTTGGGCTAAGCTCTCTCTCGGTAGCGTGTCCGAGCGGCCGAAGGAGCTCGCCTCGAAAGCGAGTGTGGCGCAAGTCACCGAGGGTTCAAATCCCTCCGCTACCGCCACAGAACCGCCCCTGACCTGCACAGCAGGTCGGGGGCGGTTCTTCGTTCCCACGCCGTCGGACACAGAGCTTACGGAACGGTGAAGACGAGGCTCGCGGGCTCGGGGCCGTGGCGGGGCTGCCCTAATATCACCGGCGGAGACGTGGCGGTGTGGCGCCATGTCAACTAGGGCGACACAGGGACGATTTGTGGGGCGCACAGCGGTTCCGCCGGACGAGGTGCTGACGGCGCGGCTCCGGGCGGGTGACGAGGAGACCTTCGGGCTGGTGCTGGACGCCTGGTCCGGCGGCATGGTCCGGCTTGCCATGTCCTTCGTATCCACGCGGGACACCGCCGAGGAGGTCGTCCAGGAGACCTGGCTCGCGGTCTTTCGCGGTATCGACGGCTTCGAGGGCAGATCGATGCTGAAGACCTGGGTCTACCGCATCCTGGTCAACATCGCCCGGACGCGCGGGGCCCAGGAGCACCGGACGGTGCCGTTCGCGAGCCTGCTGCCGGAGGACGAGGGGCCGACCGTCGACGCGTCGAGGTTCCAGCCGCCCGGCGACCCGCACCCGAGCCACTGGACCTCCGGCGGAAAACCGCAACCGTGGCAGACTCCTGAGGGACAGGCGCTGCGCGGGGAGGCCCGCGCGGTGATCACCGCGGCGCTGGACGAGCTCCCGGCCCGGCTGCGGACGGTCATCACCCTGCGCGACGTCGAAGGGTACGAGTCCCAGGAGGTGTGCACGCTGCTGGGGATCACGCCCGGGAATCAGCGGGTGCTGCTGCACCGCGCGCGGGCCGCCGTCCGTGCCCGTCTGGAGGACTACTTCGCGGGCACGCCGTCGTTGGCGCTGGGCGCCGGGAGGAGGAAACTGACGTCATGAACTGTGACGAGTTCGTGGACCTGGTCACGGCCTTCCTCGACGGGGCGCTCCCGCCGCAGGAGGACGCCCGCTTCATCGAGCACCTCACCCTGTGCGAGGGGTGCGAGACGTACCTCTCCCAGTTCCGCCAGACCATCGCCACGCTGGGCGAACTCCCCACCGAGTCGATCTCGGCGGGCGCCCGCTCCGAGCTGCTGGCCGCGTTCAAGGACTGGCAGCGGGGCTGAGAGCGTCCGGCGCTGCCATCTGCGCGGTGCCATCTGCGCGGTGCCATCTGCGCAGTGCGCGAGGCCTGTTGTAACGCTTGACGGGCCCGGCGCACTGAGGAGGCATGAGCCATGACGACCTGCGTGCGCTGTTCCTCAACTGCACGCTGAAGAAGAGCCCCGAGCGCAGCCACACGCAGGGCCTGATCGACCTCAGCTCGCGCATCATGGCGAAGCAGGGCGTCCAGGTCGAGCACGTCCGGGCGATCGATCACGAGATCGCCACCGGTGTGTGGCCGGACATGACCGAGCACGGCTGGGAGCGCGACGCGTGGCCGGCCATCTACCGGCGGGTGATGGCCGCCGACATCCTCGTCATCGCCGGGCCGATCTGGCTCGGTGACAACAGCTCGGTCGCCAGGCTCGTCATCGAGCGGCTCTACGCCGGCTCGGGCCTCCTCAACGACGCCGGTCAGTACGCCTACTACGGGCGGGTGGGCGGCTGCCTGATCACCGGCAACGAGGACGGCGCCAAGCACTGCGCCATGAACGTCCTGTACAGCCTGCAGCACCTGGGATACACGATCCCGCCGCAGGCCGACGCGGCATGGCTCGGGGAGGCCGGACCGGGCCCCTCCTATCTCGACCCCGGCTCCGGCGGTCCCGCCAACGACTTCACCAACAGGAACACCACGTTCATGACGTGGAACCTCCTGCACATGGCCCGGCTGCTCAAGGACGCCGGTGGCGTTCCGGCGCACGGGAACCAGCGGTCGGAGTGGGACGCCGGGTGCCGGTTCGACTTCGAGAATCCCGAATATCGCTGACTCCACGACGAAAACTCCACGACGAAGGGCCGAGACATGACCACCCAGATCACCGAGACCATCCCGACCTGCGCATTTCCGGGCTGCACCCACCCGGCTGAGGCGCCCTCACCCGGCGTGGCGGGCCCGGCGCCCCGCTACTGCCCGCACCCCGACCACAACGCGCTGAGCGCGTTCAGGAAGTTCCGCGCCAAGCGGACCCAGCGCAAGGAGGACAAGCGCGCCGAGGCCGCGGCCACCAAGGCGGCCAAGAAGGCGGCCAAGGAGGATGCGAAGGGGAATGCGCAGGCCGCCCCGGCGCCGGTCGTCGAGCACGCGTCGCCCGCCGCCTTCGAGCAGATCCCCGGCGCCGTCGTGGTGTCCCAGGAGTCCGGACAGGCCCCTACCGCCGAGGCGTCCGAGCAGGCGCAGGTGGACGCCGTACCGGATACCGACAGCGCAGCCTCCGCCTCGCAGTCCCGCGACGACCTCGTCGCGCTCATCAACCAGCTCTCCACCGACCTGCCCGCCTACATCGAAGAGCTGGCGATCATCACCGACTCCGCGGCTGCCGAGGCCCGGATCGAGACCGTCTCCCGCGCCGCCGCGCAGCGCATCCTGGCCGCCGAGGAGCGCGCGACGCTCGCCGAGGAGGCGGGCGACATGGCCATAGCCGAACTCGACGCCGCGACCGAGAGGTTCACCGAGGAGACCGCCGCGGTCCGCGAGGACACGGCCCGCCAGGTGGCGGACGCCGAGTTCGTACGAGCCGAGCTGGAGCGCTACCGCGAGCGGGTCGGCACGGTCGAGACCAGGCTCGACAGCATCCGCGACGAGGCGGACGAGCTGCGCCGCGAGAAGGCCGCGCTCACCCTCGAACTCGAGCGCCTGCGCCCCGCCAAGTAAGCCTGCCCCTCCCGCTCGATCCGGCATCGCGGGTCGCTCGACAGAAACGGAAAGCTCATGTCCCGCACGAAAAGCCCTGTCCTCTGGATCGGCACCGCGGTGGTCGTCGTCGCGGTGGCGGTCGGGCTCTACCTCTTCCAGCCCTGGCGGCTGCTCACCACGGACCGCGTGGACGAGGCGGCTCCGGTGGCCACCGGAGCGCCGGGCGCCCCGGAGGCCGAGCTGCTGGGTGACTTCATCTCCCACGAGCACGAGACCAGCGGCTCGGTGGAGATCCAGCGGCTCGCGGACGGCAAGGCGAACCTGCGCGTGACGAACCTGCGCACCTCCGACGGCCCGGCCCTGCACGTCTGGCTCAGCGACCAGCCGGTGAAGGCGGACGGTGGCGGCAACCTCGACGACGGCAAGCACATCGACCTCGGCGACCTCAAGGGCAATGAGGGCAACCAGAACTACGCGATCCCGGCCGGCACCGACCTGGAGAAGTTCTCCACGGTGACGATCTGGTGCGAACGCTTCAGCGTGTCGTTCGGCGCGGCCGAGCTGAAGCAGCGCGCCTGACGGACCGGGGCGCGCGGCGGCGAAAGCGGTGGGGCGGGTGGCTGTTGCCACCCGCCCCACCGCTTTTCCAGACCTACGGCCCTACGACACCAGGACCGGGATGAGCAGCGCCACGCATGTGAGGAGGCTCCACAGCGCCGGGGCCGCGCTCAGTGTCTGCTCGTGACGCGCGGCCGCACGCGCCGCCGTCGCCTCGCTGCGGGTCAGGTGCCACGGGCTGACCCGCTCCTCCAACCGCTGGTACACCAGGCCGAGCACGGCGCCGTACGCGAGGTGGCCGACCAGGGACGGGAAGGACAGGGCCAGCGCGGCGTCGCTCCACCGGGGTGCGGCGCCGAGCAGCACGGGCAGCACGGGCAGCAGCGTCAGATTGCCCAGGAACCACCAGAGGAAGCCGTACGACACACCCCAGCCGATCCCGGACGCCGGGTCGAAGCTGCGGCGGCGGAAGAAGATCGCGTAGGTCACGCCGATGACCTGCGAGATCAGCAGGTGGATGACGAGGCCCACGACCGCGGACTCCGAGCCGACCAGCGCGGCGACGACCGGCAGGAAGCCGACGGCGACCATGACCCCGGTGAAGATCGCGCCGCCCGCGAGGCCGGCGAGCACGCCGTGCCAGATCGAGATCACCCGCCACCGGCGAGGCGGGCCTCCTGGGCGTGCCGTACGTCGTCGGAGAACACCGCCCGCGACAGGCCGCCCAGCCAGCACGCCAGCAGGGCCGTACCGGCGCCGAGCAGCAGGAAGCCGGAGGCGTGGTCGAGCCCGACCCGGACCGGGGCGCTGACGTGCCTGGCCTCCACCGTGCTCGACGCGACGCCGACAAGCAGCGGCGTGAACAGCAGGAAGTTCGAGTCGCTGATCAGCGTCACGTGGGCGGCGAGCCCCCGGCCGACCCGCCGGTCCAGCTCCCGCACGGCCCCCACACCGCCGAACCCGCCACCGACGATCACCACGTGGGGTTTGGCCCGCCGGGGCGCCGGCCGAGCGGGGAACAGGACCGACAGGGCGTGGAAGGCGAGCCCCGCGAGCGCGCCGAAGAGCGCGGCGCCGACGAACTCGGGGAAGCGGGAGACGGCCACCGCGATCGTCCACGACGGCGTCTCCCCCTCCAGCGCGGGCGCGAGGGTGAGGGTCCAGGCCACCCAGTCGAGCAGGCCGATGAGCAGGCCGACCGAGAAGGCCGAGCCGTTGCTCTGCCGGTGGTCGCCCATGAGGAGGCCGAGTACGGCTCCCACCACCACGGTGTGCGCCGCCCACGGGATCCACGACGGGTTCGTCACGACCGCCACGATCGCGCCGGCCGGCAGTGCGGCGGCGACGCCGAACAAGAGTCTTCTGAGGAGAGTCATCGATGTCTCCGGTCCGAGGGGCTCCAGCGCCCGCTTCGGACGTTCAGAGCGACCCGGCCTCCCGAGCGTTACAAGGTCCGCGACAGGGCCGCGGACCGTCCGCGACAGGACCGGGTACGACGAAGGCCCCGGCCGCGCTCTTCACAGCGCGGCCGGGGCCTCTTCGTAGGACGGGGGGAGCGGCATCGGGGGGACAAGCCGCTCCCCCCGATGAGAACCGGTC
This sequence comes from Streptomyces sp. P9(2023), assembly GCF_032436795.1. Lineage (NCBI taxonomy): Bacteria > Bacillati > Actinomycetota > Actinomycetes > Kitasatosporales > Streptomycetaceae > Streptomyces > Streptomyces sp. P9(2023). Next base: position 81,552 of record NZ_JAUPWM010000026.1, read on the forward strand.
CTGCAAGTCCAGCGCCGCAGTCAGGGGGAAGCTCGCGGCGCGGACCCCGCAGTGAGGGCCGGTTCCTCGGCCCTTCGGATTCCTGCCAGATCCTCCGGGCTCGACATCCATCCTGCTCCGCCGTCACCCTTCCGGGGGGCGGCAAAAGGCCCCGATACCCGGGCCCTTGGTCCATAAAGACCCGGTGAAGTGGCTGAAGTGGCTCGGTTAGACTCACGCGCGCCACGCAAGGGCAGGCGCAAGGGCAGGCGCAGGGTACGAACAGGGGAGGGCGCGGCAGATGGCGCAAGCGAAGAAGGTCGCGCTGTACGCGTTGGTCGTATTTGTGCTGTACACGATCATCAATTCCCCCGACAGAGCCGCCGCTCTCGTCCAGGTAGGGTTCGAGGGCATATCGTCCGCCGCACAGGGCGTCGGCGAGTTCATGACCGAACTCGTCAACTAGAACCACCGACGAGGAGTCCTGCTGTGATCCGCCATCTGGTCCTGTTCAAGCTCAACGACGGCATCGCGAAGGACGACCCGCGTGCCGTGGCCGCCGCGGCGGCGTTCGACGGGCTGGACAAGGAGATCCAGGAGCTGACGTTCTGGGAGTGCGGCTGGAACGTCAGCGAGCGCCCGATCGCCGTCGATTTCGCCATCAACTCGGCCGTCGCGGACAGCGATGCGCTGAAGGTCTACCTGGAGCACCCCGCCCACCAGGCGGGTGTCGCCCTGTGGCGTGAGATCGCCACGTGGGTGATCGCGGACTACCCGTACTAGCACATACCGGCACCAGTACGCGCGCTCGCCGCTCTCGGCCGCGCCCGCTTCACTTCCCGAAGGCCCCCCGCCGTCATGGCGGGGGGCCTTCCGGGTGTCGGCGTCCACTCCGACGCCGTCAACACGTGGTTATGCGGTGCTTGCACACAGTGGACATGTCTTGTGATGCTATGACCGCTTTTGACGGATGAGTTGACCGTAGTTGACGAAGTTGACGTAGTTGCCGCAGTTGACCAGCAAAAGGGGTGGCGTGAACGTGCCGGCCAGTACAGCGCCTCAGGTCCCGCCCCAGAACGAGGCCGGCGGCCCGGACACCCCGCGCCCCCACAACCACCACCGGCCCCAGAGCACCCGGCCCCCGAGCACCCGGGGCGCCGACACCCGGGCCCTCACCCAGGTCCTCTTCGGGCAGCTCAAGAACCTTGAGCCGGGCACCACCGAACACGACCGCGTGCGCGGGGCGCTGATCGAGGCCAACCTCCCCCTCGTGCGGTACGCGGCGGCCCGCTTCCGCTCCCGTAACGAGCCGATGGAGGACGTCGTCCAGGTCGGCACCATCGGGTTGATCAACGCCATCGACCGCTTCGACCCGGACCGCGGCGTGCAGTTCCCGACCTTCGCGATGCCCACCGTCGTCGGCGAGATCAAGCGGTACTTCCGCGACAACGTCCGCACCGTGCACGTACCGCGCCGGCTCCACGAGCTCTGGGTCCAGGTCAACGGCGCCACCGAGGACCTCACCACGGCCCACGGCCGCTCCCCCACCACCGCCGAGATCGCCGAACGCCTGAAGATCGGCGAGGACGAGGTACTGGCCTGCATCGAGGCCGGCCGCTCGTACCACGCGACCTCCCTGGAGGCGGCCCAGGAGGGCGACGGGCTGCCCGGACTGCTCGACCGGCTCGGCTACGAGGACCCGGCGCTCGCCGGGGTCGAACACCGCGACCTCGTACGGCACCTGCTCGTCCAGCTGCCCGAGCGCGAGCAACGGATCCTGATGCTCCGCTACTACAGCAACCTGACGCAGTCCCAGATCAGCCAGGAACTCGGCGTCTCCCAGATGCATGTGTCAAGGCTCCTCGCCCGGAGCTTCGCCCGGTTGAGATCCGCAAACAGGATCGAAGCGTAGCTGAAACGGGTAGACCGGTTCGGAGTAGTTCCGCGGCACCCCAAATGCCGTACACCCCTTGTTTCCTGCGGATATTCACCTACGCCATGTCGACAAGTCACTACAGCGTGTTGCCGACATGTGACATTCTGCTGGAACCGCGTTTGCCGCAGCCCCGCCTCCGGTATTCAGGTGGAGGCTGCGTTCCTCCGATGGTCGTGGCCGCCGCGACCGTCCGCGACCTCAAGGGGGTGGCATGTCCGCAGAACAGGGCAGCTCGAAGGTGCTCACGCTCACGCCCGCGGCGACGCTGGTACCGACGTTCGGAGACTCGCTCGGACCGACGCCGGCGCCGATGCCCGTGCAGCCGACGGCGGAGACCGTCGAGGCACCCACGCCGCTCGTCGTCACGCCGGAAGTCATCGACACCCGCACGCTCTCCCGCTCCCTCTTCCTCCGGCTGCGCGCCCTGGACGACGACGGCGTCGCCGCGGACAGCCCGGACCGGACGTACGTCCGTGACACCCTCATCCAGCTGAACCTGCCGCTCGTGCGGTACGCGGCGGCCCGCTTCCGCTCCCGGAACGAACCGATGGAGGACATCGTCCAGGTCGGCACCATCGGCCTGATCAAGGCGATCGACCGCTTCGACTGCGAACGGGGCGTGGAGTTCCCGACGTTCGCGATGCCGACGGTCGTCGGCGAGATCAAGCGCTTCTTCCGCGACACGAGCTGGTCGGTGCGCGTCCCGCGCCGCCTCCAGGAACTGCGCCTGGCGCTCACCAAGGCCAGCGACGAGCTCGCCCAGAAGCTCGACCGCTCCCCGACCGTCCCCGAACTCGCCGCCGTGCTCGGGGTGTCGGAGGAGGACGTGGTCGACGGCCTCGCGGTCGGCAACGCGTACACCGCCTCCTCGCTCGACTCCCCCTCTCCGGAGGACGACGGCGGCGAGGGCTCCCTCGCGGACCGCCTCGGCTACGAGGACACGGCCCTGGAGGGCGTCGAGTACCGCGAGTCACTAAAGCCTCTGCTCGCCAAACTCCCGCCCCGCGAGCGGCAGATCATCATGCTGCGGTTCTTCGCCAACATGACCCAGTCGCAGATCGGCGAGGAGGTCGGCATCTCGCAGATGCACGTCTCGCGCCTCCTCACGCGGACGCTGGCGACGCTGCGGCAGGGCCTCATCGCGGACTGAGGCTTCCCTGCTGACGATGCGTCAGACACACTGACGCCATGCGGCGACAGAGGTCACTTCTGACGGTGGTCGCGCTCTGCCTCGGCGGGGCGCTGACCGCGTGCGGCAGCGGCAACGAAGGCGAGGGTTACGCGGCGGTCGGCGCGGGTTCGACCCCGAAGGGCGCGGTCGCGCCGTCGGGATCGGTCACGCTCGTGCCGCTGGACGGCGTCCCGTCGGCGTCCGCGAGCGCGAGCGGTACGACGTCGAGCACGTCGCGCCCGTCACCGTCGGGAAGCGGTACGGGTACGGGTACGGATGCCGGTACGGATCCGGGTACGGGTCGCGGAACACCCGCGCGTACGACTCCGGGAACGACTCCCGCACCCCACGCGCCACCGGGGACGACCACACCACCCGGCACGCCGACGACCACTCCCGCCCCGGGGACGACCACACCGCCCGCACCGGCCCCACCTGCGAAACCCGCCACGCTCACGCTCTCCACCCCCGTGCTCGCGGACGCGGACGAACGCTGGTGCGAGAAGGTCACCGTCACCTTCCGCAACACGGGCGGAACGGCGGCCACTTCAGGCACGGTCACCTTCGCGACGCACATCATCGGCGCGCTGGGCATCGACTGGGCGACGATCGAATCGGCACAGCCGCTGCCGACCCCCATCGCACCAGGGGCGGCGCGGACTCACACGTACACGGTCTGCGTGGAGTCCTGGCGCGTCCCCCTGGGCATGCACGTCGACACCCAGAAGGTCACGGCGACGTGGAAGTGACCGGCGCCGGGGGGTGATGCTCGGTGCGGTGCCGCCGCAGCAGTACGTTGGCGTCCGTCTCCGCGCTCCAGTCGAACCGGGCCCGTGCGGCCGCCCGCCGCGCGGCCAGCTCCGCGCACTCCACGCAGCCCGGCACGGGCTCGGGCGGCCGGCTCATCTCGTACTCCACCCCCGCCCGCTCGTTGGCGGCCCGCACACCCGCGCTGAGCCGCTCGGCGGCCGTGGCCGGCCGCACCCGCTCCGGATCGGCCTGCCACTCCCGCCCACCACCGACGGGCCGCAACATGGCGTACGGCCCGGCCTCACCCCGGTACTCCCCGACTCTGCGCGCCACGGGGTCGTAGACGAACCCGCCGCACTCCCTGTGCCCTGCCATTCCTCAGCTCCTCACCCGATCGGGCGACTACTCTGCGTGCCCTCAGCGTTGCTCAATGGAAGGTGTGCCCACAACGCTCGACGCGTGCCAAGGGCCCACTGTCACAAGGGGGGATGGAGTGAGTCGACGTAAGACAGCGTCTCTGATCAGCTAAGCGATCCCATGCGAACCGTAGGGTTCGGTGTGGGTTCTGCCCACCTGGGCGGGGTAGCGTGAGCGTGGAGATGGAATCCCG
>NZ_JAUPWM010000467.1:0-272 GCF_032436795.1 Streptomyces sp. P9(2023)
CGCTATTGAGCGCTGAGTACCAAACCGACCCTAACGGCTGGCTTTCAAGCAGTGTGGCCTTAACCGTGCTGGATAACTTAGACAACTATGAGTACATCGCTGACTCTGACTTGCCTCGGGTTCGTACCTTTATCGGTGACTACTTAACGGAATCTACGTTAGGGATTGAAAACTTGCAGTACACACGCACCGCCAAGCTGAGCGATAACGTTTATGCCTTGGGCTACGGTGGCTTGCTAGAGATGATGTACGCAGGGGCCGGAGGGGAAGTG
>NZ_JAUPWM010000468.1:0-272 GCF_032436795.1 Streptomyces sp. P9(2023)
GTCCGGCTTAATTTTCTACCAAAATGATTCAAAAGATCCTCATCGCCAACCGCGGTGAAATCGCGCTGCGCGTCATCCGGGCCTGCCGCGAGCTGGGCATCAAGACCCTCGCCGTCTATTCCGAGGCCGACGTCCAATCCCTCCACGTGCAGCTCGCCGACGAAGCCATCTGCATCGGCGGCCCCCGCAGCGCCGACAGCTATCTCCGCGCCGACCGCATCATCAGCGCCGCCGAAATCGCCGACGTCGACGCCATCCACCCCGGCTACGGC
>NZ_JAUPWM010000469.1:0-272 GCF_032436795.1 Streptomyces sp. P9(2023)
GAGCTCGAGGAATCGCTTGAGCGCGGGATTGTCGTTGCCGGCGCGCCAGTGGACACCTTGTTCCAGCGTGGTTGCACCGAACGCGTCATGCACCTCGCGTATTATCGGCATGTCGGCGCCGACGGTTATCGGGCCGACGCCGGCCGAAACCGTGACGCGATCCGCCGCCGCGAACGATGCCAGATTATCTCGGCTGACATGCTGGGCGGTGATCGCGGGACGATGGCCAGGGCCGGACAGGCGCGCAGTGATTAGTGCGGTGATGTCCGGTC
>NZ_JAUPWM010000470.1:0-272 GCF_032436795.1 Streptomyces sp. P9(2023)
TTTCGCGCAACGCATTGAGTACGCGCTCAACATTGAGATAGGATTTCGTCGCCGCCGACGGTCCGATGTCGATGACTTCATCTGCCATGCGAGCAGCCAGCATGTCGCGGTCAGCTTCGCTGACGATCTGAACAGTCGAGATACCCAACTCTTTTGCGGCGCGAATGATGCGGACTGCGATCTCACCGCGATTTGCGATCAGCAGTTTGCGGATGGGAGCAGTCATTATGCAACCTCAATATGACAAACGATTTCACCTGGCTCGACGTTAC
>NZ_JAUPWM010000124.1:0-585 GCF_032436795.1 Streptomyces sp. P9(2023)
TGCAACTGATCCTCAAGCTGGCCCCCACCACGGAGTTCGCTCCCATTAGCGTGGATTGATGCAGTGCTACTCCGCTGCCTATGCTGCGCGTCCAACGCCCTTGACGAGCCCTGACATGCCGGAGAATTCAGTGCAGCCAGCCGCGACGACCTGCGCCCCTCAGAGTATGGACTTTTCCAAGGCGCTAGAGGCGATGGGCCACACAGCAATGCCGCTCTGGCAAAGCCGACACGCCCGCGAGGCATCGTTTGCATCGCTCCTGCTGATCTCTGCGAGTGATGGGTACTCACGCGCGCAGGTAGTTACCGTGACGGTGGCTACCGACGAACTCGTAGCGGGCAACTGGGCAGCCGTGGTGCCTGCGTTGACACAAGCCGTGGTCAGGCTGCAGGGCAAGTTCGAGCATCCGTTGACCGGATGCCGTATCGAGTGGCCTCTTGCCGTGCGGGCATGGCACTGGGCTGCTCTCAAGCAAGAGCTCAAACGCTACAAACGCAGCTACTTTCGCAGCGGTTTGGCGTTTGAAGGCAAGCGCGAACCCCGACTGCTGCTCAGTGAAATGGAGCTGAATGCCAATGCCTGCCT
>NZ_JAUPWM010000471.1:0-272 GCF_032436795.1 Streptomyces sp. P9(2023)
TTACTATTGATTATTTAATTGGAACTCTATCAATTTATCTGTGGCTTGTAAATAATAGATAGGTATAGGTTCATGTGACTGTGAAATTATATTATTCTCCATAAATGATCCGTAAACAGGAAGGTTTTCAGCACCAGTCTTTCCAATTACAATATTTGATTCTACTCCTGTATTAACCCGTAGCGCTATTTTATTGACGACATTATTTTTAAATCGACCATCTAATCTATGATCTGTCTGTTCGTTATAAGGTTTTGTTACGTAAGTAAAGA
>NZ_JAUPWM010000472.1:0-272 GCF_032436795.1 Streptomyces sp. P9(2023)
CTTTCACATCAAAATCAAAAACAGGAACTTTATTCAATTCCATATCCTTTATTGACGTTTCAACATCAAACAATTGCTGTTCGATATGTTCGGCGTCAATTTCAGGAATCAATTCTGGTTTCGGTTTAGAGTTAACGCTCAACAATTCTTGGTCGCGTTTTGATAGCAATTCATTCAACAAAAACGTCAATTCAGAATTGCTTGGTATTTGAGTTTTATATTCGTTTACTAACATTTCGAGCGATTTTCGTGTTTCTTCGACGGTATCAGTG
>NZ_JAUPWM010000473.1:0-272 GCF_032436795.1 Streptomyces sp. P9(2023)
GGCTTGCCGCCTACTTGCTGGAACAACTTGCTGATGTCATCGGATGCAGGCATCGGAAAACTCCTGAAAGATCACCCTTGTGAGGTAGTGGCAGCCCGCGATCAGCGGTGCAGCTGCAGGCTGATGCTGGTAGCCGTGGAGTGCGCGGCGTCGTCGGTCACGCGCATGGCGCCGGCTCCGGACTGGCTAAACAATTCTTGGTACACACCTTCGAGAAAACCGACGGCCCAGGAGCGGTTCTCTGCCCCGAAGGCGGCATCGAGCGGCCCGAG
>NZ_JAUPWM010000474.1:0-272 GCF_032436795.1 Streptomyces sp. P9(2023)
GCCAGCAGTGCCACCCGCCCCTTCAGCTCATCCAGGTTGGCCACATGCGAGTACAGGCTGGGCAGGCGCACCCCCAACCGGCGCGCCACTTCCGCGGCGGTAAGCGCTTCAAACCCCAGCGCATCCGCCGTTTCGGCGGCGGCCAGGGCAATGGCATCGGGGGTCAGGCCGGCACGGGGCATAAACCTACTGATCGTCGTTGTTTTCCTAATCTTATTAGTTTTCAGCCTGGCAAGACAAGCGGCTCATGCGTCGCAGCGGGTCGCGCGGAT
>NZ_JAUPWM010000475.1:0-272 GCF_032436795.1 Streptomyces sp. P9(2023)
CCGCGATGTGAGCCGGCGCAGGATGTTGCGCCGGGCAAGCTATTAACGCCGCAGGACTTTTCGCAGCGCATCATGCGGGTATGTCCAATCGCAAACCGAGCCAGTCATGCACTTCGAGATCCGCTCTACCGGCCGCCACCTCTGGACCTGGGTGCTGCTCGACGCCTCGCATCTGACGGTGATGGAATCGGACCGGACCTTCCCGTCTGAGGCGCAGGCGTCGGCTGCCGCGCTAGCCTTCTCGAAGTTGGTCACCCGGGCCGGGAAGACGC
>NZ_JAUPWM010000476.1:0-272 GCF_032436795.1 Streptomyces sp. P9(2023)
CTTGATGAGTCGCATGATCGATCCTTTAAGGTGAACCCCAACTTTTGATTTTCTTGTGACTTGAAAATTTATCAGACATCCTAAAACAGCCGATTATCTGATAAGCGGCTGTTGTATATTGCAGTGGTGCCATTGACGATATCTGATACCGTCAGAAATATCACTCGTCTAAATGAAGATAGATATTTTTTTCTTGGGTATAGGCATCCAAAATTGATTTGTAGGTTTCTCGGCCGATACCGGATTTTTTGTAACCACCAAAAGGCGTCCCT
>NZ_JAUPWM010000477.1:0-271 GCF_032436795.1 Streptomyces sp. P9(2023)
GGTTCCATCGGCCATTGTCCATGTCGTTCGCTCACTGAGTTTCCAGCGATAAACGACACCAAAGATGTTAACGTAAATAATTACATCACCAGCTTTGTACTTATATTTCATACGTTTACGCCAGAAGATCAGCTTCATTCGATACCGTCCAATCCAAGCTGTTTGATACGCTGTGGTGTTGCACCAGAGCGATTGATAATTACGTAGTACCAAGCGCCTTTGCGTAATGGGTGCTCCAATATGCGGACGACGGGTGGCGGTGCCTTTGGTG
>NZ_JAUPWM010000478.1:0-271 GCF_032436795.1 Streptomyces sp. P9(2023)
TAAAAGGACATATCCAAGACCTCTTAGCTCGTTGCTTATCTCTTTTAATTTTTCACCTTGATGAAAAGCTAAAAGGGCTGGTGTGTTTTCCAGCATAATCAATTTCGGTGATAGTTCTTTAATAGCACGAGTTAAATGGGATAAAGCATAGTCTTGTTCTCCTTGAGACCCTGTTTTACTCCCAGCCAAAGAAAAAGGTTGAAATGGAAAACTACCAGATAAAAGATCGACGTGAGTTGAGATAGTAGAAAAATCAACATTAGAGATATTG
>NZ_JAUPWM010000479.1:0-271 GCF_032436795.1 Streptomyces sp. P9(2023)
AATCAACCATCTCTTTTTCGAGGATGCCATTAAGTTCAATTCCACTCTTATGTTTTCCTGAATAAATAGGCGGAAATATTTCATATCGCTCAAAATATTTTTTAACACTTGTATCTTTTTCTACATCAAACAAATACTCAAAACTAGTATGAGTATACTTATAGGGCACATTATCATCATAAACAATATGCTTAAAGCCTTTTTTGATAGCCTGCTCCAACCTAGGAATTTTATTTTGATGATCATCAAAAAAGACAACCGCACGTTCTTT
>NZ_JAUPWM010000480.1:0-271 GCF_032436795.1 Streptomyces sp. P9(2023)
CTGTTCATATGGGCTGTGATGTTGACGCCGTGGGTGATTGCTGGTCTTGCCATTCTCCGTCTTGAAGCGAGGTAATATGTGGAAGGAACCGAAGGACGATCCCATTGATGTCGCCATCAAGATAGCCGCAGTGTCCGTATTCGGTGGATTTGGCATCTTGATCTGGTTGCTAGTAATCAGCGCTTTCATGTGCTTGTTTACTTCATCGTGTCCACTGTCATGACAGCATTCGAACTGTTGATCGCATTCCCGGCGTGCATGTACGGCTTAG
>NZ_JAUPWM010000481.1:0-271 GCF_032436795.1 Streptomyces sp. P9(2023)
GGCCCTGGACCAGATGATGTCGTCCGCAGTGGACGGCAACTACTTTGCGCTGCAGTTGCTTGCGACACATTTCGCATCCACCGGTCGAGCGGGAAACATCAACGCATACGCGGTTTCGCGTGTCCTGGAGATGCGCGCAGACCCTTCCGCCGCGCTTGGCAGGGAAATCATGTTCTCTGCGCCACTCACTATCGAGGAGCGGATGCAGGGGGAGGCCGAAGCACTTCGTCTGAACGCTACTTTCAACCAGCTTTACCAGGGAAGAACCGGC
>NZ_JAUPWM010000482.1:0-271 GCF_032436795.1 Streptomyces sp. P9(2023)
GCAACGCCCACCCGCACCGCCATGGCCGCGTGGCGGTCGTCCACAACGGCATCATCGAGAATTTCCGCGAGCTGCGCGACGAACTTGTCGCGCTTGGCCTGACCCCCGAGGGCGAGACCGACACCGAGACCGTCGCCCTTTTGACCGCCCATCATCTCGATCAGGGCATGGGGCCGGTCGAGGCAGCGCGGGCGACGCTGGCGCGGCTGCACGGCGCCTTTGCGCTGGCCTTTTTGTTCGAGGGCGAGGGCGACCTGATGGTGGCGGCGCG
>NZ_JAUPWM010000027.1:0-84766 GCF_032436795.1 Streptomyces sp. P9(2023)
CGGGATTCCATCTCCACGCTCACGCTACCCCGCCCAGGTGGGCAGAACCCACACCGAACCCTACGGTTCGCATGGGACCGCTTAGCTGATCAGAGACGCTTCAGCTGCAAGCATGGCATTCCTTCCCCGTCACGTCGGCAGCGGCGTCACCCACATGCGGGCCGTTGCCCCCGGTTCCTGACACACACCGGCTAAGGGCGCCCGAATTCTCCGAGAAACCGGGGCAGCGGAACAGAGGCGCCGCCATGCTCTGCCGTGGCGCACTCAGGCTTCGCCACGGCAGAGCAGCGGTTGTGAACGGGTCAGCTCTTGCCGAGCATCTTGTTCATCTGCTCGATCTCGGCCGTCTGCGCCTTGATCACCTCGTCGGCCAGCTTGAGGGCGGGGCCGTACTTGCCCTCCGCCTTCTCCTTCTCGGCCATCTCGATGGCACCCTCGTGATGCTTGATCATCATCTCGGCGAACATCTTGTCGAACTCGGCACCCTTGGCCTTCATGAGCGCGTCCATGTCCTCCTTGCTCATCATGCCGGGCATGCCGTTCGCCATGTCGTGGCCCTGGCCGGACATGTCGGCGGGGACCTCCTCGCCCCACGAGGTGAGCCAGCCGGACATCGTCTTGATCTCCGGATCCTGAGCGCCCTTGATCTTCGCGGCCAAGTCCTTCGTCTCAGTGGACTCGGCCCGCGTCGGGGCCAGATCGGCCATCTCCACGGCCTGCCGGTGGTGCTGGATCATCTCCTTGGCGAAGGAGACGTCCGCCGCGTTGTGGTCCCCGGTCTGCGCCGGCGCGCTGGTGGCGGGCGCCGAGGTCGTGGACTCCATGGAACCCATGTCGTGACCACTTCCGCCGTTGCCGCCACAGGCGGCGAGCACCAGGGCGGCGACGCCACTGGCGGCGACGAGACCGGTACGACGGATCAGCTTACGGTGCGTGTTCATGTATGACTCCTGCGTTCGCTTTGGAAGGTATGCCGATGAGCGCCTCCTCGCCCGGTGGGACGAGCCACATGGGGCACGGCGCCGGGGGGCGCTTCCTAGATCCGCAGGAGTTGAAGTTCGGACAGCGACAGAGGGGCACGGCCCCGGTCGGCTGCGAAGGTGTGCGTGGTGGCGAGGCCGGCAGTCGGCTCGTCGGGGCAGATCACCGTGGGCTGGAGCGCGGGGAGTGAGACCGAGGCCCCGACAGCGGCCGAGGCGCACGCCGGATCGGCGTGGTGACCCTGCCCTTCGTGGCCCGAGCAGTCGTGATCACAGTGCCCAGTCGCGTCGAGCATCACAGCCGCAGGCTGGTTCGAGCCGCTCGGCTGCGCGATCGCAGGTACGGGCCCCATCGCGTGCATGCCGAGCAGCCCAATGAGTACGGCCAGGACGAGAAGCCCATGCACACGCATCCACTTCGGCGGCACTGCGCGCTTCTTGTCGGCCCTCATGGCCTCATCGTAGGCCCTGTTTCGCATAGCTACGGCTAGGTGGCGTGTAGCGCTGCGTAACCGCCTTGGTCTTCGTTTCCCCGCCCGCCGTCTCGTGGAGCCGAGCGAGCCCGGAGCAGCTTTCAGCGGGTGAGGTCAGCCAGGCTGTTGAGTGCGGTGTCGATCTCTGCCGGGGTGTTGATGACGGCGGTGCCGATGCGGGTGTAGTTCAAGGTGGACAGCCGCACGCGGCGGGTGGCGGCGTGGTCGACGACCTGCTGATGGGTGTATCCGGCCACGCTGAAACAGGTGATGCCCGCTGACAGATCCGGGTCGGCAGGTGTGTGCACGGTGACCCCGGGGAGGCGCCTCAGCCCTTGCTTCACCCGCGTCGACAGCTGCGTGATGCGGGCGGCGACGCGTGCTCGGCCCAACTGCTCATGCAGCGCTACCGCCACCGGCAGGGCGAAGGCGTGCTCGAACGCCAGGAACCCGCCGGGTGACAGGGCCGCGGTTCCTCCGCTCCCGATGAAGCTCACGAACGTGGGCCGAAGCTGGTCGAGGACGTCCGGTGCCACCCAGATCAGCCCCGTTCCCCTGGGGCCGAACAGCCATTTGTGCGTTCCGGCGATCACCACGTCCGCGCCCAGGCCGGCGGCGTCCTCGTCGACTGCCGCCAGCCCGTGCACGCCGTCGACGACCAGCAGGCACCGGTCGGCAGGACTGCGCCCCTCATTGGCCCGGCGCACCGCCTCGGCCACCGCACGCACCGGCATCCGAAGCCCCGTGCTCGACTGCACCCAGGTGATCCCCACGACTCTGGTGTTCGGGCGGATCGCCTCGCCGACCGCCGCTGCGATGGCTTCCGCCGAAGCGGTGGCCGGATCGGCGAACCAGGAGGCCAGTCGCACCGTGTTGCCGTGCCTCTCGGCGGCCAGTCGGGCGGCGGTGCGATGGGAGATGTGGTCGAGCTCCGTCAACAGGAACTCTTGTCCCGGACGGGTCACGACGCCGTTGTAGACGACACCCAGCCCGATACTCGTGCTCGCCGTCATCGCGATGTCCTCGGCCCGGCCTCCCAGATAGGCCGCGAGCGCCTGGCGTACCCGAGGCCATCCCGTCGGACCGTCGGGCAACGCCATCCCCGTGGGCACCGACAGAGGGTTGGCGTCGACCTGTGCGCTCAGGTGATCCACCGCGTCCCGCACCACCTTCGGATGCGAGGCCAGGTAGAACAACGCGAGGTTCACCCATCCCGGCTCCAGACGAAACTGCGCCCGCAAGGCGTCCCAGTCCACTCGCCGATCGGGCGTAGTGACCGGCCGCTCCCGCGGTGTGCTCACTCCTACCGCGCAGGAGCTGGGTAGGAGGGTGACCGCCAGCGCTCCCGCAGATCTCGCCAGCAGATCACGCCGACTCGTCATCGACATCAGCACCCCTTTGCACCGCGACCGGCGAAGCGGTGGCGGAATAGCTGTCGGTGCCCTTCTGGTGACAAGGTTACGCAAGGTGGCCGCGTGTGCCCACTGCGCCATCACCCAAACGGCCCGAAGCGGGCCTCGTAAGAACAGCCGCTCCACCTGGGCGGGACTCCCCCGTGAGCTGCCCGTCTACTATGAAGTCGAACTCGGGATCAGCGGAGAGGACACGGCCCATGCGTCGGCTGGGGGAGCTCGAGGCGGAGATCATGGACCGCTTCTGGAGATGGGACCGCCCCGCGACCGTGCGTGAGGTCGTCGATGACATCAACCTGCACCGGGACGTCGCCTACACCACCGTGACCACGGTCACGACCATCCTCTTCCACAAGGGCCACCTCACGAGGGCCAGGAACGGTCGGATCTGGCTGTACAAGGCCGCGGAGACCCGCGAGGCGTACTCGGCCGCGCTCATGGAGGACGGCCTGGAAGTCAGCGAGGACCGGCCGGCGGCCCTGGTCCAGTTCGTGGAGAACCTCGACGACGACGAGATCGCGGCTCTCCGCAAGGCCCTCCGGACCGTCGGGCGACGGGCGAAGCAGTGAACGCGGCCCCGGCCCTCCTGGGGTACGCGGCCGTCGTGGGCGTCGCCGCCCCGCGCCTGATGGTGCGCAGCGCCTGGCCGCACCGGGCACCGGCCCTCGGAGCAGCCGTATGGCTCGCCCTCATGGTGTCGTTCACGCTCGCGACCGCGCTCGCCGCCTCCCAGCTGGCGGCCCGCACCGAGCATCTGCACGCGGGACTCGTGGGGTTGCTGCACGCATGCGGCCTGGGTACGGGGACCCCGGTGGTGCCCAACCCGACGACAGTCGACCAGCTGGCCCTGGCGATGCCCCTCACCGTGGTCATCGCCTTCGCCGGCGCCTTCCTCTTCCACCTCGCGCGCGCGGGACTCATGCGCGCCCGGCACCGCGACCGGCTCGACATGGTGGGGGTGCGCTGCGACCGCCTGCGCGCCACCGTCCTACCGCACGGCACCCCTGCGGCGTACTGCCTCCCGGGCCTCCGCTCCCGCATCGTCGTGAGCGAAGCTGCCGTGCGACTGCTCACGGAAGAGCAGCTCGACGCCGTCCTGGAGCACGAGCGGGCGCACATCGCCGGCCGCCATCATCTGCTGATCGCGGTCGCGCAGGCGTTCGCCACGGTCTTCCCCTGTTTGCCGCTCGCCCGCCGGGCACGGGAGGAGGTGACTGTGCTGCTTGAGATGATCGCGGACGACCGCGCCCTGCGAAGCCACTCGCACGAGGTCCTGGCGACCGCGATGTACGAGATGGCCGCCGGCCGGGCACCGAAGGGCGCGTTCGGCGCGGGCGGCTCGACTGCCCTCCTCCGCATGAAGCGCATCCTGGGCCCGCGCCGGGCCCCTCACCCGGCTCTTTGGGGTTCGGTGGCCTCCGTCGCCCTGGCCGTCCCGCTGCTGCCGCTGCTGGTCGCCTGCCCGCCCGGCGTCTGACCGTACGCCCGCAGGCTCCAACCGAGCCCTGGCTGTGGAAAGCCATGCATAGTTGTTGCACTAACTTTGCAGATACGCCTTCTAAGCAGCTAAGAATAGGGGTCGCCCTGCCCCTGCTTCACGAGGACACCGATGCCCCAGTCGACTCCGGCCGCGCCGCCACTGCTCCACCGTATGAGGGCCGCCCTCACACCTCGCGAATGGGCGCGCGCGGGCGGTCTGGCCGCAGCGATCCTGGCACTGCACGTCATCGGCTGGGGCACGTTGCTGCTGATCGTCGTCCCGCAGCACTTCAGCCTCGGCAGTCAGGGCGCGTTCGGCGTCGGCCTCGGTGTCACCGCGTACGTCCTCGGCATGCGTCACGCATTCGACGCCGACCACATCGCCGCCATCGACAACACCACCCGCAAACTCATATCCGACGGTCAGCGACCGCTCTCCGTCGGGTTCTTCTTCTCGCTCGGGCACTCGACCGTCGTGTTCCTCCTGGCGCTGCTGTTCGCCCTGGGCGTCCGCTCACTCGCCGGACCGGTGCAGGACGACGGTTCGGCACTCCAGCAGACCCTCGGGTTCATCGGCACCTCGGTCTCCGGCGTCTTCCTCTACGTGATCGCCGCCTTCAACGTGGTCTCGCTGATCGCGGTCCTGAAGGTGTTCCGCCGCATGCGTACGGGCCGTCACGACGAGACCGAGCTGGAGGCCCAACTGAACTCGGGCGGTGGCCTCATGAGCCGCGTCCTCGGTCGCGCGACGCGCGCCGTCGGCAAGCCCTGGCACATGTACCCGCTCGGCTTCCTCTTCGGCCTCGGCTTCGACACCGCGACCGAGGTGTCGCTGCTCTTCCTGGCCGCCGGCGCGGCGGGGGCCGGCATCCCCTGGTACGCGATCCTCTGCCTGCCGGTGCTCTTCGCGGCCGGAATGAGCCTGCTGGACACCATCGACGGCTCGTTCATGAACTTCGCGTACTCGTGGGCCTTCTCCAACCCGGTACGGAAGGTCTTCTACAACATCACGGTCACGGGCCTCTCGGTCGCAGCGGCTCTCCTGATCGGCACGGTCGAGCTCCTCTCCGTCGCCGGCGAGAAGCTGGAGCTGCGCGGCGGTTTCTGGGACTGGATCGCGGCGATCGACCTCAACAGCGTCGGGTACGCCGTGGTCCTGCTCTTCGTGGTGACGTGGGCGGGCGCACTGCTCTTCTGGCGTTACGGCCGTGTCGAAGAGAAGTGGGCCCCGCGCGCCGTCCCGGCCGAGGACTGACCAGCGCCCCACGTTCTCCGGGTGATCCGGGAGCAGCCCCGGACCACCCGCGCCGCTCTCGTCGCTGCGCCCGCGCCCTGGGGCTGCATCTCGACGATGTGCGCACCGTGCTCGAGATCCACCGTGGCGGCCGGCCCCGTGCGACGCCGTACGCGATCTCCTCGACGCACGCATCGCCGAGATCGACGCCACCGTCGCCGACCTGCTCGCCCTGCGTCGGTCCCTCGCCGAGACCCGCAAGGCCGCCGAGGACGGCCGCTCGTGCGAGGAGCCTTCGGCAGTCTGCTCGATCATCGAGCCCCGGGAAGTCTGAAGCGACCCCGGTCCGGCCGCGTCACCCAGGCTGGTTATGATCTCGCCGTGGTCACGGAACCTACGGCGGCGAGGAAGCCCCGCGCGCGGTCCCTGGTTCCGCCGTGGGCGCGTCTGCTGTGGCTCGGAGCCCTTCTCTTCGGGCTCCTGTACGCGCACGGCCTCCACGCCGACAGCAGCGCCGGGCACACGACACCAGGCGGTGTCGCCACGGCCCCCGTCGGCCACTTCCACGAGCAGCTTCAGGCGTCCGTCGACGACCGCGGCACCGACGGAGCGCCGACGCACGCCGTACCGGACTGCGCGACCGGACAGCCCTCCGTAGGGTCCGATGTCCTTCCGCCCGCAGCGTCCCCGCTTGACGCGGAGCGCGCTCTCGACGGCACGGCCGGCACCAGTAGCCCTGCGGTGACGGTTCCTCCCGCGGCGTCACCCTGCCCCGCATCGGTCGTTCTGCGCATCTAGCAGGCAGTCGAGGCGACCGGCCACCCTCGGGGTCCGAGCCCATTTCACCGACCCACCACCTGGTCACCTCCTCACGTCCGAAGTGCTATCGCGCCGTCGCGCCAACAGGCCACGATTCAGGCCACTCCCTCGCACTTTCGGCGCCGTCCCTTCCGCTCCCCTGGTCGGAAGGTCGACCGCTGCGCGCCCACCGCACCTTGGAAGGCTCCCTTGTCCCTGATCACCGACCGGCCCGCCCCTGACCACACCGCGCCGCAGCCCGTACCTGGAGGACGTGCCGCCGCCCGGCGCGCTCGATCCCGCCGCAAGCGCAAGACGCCTCTGGCCGGCCGATACATCGGCTACGTCCTGTACTTCGTCGGCGCGGGTCTGATCAGCGGCGCCGTGGTGCACCACCCCTTGGACCCCGCCCGCTACACCATGGTGGGGATCATCGGCGTCCTGGTGTTCCTGGCCGCCACGGTGGTCAACGAATTCCTGCTGGCCCAGGACCGTCCGCCGCTCGCCCGCGCCCTGGCCGTGGTCGCCGCCTCCCTCCTGCTCTCGTTCGGCATCGGCATGCTCAGCGGCGGGCTCCAGCACTTCGGCGACTTCCCCGCGCGCGGAGCCGTCCTGGTCCCGCTGGGGATCGTCGTCTCGTTCGTCGCCTTCGTACTCAAGGACGCGGAGACCTCCTCCCGCCGCATCTTCAGCCCTCTCGGGCTGGCCTTCCTGCTCCTCGCCGGCGGCAGCTACCTCGGTCTGAGCACGATCGCGGCCGGGATGGCCGGTGAGGCGTCGGAGGGCGGCGGGCACAGCCACGGCGGAGGCGGCGAGCCGGAGACGGACGACCACGGAGCCGAGCCCGAACCGTCGGCTCCTTCCTCGACCGCCGAACCGAGCACGCCCGGAGAGGCGACCACGAGCGCCGAGCCGGCGGACGACGGCCACGCCCACTGAGCTCGCGGTCCACCTCCGCCAGTCGGACGGGAACCGGACCGTGCCCCCATTCGTCTTCTAAGTCACTTAGATGCTTAGCTGGAAGGTGCCATGAAGAACACGAGATCCCGCAACCAGCGCCGTGCCGTACCCATGGTCGCGCTGGCTTCGGCCGCCGCGCTCCTCGTCGCCGGATGCAGCTCCGCAGGGGCGACCGACTCCGACACCGGAGGTGCCGGGAAGGCGGCGGAGAAGACCACCGAGCGCGGCGGGCCGTCCTTGATAGCCGTCGACACCGCGACCTCGGGGAAGATCACGGTCAAGGTCGACGGCGGCGTGCTGGCTTCCGTGGACGTGAGCGCGCGGGGGCCCGGGAAGGTCGAAGGCACACTCTCAGAGGACAAGTCCGTCTGGACCTCGACCACTCCCCTCGCCCCCGGCACCACGTACACGATCTCCGCCCAGGGCACTGGCGGTGACGGCGCGCCCCTGAGCAAGTCGTCGAGCTACACGACCCCCGCGGCCACGAAGACCTTCGTCGGCACGTACAACGTCGACAAGGGGTCGACCGTCGGTGTCGCCCTGCCGGTCTCGATCACCTTCAACAAACCGATCCACGACAAGGCCGCCGTCGAGCGGAAGCTCAAGGTGACCTCGTCCCCGGCGGTCGAGGGAGCCTGGAACTGGATGAAGGACCGGGACGGCAAAGACCGGATCGACTACCGGCCGAAGGAGTACTGGAAGCCGGGCACCGACGTCACGCTCCGCATGGACCTCGCCGGCGTGGACGCGGGCGGCGGCGTCTACGGCACGCAGCAGCGCGTCGTGAACTTCCGCATCGGCGACGCCGTGACCAGCACCATCGACGTCGTGAAGAAGACCATGACGGTCTCCAAGAACGGAAAGGCCCTGCGGACCCTCAAGGTCTCCACCGGCAAGGAGACCTTCGAGACCTGGAACGGCACCATGGTCGTCCTGGGCAAGGTCCCCTCGATCCGGATGAACTCCGCCACCGTCGGCATCTTCGGCCCCGAGGCGTACGACATGGAAGACGTGAAGTGGGACGTCCAGCTCACTCCGTCTGGAACGTACGCGCACGCGGCGCCCTGGAACGAGGGCAAGTTCGGCCGGATCAACGCAAGCCATGGCTGCATCGGCATGAGCACGGCGGACGCCAAGTGGTTCTACGACCAGGTGCGCTTCGGCGACCCGGTCACCGTCGTGAACTCCACGGACACGGTCGCGGTGAACAACGGCTACGGCGCCTGGAACGTCGACTGGGAGACCTGGAAGAAGGGCAGCGCGCTCTCCTGACCCGTCAGCCGCCAGTCCGACAACCCGAGGAGCGAGCGACTTAGATGGCTTGTGGCGGGCACGATCAGCGGTCTGCTGGCCCTGTTCAGCATGTACTGGGACGACTCACTGCACACCGACGAAGGCCGGGACACCTTCTGGAGCGCCCGGCACGTCCTGTTGTACGGCGACTTCGCGATCCCGTCACTGCTGTTGTCGGCGGCGGGGTCCGCGCTGGCCGTTCTCGCGGCAGAGGGGCTGCCTCGGGGCCAGGGGCAGGGTGCTCGGGTGGTGGCGATCGCCCTGGTCGCCACCATCGCCGCGCTTCAGCCCCTCCTCTCACCAGGTCGGGCGTCGGCCCACGATCCCGGCCAAGGAGATGTGGTGGGCGAGGTGGACTGGAACGTCTCGGTGCGCCGCTCCGTCGTCGAGGTCCAGGTCGAGGCGACCGCGCCGGAACCTCTCCGCGCACCCTCCCTCGTCGCCCGGCGCGCGGGCCGTGAGGTCACCGGCGCGCTGGCCCCCGATGACGCCGGGAAGTTCCGGGGCGCGATCACCCTGCGCGATGCGGGGCGCTGGTTCGTGTACGCCGTCTTCCGGGACCCGGGGAACCGTACGGTCGAGTCCTGGGTCCCCGTAGACCTGTCGGCGGGCGGGAGCGTACGCGGGACCCGAGCCCTGTACGTCCCAGCAGCGCCGGAGCAGCGGGAAGCAGGCAGGACCGCCGCAGCCATCGCGCTGTACGGCCTGTCGGGGACACTGCTCGTACTCACGGCTCGGTCGGGGCGGCGACGCCCCCGCCCGGCCCCCGGAGAGTGACGAAGATCCCTACTGTTCTTCTAAGCAGTTTCGTAGACTACGATCGGTTCCGCCGTCGGCCGGTCCCTCTGAGCAGGCTCCCCCGCAGTGGCGTGCTCACCCGGCCGGCGGCTTCCCCCTTCGAAGGAGTACGTCCATGGGCAGCTGGCCTCTGCGGAGATGGGCCGTCGCCGTGGCGGTGGCCCTGCTCGCGGCGATCGTGATCGGCGTGCCCACGGGTGTCGTCCCCTCGCCGTTCTACACCCGGATGACCCCGGTCCTCTGGTGGAACTACCCGGTGTGGATCGTCAGCTCGGTCCTTGAGGGGCTGCTGGTCTCGACGTACGTCCGTGTGGGCCCTCGCCCCGCCGTCGCGCAGGCTCCGGAGGAGCGGCCGGTGACGGCGCGCGCCCTGGGCGCCGGCCTGCTCTCGGCCTTCGCCGTCGGCTGCCCCATCTGCAACAAGCTCGTCGTGCTCGCCATCGGCGTGAGCGGCGCCCTGTCCTTGTGGGCCCCGCTCCAGCCCGTTCTGGCGCTCGGTTCCGTGGGCCTGCTCCTGTACGCGCTGGTGCGCCGGCTCCGTACCGCCGAGAAGTGCCCCGTACCCGCGTGACGCTCGACGGACAGCACATAGGGCGGCAGGCGCGACTCCCGCTGAAGCAGGCGTGGGGCACGGCCGGGCTCGCGGGGATCGTGCTCTACACCTCGTTCCCGCCGATCGGCCTGTGGTTTCTCGCACCGGTGGGACCGGCGCTCCTGCTGATCGCGGTCCGGGGGCGGTCAGCCCGGTCCGCGTTCACCGTGGGAGCCGTCTTCGGCGCCTTCTTCTTCGGCCCCCTGATCGCCTGGCTCGCCAACCTCGCCGTGGCCGCCTGGCTTGCCCTCACGGCCGCGCAGACCCTGATCCTGGCGCTCGCGACCATGCTGCTGCCGCAGCTGCTGCGGACGCCCGGCTGGCCGCTGCTCGCCGCGGCCTGGTGGGTTGCGGTGGAGGCCGTACGGGGGCGGGCCCCGCTCGGCGGCTTCCCATGGGGGCGGCTCGCCTTCGGCCAGGCCGATGCACCGTGGGCCGACTGGGCGGCCATAGGCGGCGCTCCCGCGCTCACCTTCGTCACGGCGCTCCTCGGTTCACTGCTGGCCTACGTCATCACGGCGCGGAGGGCTGCCCGCGTCCGGGCCTGGGCGATCGCCGCCTGCGGCACGGCCGCTCTCGCCTCGTCCCCATCGCTGATGACGGCCCCGGCGGCGAGCGGGAAGAGCGCTGTCGTGGCGGTCGTGCAGGGCAACGTCGAGCGCGCGCGAACCCTGGAGGAGCAGGCGCGTGTACGCGGTGTCGCCGAGAACCACGCCCGTGAGACCCGAAAGCTGGCCGACGACGTCCGGGCGGGCAAGGTCCCGCGCCCGGATGTGGTCCTGTGGCCGGAGAACTCTCTGGACAGCGACCCCGAGGCCGACCCCGAGCTGGGCGGGCTCGTCGCGGACTCGGTCCGCGAGCTGGACGCGCCGCTGCTGATCGGCGCGATCCTCGATGGACCCGGGGGCCGCTCGTACAACGCCGGGCAGCTCTGGCTTCCCGGGCAGGGGCCTGTGGCCGCGTACGCGAAGCGGCAGCTGGTCCCGTTCGGCGAGTACATCCCGGCCCGGTCCGTCCTCGGCGGGCTCGGCGCACTGCAGCTCATCCCCCGGGACTTCATCCCGGGCACGTCCCAGGCACCCCTCGCCGCCGGCCCCGTCCGGCTCGGCGACGTGATCTGTTACGAGATCGCGTACGACAGCCGGGTACGGGACACCGTGCGGGCCGGCGCGAACCTCCTCGTCGTGCAGACCAACAACGCCACCTACGAGCGAGGCTTCCAGGGCGGACAGTCGGAGCAGCAGCTGGCGATGGCCCGCATCCGGGCCATCGAACACGGCCGGGCCGTCGCCCTCGCGTCGACGAGCGGCGTCAGCGCGATCGTGGGGCCGGACGGAGACGTCAGGGACCGGATCGGCACGTGGCGCGGGGGCTACCTGGTCGAGCGGATTCCGCTCCTGGGCGAGCGGACGATCGCAGCAAGCCTGGGTTCGTGGCCGGAGGCTCTGCTCGGCACTCCGGCTCTGCTGGGCCTGATTCGGCGGCGCAAGCGGGCCCACACGCTGTCAGCCTCGTCGGCCTGCATGCCGAAAGAGGACCAGGACTTTACTAATCTTCTTAGATGAATGCTTTACGGTGAAATCATGGAGTTTGCCTACCTGCCCAGCCCGTCGACCGGGGTCCTCTACCTCGGCGCCCTTCCTCTGCGGGCCTACGCCTTCTGCATCATCCTCGGCGTCTTCGTCGCGATCTGGCTCGGCAACCGGCGCTGGGTGGCCCGGGGCGGGGAGAAGGGGGTCATCGCGGACGTCGCGATCTGGGCGGTGCCCTTCGGCATCGTCGGCGGGCGCCTCTACCACGTGATCACCAGCCCTGACGCGTACTTCGGCGAGGGCGGCGAGCCGATCCGCGCCCTGTACGTCTGGGAGGGCGGACTCGGCATCTGGGGCGCCATCGCCCTCGGCGGCGTCGGCGCGTGGATCGGCTGCCGGCGGTACGGCATCTCCTTCCCGGCCTACGCGGACACGGTCGCGCCCGGCATCGCGCTGGCCCAGGCGATCGGCCGCTGGGGGAACTGGTTCAACCAGGAGCTGTACGGCCGTCCCACCACGCTCCCCTGGGGCCTGGAAATCGACCGCGCCAACCGCCCGGACGACATGCTCGACGTGGCGACGTACCACCCCACCTTCCTCTACGAGTCCCTGTGGGACGTGGGCGTGGCCGTGCTGGTCATCTGGGCGGGCCGCCGCTTCGCGCTCGGACACGGCAGGACATTCGCCCTGTACGTCGCGGCCTACACCGTCGGGCGCTTCTGGATCGAGTACCTACGCATCGACGAGGCCCAGATGTTCCTCGGCCTGCGTCTGAACAACTGGACCTCGGTCGTGGTCTTCCTCGGCGCCGTCACCTACCTCGTGATCTCGGCACGCCGACAGCCGGGCGTCGAGGACGTGTCGCGCCTGGAGAGGCCGAACGACGTCCCGAGCGAGCGGACGACCACACCCTGACACACGAGGCTGCCATGAGCGGCAAGACCAAGATCGGCAAAATGCACACCCGGTCGGTCCCGAACCGGATCGTCGGCTGGACCTTGTTCTGGCTCGGCCTGGTCGTCCTGGCCCTCAACTGGATCGACCAGTTCAGCGAGCTGGCCGTCCTGCCCGGCGGCCACTCTCCGTTCTACCTGGCCGGAGGCATCGCGGCAGCCGTCGTCGGCCTCTGGCGCGCCGGAGTCATGGACGCCAAGCAGTAGCCGGCACTGGACCTTCCCCTGCCGGCCTGCCCCTCACCATGGGCGCGAGGATCTTCGGTTGGAGGTCGTGGGGCGCGGATCCAATCATCATCACCACCTGTATTGCGGCGGAGAATGAAAGCAGGAACATCCGGTTTCGTACCGCGGTGGTGAGGACCGTGGTGGTTGCTCTGCTGGCGATACTCCTCGGGGCCCTGATCGCGGCCGCCCTCTGGTACGACATCGTTCGTCTGATCAGCACGGACGAGAGTCGCTGCCCTCCTCTGGCCCGGCTTCGGGGGCATCGTGCCGCTCTGGCGGCCGCGGAGCGGTGGTGCACGGGGCTGCTCCTGCACGGGCGGATCGACGGCGAAGAGTACCGGCGCCGGATGAACGGCCTCGCGCGAGGCAGGAGGCGGTTACCGAGCCGCCGCGGGCACGTGCGGGTGAGCGACCGGGGCGAACGGCCGAGTACCGATGCCGAACCGCCTCCTCTCGAGGAAGCTGTTCCCCAAGCCGCGGCCCGACCGCCCGGTCCTTCTCTCGCCCGCTCGCCTCACCAGGGGTTTCCATGCCGTCTCTCCCCCGCTCGCGCAGTGCTGGCGTCGCCGTACTCGGCTCCCTGTGCTTCGTGCTACTCCTCACCGGCTGCGGCGACGGCGGCACAGAACCCACCCCACCCCGCAGCACGCCGCCCGCAAGCCCTACGGCAGCTGCCGCCGACCAGATCATCATCCGCGGCTTCGCATTCAAGCCGACGTCCCTGAAGATCCGCCCCGGCGCGACCATCACCGTCGTCAACCAGGACTCGGTTCCGCACACGGTCACGGCGACGGAGGGCGAGGCATTCGACACCGGCGAGATCGCAGGCGGGCAGTCGGCCAGCTTCACCGCCCCGGACAAGCCCGGCACCTACCCCTTCTTCTGCTCGATCCACCCGTACATGAAGGCGACGCTCACAGTCGCCTGAATCGCGTGAGCGGCACCGCCGTCCCTACGATGGAAGGGACGACCCGCGGCCCCGGGAGGTGCGCCGCTCATGGGATACCCCGGCTCGAACGACAAATCGGCCGCCCGCCGTGCGCGAGCGGAAGAACTGCGGAGAGCAGAGCGCGCTCGGGAGCACCGTAGGCGTGTCACCACGTTCGCCGTCTCGGCGGCGATTCTCGCGGCGGCCGTCGGCGGTGTCGGCTACCTCGTCTCGACCGGCGGCGACGACGGCCAGAGCAAGGCCGCTCCGATCGTGGGCGAGCGGACCTGGTCCGACCTCGGCCGGAACCATGTCACTGGTGACCTCACCTACCCGATGACGCCGCCGGCCGGCGGTGATCACGATCCTGTCTGGCAGAACTGCGACGGCGACGTGTACCCGACGCCAATACGGGACGAGAACGCGGTTCACTCGCTGGAGCACGGCGCTGTGTGGGTGACGTACACGAACAAGGCCACGGCGGCCGACGTCAAGGCGCTGGGCGAGCGCGTCACGAAGACGCCGTACAGCCTGATGAGTCCGCGCACGGACCAGGCTTCGCCGATCGTCC
Source organism: Streptomyces sp. P9(2023) (assembly GCF_032436795.1). Taxonomy (NCBI): domain Bacteria; kingdom Bacillati; phylum Actinomycetota; class Actinomycetes; order Kitasatosporales; family Streptomycetaceae; genus Streptomyces; species Streptomyces sp. P9(2023). The sequence continues at coordinate 14,232 of NZ_JAUPWM010000027.1, forward strand.
TCACGGCCTGGGGCCACCAGGTGGGTGTGAGCAGCGCCTCCGACTCCCGCGTGGGCGCCTTCCTCGACCGGTATGCCCAGGGGCCTCAGGCTCCAGAGCCCGGCGCCACGTGCAGTGTCGGGAACACATCCTGACCGTGCCGTACGCGCGGTCCGCTGCCCGCAGCGTCACCCGGTGCCGCTACGATGCCGCTCGTGACCACTGCCGCGCCCTCCCGCCTCAGGCTGCTGCCTGTGCTGCTGCTGGCGTGTGTCGTCATGCTGTGCCTCACTGGGATGGCCCGTCCGGCCATGGCAACGCCGGGCATGACCGGCTCGATGCCATCCATGGACATGGGCGAGATGATGCCCGGGATGCACGCCGCCGAGAACGGCGCGGCTCCGGCCGTCTCTGACCCCCACAGCTTCCAGCAGACCTGCCCGATGTCGAGTGTGAGCGACTGCGCCCAGCCGTCCGTTCCGCCGGTCGCCGGCGACCAGAGCGGGTGCGCGCACGCCGAGGACGCGCCGGCGCCGGCCTTCGCCCAGCCGGGGCCACCCCGCTCCGGTGTTCCGCCGCCCCTCGCCTCGCCCTCCCCTCCTGAACTGACCCGTCTCTGCGTCAGCCGGACGTGACGGCGGCCCGTCCGCGGAAGCCCTTCCTCGGACGCGCCCGCCCTCACGTTCAGCCCGGCATGCGCTCGTACACGTGCTCGTGCCGCCTTTCCTGTTCAGGAGTCCCGACGTATGCCGTCGTCCGTCACCCTGCTCGTCACCGGTCTCACGACCGGTCTGATCGCCGGTGGTGCCTCGTGTGCCGCCGTCCAGGGGGGTCTGCTCGCGGGTGCGGTGACCCGCCGCGCTTCCGCCGCCGCAGCCCCCGCCCGTGTACCCGCCCTGGCCGGGGCGCGCCGCTCGGCCGCGAAGGCGACGCCCGCCGCTCCCCCGGAGCCCAAGGCGCTCGCCCCCGTCGCCGCCTTCCTCGCGGGCAAACTCGTCTCCCACACCCTCCTCGGCGCACTGCTCGGCGTCTTCGGTGACGCCCTCCAGCCCAGCCCCCGCGCCCGGGCCGTGATGCTCATCGCAGCCGGCCTCCTCATGGTGCTGTTCGCGCTCGACCTGTTCGGGGTCAAGGCGGTGGCCCGCTTCGTGCCCCGGGCGCCCGCCTCCTTCGGCCGGCTGTTCCGGCGCAGCGCCAAGACCGAGTCGCTCGCCACTCCCTCCCTCATCGGCCTGGCGACCGTACTCGTCCCGTGCGGCGTCACGCTGTCCGTCGAGCTGATCGCCGTGACCTCGGGCTCGCCGGTGGCCGGCGCTGCCGTCATGGCGGGGTTCGTCCTTGGTACGGCCCCGCTGTTCGCCCTCCTCGGCTACCTCTTCCGCCGCTCCACCCGAGCGCTCTCGGGCCAGCTGGCCTCGCTCACCGGCGTCGTCGTCCTGGCGGTCGCCGTGTGGACGGTCGCCTCCGGGCTCCAGGCAGGCGGCTGGGTCAGCCTGGACCAGGGCGGCAAGAGCGCGTCAGCCGCCGCTCCCGTCTTCTCCCCCGAGCCCGGCGCTTCGGCGGGCGCGGACAGCGGTGACGAGGCCGAGGAGCCCGCACCGAACGATGCGCCGGTACGCGTCGACGCCTCCGGCCGGCAGGTGATCACCCTGACCGTGACGGACTTCTACACCCCAACCCAGTTCACCGCGAAGGCCGGCCTGCCCACCACGCTCATCCTGCGCGGCAAGGACTCCGGCGGCTGCGCGCGGGCCTTCACCATCCCCGAGCTCGGCGTCCAGGAGATCGTCGAACGCAACGGCGACACCGAGATCGACCTCGGCACGCGTGACGCCGGGACGCTCCGGTTCTCCTGCGCCATGGGCATGCAGACCGGCTCCATCGACTTCGAGAAGGCGTGATCATGCCACTGTTCGGCGGGAAGAAGAAGCACGAGGCGCAGGTCACTGGCCCCGAGGTGACCCTCGTAGTCGAGGGGATGCACTGCACGAGCTGCGGTCTGCTGATCGACGACGAGCTGGAGGAAGTCCCCGGCGTCCGGTCGGCGCGCACCGACGTACGGAGTGGACGTAGCACTGTCGGGTTCGAGGACGGCGCGGAGGTGGACACGCACGCGCTGGTGGCCGCGGTGCGTCGGGCCGGCGAGTACGAGGCCCGGCCGGTCGGCTGAGCGGAGACGGGCGAAATGGCCTGGCCGGGAACCCCGGCCAGGCTGTTCTCCGGGGGCCTGCGTCGAAGTCGACCTCGAGCCGCTTGCCCGGCAGCACGATCGACGTGCTTCTGCGCGTTGGCCACCGCCTCCCGCTGAACACACACTGAGACTGAGGAGGCCGACAGGCGCGGCCGGCACGGCCCTTCGGCCTTCGCCCAGAAAGTGAGGCACCCCATGACCACGGCCAAGGACATGCTCGCCACCTACCCGGCCGATCTCGGAAACATCGACCCGGACAAGCTCGCACGCTGCATCGAGGCATGCACGATGTGCGCCCAGGCGTGTACGGCGTGCGCGGACGCGTGTCTGTCCGAAGGAATGGTCGGCGACCTGACCAAGTGCATCCGCACCGACATGGACTGCGCCGACATCTGCAACACCACCGCTTCGGTGCTGTCCCGTCACACCGGCTACGACGCCAACATCACTACCGCGCTCCTGAAGGCGTGCGCGGTCGCCTGCAAGGCGTGCGGCGACGAGTGCGCCTCCCACGCGGACATGCACGACCACTGCCGCCTGTGCGCAGAGGCGTGCCGTACCTGCGAAGAGGCATGCAACGAACTCCTCGCGGCCCTGGGCTGAACGAACGGCAGGCGCCTGAGCCGTCCGTTCCACGCGGCGGCGCTGTTCGCGGTGGCCGGTTAAGGCCGAACGAATTTCTGCATTTGCATACCCTCAGGGGGTACCGGGAACGCCCTGAACATGGACAAGACGAACTGGCATTTAGAGGGCGAGTGGTTCGACGTCTGCAGCTGCTCACTGCCCTGCCCATGCACCTTCGCGCAGGCACCCACGAACGGTTCCTGCCTCTTCACCCTGGTGTGGAAGGTCCACGAAGGGCACATCGGGGACGTGCGGCTCGACGGCCTCGCGGTCGTGGCGCTGGGCGAGTTCGCCGGCAACATGTGGGCGGAGAACACCGACTCCCGGATGAGCGTGATGTTCTACATCGACGCCAAGGGAACTCCCGCACAGCGCGACGCGCTGGAACAGCTCTTCCGCGGCAACGTCGGGGGGTGGCCCGGCACGTTCGGTGCGCTGATCGGCGACGTGCGCGAGGTGCGGTACGCACCCATCACCTTCGACGCCGCCGAAGACCTGGAGTACTGGCGCGCGACCGTGTCCGACCGGGTGAGCGTGGGCGCGAAGGCGCTCACCGGCCCCACGGCCGACCCGGGGCGCCGGGTCCAGCTGGTCAACGCCCCGGGTGCGGAGGTCGGGCCCGGGCAGGTGGCGACCTGGGGCGTCGTGGAGGCGGACCAGGCCGAGGGGTTCGACTTCTCCCGTCCGTATCGCGGCGGGTCGAGCAAGCACTTCCCCTTCGACTGGCGGCCTGACGTGTGACGCCGGGGGTCACGGAGGCGGCCCGGCCGGGCATTCCGGCCGGGCCGCTCCCGTACGGCCGCGATCTCTACTTGAGGTAGCCGAGGACGGTCATCATCCCGGATTCGGCGTGGTAGACGTTGTGGCAGTGGATCATCCACAGGCCGGGGTTGTCGGCGTCGAAGTCGACCTCGAGCTTCTTGCCCGGCAGCACGATCGAGGTGTCCTTGCGCGCGCCGCCATCTGCGAGCGCGTAGGTGTGGCCGTGCAGGTGCATGGGGTGCCACATCGTCGTGCTGTTCACGAACGACAGCCGTACGCGCTCGCCCGAGCGGACCGGGTAGCGCTGCGCGGGGTCGTACTTCTTGCCGTTGATGGCCCAGTCGTACTTCGCCATCGAACCGGTGAGCTTGAACTCGATCGTCCGGTCGGGGCGCCCGGAGTCGAGCCGTACGGACTCGGCCGCCTTCAGCTGACCGCCGTGGACGACCTTGCCGTCGAGCTCCTTCGGGCGCACGGAGGCGGTCGGTGCCGCGCCACCTCCGGTGCGCAGGACCGCGAGGGCGGTGCGGTTCTTGCCCTCGGCGAGCGCAGTGAGCGGGAAGGTGCCGTTTCCGACGGTGACGAGCGCGTCCAAGCGCTCGCCCATGCCGAGCAGGAGCGCGTCGGCCTGCGTCTGCTCGACGGGGAAGCCGTCCGTGTGCGTGACGGTGAACTTGTGGCCGCCGAGGGCGATACGGAAGGCGGTGTCGCCGTCGGCGTTGATGATGCGGAGCCTGATTCGGTCGCCGGGCTTGGCGGCGAAGGTCTGCGGCTTGTCCGGCGTACGACCGTTGATCAGGTAGTGCGGGTACCCGACATCGCCGGCGTCACCGCCGAGCAGGTCGCTCGTGGCGCCCATCAGCATCCGGGAGGGGCCGGAGGGCTTCGGGGACGGGGACTTCTCGGTGGGCATCGACATGTTCGACATGTCGGGGCCCTCCATGCCGCCGGAGCCGCTGGAGCCTCCGTGGTCCATGCCGCCCATGCCCTTGCTCAGTTCGGCGAGCACGGCGTCGGGGGTGGAGCCGTCGACACCGTCGACCCAGTCGTCGAGGACGACGACCCACTCCTTGTCGTACTTCAGGGGCTCCTTGGGGTCCTCGACGATCAGCGGGGCGTACAGGCCCCGGTCCTGCTGGACGCCGGAGTGCGGGTGGAACCAGTAGGTGCCTGGGTGGGAGACCGCGAAGCGGTAGTCGAACGAGTCGCCCGGTTTGATGTCGCGCTGGGTGAGGCCCGGCACGCCGTCCATGTCGTTGCGGAGGGCGAGTCCGTGCCAGTGGATGCTGGTGGCCTCGGGGAGGTTGTTGGCCAGGGTGAGGGCGAGGGTGTCGCCGGCGGTGACCCTGACCTCCTGGCCGGGCAGGTCGTCCCCGTACGCCCAGGACCGGACGGTGCGTCCGCCACCCAGGTCGAGCGGGGTCTCGACGGCGGTCAGCTTGAACCTGCGCTCAGGACCGGGCTTCCGGAGGGCTTCGGTGGCGCCGACCTCCTTGCTGTCCGGGGCGAGGTAGTCGGCGCTCGGCGACATGCCGCCCCCGCCGGAGGAGTGATCCATGCCGCTCATGGATCCAGAGCAGGCGGTCAGCAGACCGGTGCCGGCGGCGGCGAGTCCGGCGCCGAGGACGGTACGACGGGTGAGTCGGGACATGACTGTGGAACCTCTTGACGTGGTCGTTGCATGGACAAGGCGGCGTTCCGCTCACGAGGTGGAGCAGCCGGTCTGCCTATATGCGCAACAACGAGAGGCGGGTCAGGAGGGACCTGGGCGGGGCAGGAGGCGGGATCGCGCGGAGGGCGTAAGCGAGCCGTACGGCCGGCAACAGCGCGTCGGCCCCGCGCCATCGGCGTCCGAGCGCCCCACGGGCCACCAGGAGGAGGCCGATTCCGACGCCGAGCACGGCGAGGCACACGGCCGTGACTCCGGCCCCGTGCGCGGGCCCGGGGGGCGTCGCCTGATCCCGGTCGGCCGCCACATGCTCCGCCGCCACAGCGGCGTGGGCACTTGTGATCAGGTGGTTCCCGGACAGGTGGGTGGGGGTTCGCCAGGGTGGCCGAGGACGTGCATCAGCACGATGCCCACGAGCAGCGCGACGGCGAGCACGAATCGGCCCCACCATGTCGCAGCCCTGGAGCGCCCTGCCACCTCAGCCTCCGTTCTCCGCCCGGTTCGACGATTACCGGACTCCCCGCACCTAGTACGGGGAGGGGGTATCGGCCCACTCATGTGATTCGGGTGATAGCTACAGGCCATGAGCCGTCACCGGCCCAGAACGGACGTCGCGGGCATCGCCCGTGCGTGAGCCACGATTCATCGCTCAGCCGTGAGCGCCCGTCGCACCGTCGGCTCCTTCGGGCCGAGGAATTTCGGGTCCGGCTGGAACGTCGCGTCGAGGCTGGCCTTGCCCGCCGCCACGATCTCCCTGACGCCGCTGTAGTACCAGGTCGCGTTGCGCGAGCCGGAGACTCCGACGCCGTAGGACTGGACTCCCGCCGCCTGGCAAAGGGCGACCGCACGCCGGATGTGGAAGCCCTGGCTGACGAGGACCGCCCGGTCGACGCCGAAGATCTTCTTGGCGCGCACGCACGAGTCCCAGGTGTCGAAGCCCGCAAAGTCACTGACGATGCGCGCGTGGGGGACGCCCCGCTTCGTCAAGTACATGCTCATTGCGTGCGGCTCATCGTAGTCATGGCGGCTGTTGTCGCCGGTCACCAGAATCACTTCGACACGCCCCTGCCTGTACAGGTCGGCCGCCGTGTCCAGACGGTGGACGAGGTAGGAGCCGGGCTCCCCGCCCTGCAGGCCCGCACCGAACACGACCGCCACCTCGGCGCGCGGCACGCTTTCGACGGTCCGCAGCCGGTTGTCCGACACCGTGAAGGTCCAGGTCGCGGGCAGAAGTGCCAGCACACAGAGGAGCATCGCCGCTTGCACGGTCCGCCGACGCCCGGCACGGGTGCGCGGCAACCGAGGCCGGCTCAGGGTTCGTAGCCTACGGAGGGTGCGGTACGGCGCGTGTGTGACGCGGAGCAGACGCATGACTTGGTTCTTCCTGGATCGCCGGCCGCGGCGTCCGGCAGATCGACTCCCGCCGGCTCCCTATCCCTCGGCCGTGTAGTGCACGGCGGTTTCGCCGGCTCGACGAATCCCACCGTCTTGATCAACGACCACACCACGTACGGCGATCCGGCTCCACCCGCAGTGTGATCAGCCTCACCAGCCGATGGCCGGGCTGCGCACCGCTCCGGATCTCGCCTATATCCGTGGCGAGATAGGCATCCGCTACGGCGGACGCCCACCTCGAACTCGCAGCCCGAACTGAAGCCCCGGCGAACCCGTGCAACCTCAGCCAGGTAACGGCTAAGTAGATAAGTAGGCCGTTTCCGTGATCGATCGGTCGAACGGCCCCTCCGCCACGGAGGGTGCGGGCCTGGCGGCGACGACGGGGCGGGGGAGGTTCGAGGGCGGGCCCGTGTCGCGTGTTCCTCTCGCGTGGGGGTGCAGGCATGACGCATCGTCACCATTATCCGCTGGCGCGCATCTTCCATCCGAACTTCGGTGACTTGCAGTGTCCCTGCCACCCAAGCAGCACCACGGGATCTGTCCACCCCCACGCAAGTCCCGAGAGGAATTCGATGAAGAAGTCCCCCCTTGTCGTGCTCGGCGGAATAGCCGGCACCGTCGCCCTCCTGATTGCCGGGGCCTCACCGGCCAGCGCCGACAACTCCTGGGGCGGTTACCACTGGGCCACCACGAACGGCACCGCTCAGCTCAACGTCATCAACAGCTCGACGAGCGACTGGACTCCGCGGATCCAGAAGGCCGTTGCCGCTCTCCATCAACCAGGGTGACACGAGCAACACCGCGCGCCGCCGCTGCACCTACCCGACCGGCAACGCCATCTGTGTCTGCAACTACGCCCACGGCAACACCGGCTGGCTCGGTATCGCCTCGATCCAGCTCTCCGGAGGGGGCACATCTCCACCGGCACGGACAAGCAGAACGAGACCTACCTGAGCACCGACACCGAGGCCGCCAAGCAGCACGTCGTCTGCCAGGAGGTGGGACACCTCTGGGGCCTCGACCACCAGTTCACCAACGCGGGTTCCTGCATGGACTACGCCGGAATCGACGACCCCGCCTACGTGAGCCCCAACCAGCACGACATCGACGAGCTGGGCGTGATCTACAACCACGGGGACGGCGCGGCCGCGGCGCAGCCCGTGAGCGCCAGCAAGATCAAGACGGGCAAGACGGTGACCAGCATCCTGTGGGCCGACCGATCTGAGCCCCGCGGCCGATCCGCGAAGGGCGGTGCCGGCCGAGGCGCTTCACGCGCGTCGGCCGGCACCGTCGCGTCTGCCCACGACACGCCCCCACTTGACCCTCGTTCGTCCCAGGCTTCGAAGGGAACACGTGCGCCCCTCACGACTCGGAACACTCGCCATCCTGCTCGCCGTCGGTGCCACCGCCTGCGGCACCAGCCAGGCATCCACGCCCGATTCCGCGCCGAAGGCGGATGCCTTGAGCACCCAGGCGCCCGATCCCACCCGGCCGGGCGACAGCGCCGGACCGGCCGGCTCTCTGGAGCTGACCTCGGAAGGCGGCGCTGGACCCGCCGCGTCCCTGCGGTACGTCCGCGTGGAGACGCTCCAAGGGAAGACAGTCGTCGAGAAGGAGTTCCGGTCACCCGTCAACTTCACGCACTCGCCGGCCGCCGGGTCGTACCGGGTGATGACATGGCGACGCGACTGCACCGGCAACTGCCCCACTCAGGGGGAGAAGGGGCTCAGTGATCCGGTGGACATCTGCGGGGCGAAGGCCCAGATCCGGGCGGACGCCCCGACGCGTATGAAGATCCCGGGCGGCACGCGGACCTCCGCGTGCCGCCCGGCCGGGCCACGCCAGGCTGGTCGAAGCCAGGCAGGATGACCTACGCGGCGAGCGCCGCCGCGGCCACCAGGGAGCCCCGCATGACGGACTGCTATCCGTACCGAATCGCGACCGGGAGAGGCGAGCTGACGCTGATCTGGCGGCCCGGAGAGGGCGATGCCCCCGATGAACTCATCGTTGACGACATCGGAAGACTCCTCGCGTTCCATGACCTCAAGACGCTGCAGGAATACTGCGATCGCAACGGCTGGGAGCTCGTCTGGGAGGGCGAAGCCACCCTCGATCTGGGCGTCGTAAGGCGGTGGGTCGAGCACCCCGACCTTGGCTCGGTCACGGCAGGACTGCTGCTGGACGCGTGGAACTTCTTCGAAGACCTCTCTCACAGCCGGAAGGCTGGCCCATCCTTCCCCTCCCAAGGATCGATCCACGACAGCGCCTACGAAAAGATCTTCGGCGGCGAAGCTCTCGAACCCACCGCCGGCGAGGGGGCCTGCACGGACGAGGAGACTGCGGCCATGCGCGAACTCCTCCGCGCTGGGCTGGACCTCTGGGAACGGGCCACGCACGGGTCCAGCACCGGCTGATCGAACGCGCGGGCAGACACCGGTACACGTCACGGTCCGCCCACCGGCGGAAGCTTCTGCCGGCGCAGCCCCAGAGCCATAGGCCGAGCAGCGGGAAAACGGCCGTGCCCCCTTCCCCAGGGACGACTATGGGGAGCCGTGGCCGCGGTGATGCCGATGGCCGTGGGCTGGAGCGTCCTCGTCCGGCGACACCGCTTCCTCGATCACGTGACCCGAAGGCCGCAGCCCGGTGAGGGTCACCGCGACGAGCCGCTGAACCGCCGCCTTCGACGGGAGGCCCGCAGCCGCGCCGAGCGCGTGGAGGCAGTACGCGGCGAGCTCGTCGGCGACGACGTCGGTGCGCATCGCACCACTCGCGGCGCCCTCGGCGACCAGGTCCCGGACGAGCTGCAGGAGCCGCTGGTGGGTCTGGGTGAGGGCCGGCCCTTGGTGGAGCAGCGCGGCCATGTCGGTGCCGTGGTGGCCGTGACGCTCGTACGAGATGAGGGCGTACGTCTCCAGTACGGCGTGGAGCCGCTGACCCGGGTCGACGATGCGGTCCCGTACGGCTTCGAGCTGTTCGAGATGGTGGGCGACCTGGCGCTCGTGCCAGGCGGCGAGGATCGACTCGACGTCCGGGAAGTACTTGTAGAGCGTCGCCCGTCCGATGCCGGTCTCCTGCGCGATCCGCGACATGGTCACCGACATCAGGCCGTGCTCGGCGACCAGCGCGGCGGTCGCGTCGAGGGTCGCGTCCCGCACGGCGTTGCGGTGAGCCTCGATCGTCTCGTTCCACAGCTTCGGCATCCCCACAATGTACGGGACGCCGGGGGCATGACACCATGGCTTGACAGAGACACTCTGTATCGAAAAGGTGGGCGCGGCCGGCGTCCCGCCGTTCCGTTCCCGTACGCATCGGAGTCTCCCCATGTCCGAGCAGGCCCCTCCCCCGCACGCTCCCCGGCCCCGCTGGGTGACCGCGCTCCTGATCGGCGCGGCGGTCCTCGTCGTGGCCTTCCTCGCCCTGCATCTGGCCGGCGGCGGCATGCGGGGCCACGGCTGATGGCGATGTCGCCGCGCGTGCGCAAGCTCGCCCTCACCGCCCATGTGACCGCCTCCGTCGGCTGGTTCGGCGCGGTCGCGGTCTTCCTCGCCCTCGCCGTGACCGGACTGACCGCGAAGGACGCACTGACGGTCCGGTCGGTGTACGTCACGATGGACGTGACCGGCTGGTACGTGATCGTCCCGCTCTGCTTCGCCGCGCTGGCCACCGGCATCGTGTCCTCGCTCGGCACGACCTGGGGCCTCTTGCGCTACTACTGGGTGACGGTGAAGCTGGCGATCACCGTCCTGGCGACCGGCGCCCTGCTCCTGCACATGCCGCCCATCAGCCATATCGCGAGCGCGGCGGCAGCACCGGACTGGACCGGCGACACCCTCACCGGCCTGCGAACCCAGCTCGTCGTCCAGTCCGCCGCGGCCCTGGTCGTGCTCCTGCTGGCGACCGCCCTGTCGACGCACAAGCCGCAGGGCCGGACCCGCTACCGGCAGCGCAGGCAGCAGCGTTCCGGTCCCGATCAGAGGTCCAGCGTCAGCATGGGGCTCCGCGCCCGGGAGACGCACGGATAGATCACGTCACGGCGGGCACGGTCGCCCCTCGGGAGCACGTTGTCCCGGTGGTCCGGGATCCCGTCAAGGACGCGCAACTCGCAGCTGCCGCAGACCCCTTCGCCGCAGGAGTACTCGATGGTGGGGACCGCGGTGCGGAGGACGTCGAGAAGGCTGCGGTCGACAGGGACGGGCAACACCCGCCCGGAGCGGCGGAGTTCCACCTCGAACGCCCGTGCGCCGGTGACGGTCCCGGCGGCCCCGGAGCCGTGGAAACGTTCCACGTGCAGGTGCGGACGCCGGTCGGGACCACGGGCGGCGACGGCCGACTCCACGGCCCTGAGCAGGGGTTCGGGACCGCAGGCGTAGACGGCCGTACGCGTCGACGCGTCCTTGAGCGCCCCTGCGAGGTCGGGCAGACCGTCGGTGTCCTGCGGAACGAGGCGTACGCGGTCGCCACCGAGGGCCTGGAGCTCCTCGGTGAACGCCATGGCTGTGCGCGAACGGGCGCCATAGACGAGGCTCCAGTCGCGGTCGGCGGCCTCGACGGCGCGGATCATGGGCAGGAGCGCTGTGATGCCGCCCGCGAGGAACACGTAGCGCTCCGCGAGTACGAGCGGGAACCGGTTGCGAGGCCCCCGGACGGCGATCCGCTGCCCCTCGCGCAGTCTGTGCACCTCCGCCGATCCACCGCGGCCGTCGTCGAACCGGAGCACGGCGACGCGGTAGGTGGCGGGATCGTCGGGGTCCCCGCACAGGGAGTACGAGCGGATCAGACCGGACGGGAGGACCAGGTCGATGTGGGCGCCCGGCTCCCAGCTGGGCAGGACGGCGCCGTCAGCCGCGGCGAACTCGACGGTCACCACGCCGTCGGCGGCCCGCTGGACCTCCGTCACCACTACGGGGCGAGAGCCCTGGGCGTCTGCGGTCCGGGTCGGACGTTCGGCCGACGGGCCGTCGTCCGTGCGCCGTCCCACGACGAGCCGGTAGACGGCCAGGAACGTGACGGCCGCGCCCACAAGCAGTGCCGTCCAGCGCGCGGCGTCTTCGTCGGTGCCCGCGGTGAGGGCGTGGACGGTGGTCAGCAGGAACAGCGGGAAGGTGCTGTAGTGCACGTACCGCCACCATCGTTGCGGGATACGGGACTTGAGAAGCGAGGTGGTCTGGACGGCCGCCACCAGGTAGAGAGCGGCCACACCCCAGGCGACGGCCACAGGCCGGTACGCGGACGTGAAGGGGATCACGATCTGGAGCAGTCCGATGTCGACCCAGCTGTCGGCGACGAGCCCGAGCAGGTGCAGGACGAGGAAGCTCAGCGAGAACCCGGCCAGGAAGCGGTGCAGGTCGAGGAGCCGGGCGTGCGGCGCACGGTGTCCCAGGACGCGGGTGCGGACGAGGAGTCCCCAGACGACGGTGGCCGAGAGCAGCCACCAGGACATCAGCCCGCCGACGCGGGCGAGGTACCACCAGAGCTTGGGGTCCACGACACAAACCTTTCCCATGGCCCGGCGCTGCGCGCCGTACCGTCTTCCGTCACGAGCAGCCCCGCGACCCCGTGGGTTTCGAGGAGTTCGGCCCCCGCCTCCGGGCCAGCGATCAGTGCCGCCTTGGCCAGCACCTCCGCCCAGTGCGCCTCGCCCGCGACGACCGTGACGGTCACCGCATCCCCTGCCGCCGGTGAGCCTGTGGCCGGGTCGATCAGGTGATGACGCTCCTCCCCTTGCCACTGCCAGCGGCGCCGCAGGCGGGTGGAGGTGGCGACGGCGCCGTCCGTGAGGGACAGCCACGCCGTGTCTGTGCCGGGACGTGTCTCGTCCTCCACCGCGACCGACCACGCGCCGGTGCCGGGCGGCGTGCCCCATACCCGTACGTCACCACCGAGGTTGACGCACGCGCCGTCGGCCCCCGCGGCGCGCAGCCACTGGGCGACGAGGTCAGCGGCGTAGCCCTTCCCGATGCCGCCGGGATCGAGCCGTACGCCTGGCGGCAGACGGACGGCGTCGTCACGGAACTCAATGCCCGAACACCCGAAGGCGGGCACGGGCCGGACGCTACCCGGCAGTTCGCGCGCCACCTCGTCGAAGGTGCGGTCGTACCCGGCGGCTTCGAGGGCCGGCAGCACGGTCGGATCGAAGAGCCCGCCGGTCACGTCCCACGCCCGTACCGCTCGGGAGACGAGAGCGAGGGTCGGAGGGGAGAGCGGAACCCAGGTTCCCGGTGCGGAGTTGAGCCGGCACAGCTCGCTCTCGGGGCGGAACCGGGACCACAGCAGCTCCAGTTCGCGCAGGAGCCCGCGGGCGGGCTCGACCAGATCCACGCCGCCGGTGATCAGGAGGTGTCCCGTGCTACCCATCACCCGGAAGCGCGACTCGGCGAGCGACTCAGCTGCCACTGCTGCGGGTGACCGGAGCCGATGGTACGGCCGGTGCGGGAGTCGCCGAAGTGGCCGTCGCATCGGCGCTCGTGCCGCCGCAGCCGCTCCCGCTGCTGCGGGTGACCGGGGCAGCCGGATTCGACTGGGCCTGAGGGGCTGCGGGAGTCGCGGCCGTCGGCATCGAGGCGGCGACGCTCTGGCTCGCGGTCGCCACGGACTCACCGCCTGCCATCAGGATTGCCGTGAGCAGCATGGCGCCGGAGACGCCGGCGGCGGCCACTCCCACCCGTACCGCGGTACGGCGGTCCCGCTCGTCATCGTCAGGGCTCGGCCGGTCGGCCATCGGGGTCTCTCCTTGAACGTACGGGTGCGCGTGCACAACTTCTTGTGATGCGGGTGGCGCTACATGTCGCCCATCCCCATGCCCATGCCGTCGTCCATGCCCATGCCGCCACCCATGCCGGACTTGTTCATGCCACCCATGCCGCCGCTCATACCGCCTGACTTGTTCATGCCCTTGTCCTGGCCCATCTCCATGCCCGAATCCATGCCGGCCCTCATGCCGGCCTCCATGCCGTCGCGCACGCCCTGCATCCACCTCCGCATCTCGGCCTCGCTCATGCCCGTGCCACCGTTGCCCTGCTGCGCGGGCTGGGAGGGCTGCATCGGCTGAGCGGACTGGGAAGGCTGGGCGGGCTGGTTCGGCTGGGCGGGAGCGGTCGGCGGGGTCGTACCGGCGCTCGGGGTGGCGGCGGGCATGGTCGACATGCCCGTGCCGGCCGGCGTGTCGGGGCCGCCTCCCACGATGGCGGCGGTGGCGACGGTCGCGGTGACGCCGACCGTGACAACGGCCGCGGCGATGGCGAGGGCGGTGCGGTGCTTGATGGCGTCGGCCATGAGGATTCGTCCTTTGACTCGGAAGGAGGGGGGGGTCAGCTGTTGTTCGTGGGCTGGAAGCGGCGCAGGCGCAGGCTGTTCGTCACGACGAACACCGAGGAACTGGCCATCGCCGCACCCGCGATGAGCGGGTTGAGCAGCCCGAAGGCCGCGAGCGGCAGGGCGCCGACGTTGTAGACGAAGGCCCAGAAGAGGTTGCCCTTGATGGTGGAGAGGGTCTTGCGGGCGAGCCGGATCGCGTCGGCCGCGCCGCGCAGGTCGCCCTTGACCAGGGTGAGATCGGCGGCGGCGATGGCCGCGTCGGTACCCGTGCCCATCGCGAGACCGAGGTCGGCTTGAGCGAGCGCGGCAGCGTCGTTGACGCCGTCGCCGACCATGGCCACGACCTTCCCGTCGGCCTGCAGGCGCTTGATCTCGGCGACCTTGTCCTCGGGGTGGACCTCGGCGATCACCTTGTCGATACCGACCTCGGCGGCTACGTGCTCGGCGGCGGCCCGGTTGTCGCCGGTGAGCAGCACCGGGGTCAGACCCAGCTTCTTGAACTGGGCGACAGCCTCCGCGCTGGTCGGCTTGACGGTGTCGGCGACGACGAGGGCGGCCCGTACGTTGCCGTCCCAGGCGGCGAACACGACGGTACGGCCCGCGCGTTCGGCCTTCTGCTGGGCGCGGACCAGCTCGGCGGGGATCTCCAGGTCGTGCTCGTCGGTCAGCCAGCTCGCCCGGCCGGCGAGCATCTGCCGCCCGTCGACCGTGCCGGTGACACCACGACCGGCGTGGTTGGCGAATCCCGTTACGGACGCCAGGTCGCCGGTCTCGTCCTCGGCGGCGTCCGCGATCGCCCTGGCGATCGGGTGCTCACTGGCATACTCCAGCGCTCCGGCCCTGCGCAGCACCTCGGCCCGGTCCTCACCGTCGGCCGTAATCACGTCGGCGAGCCGCATCCGGCCCTCGGTGACAGTGCCGGTCTTGTCCAGCACGATCGTGTCGATCCGGCGGGTGGACTCCAGTACCTCCGGCCCCCGGATGAGCAGCCCGAGCTGGGCACCGCGCCCCGTACCGACCATCAGTGCGGTCGGTGTGGCGAGCCCGAGCGAGCAAGGGCAGGCGATGATCAGTACGGCGACGGCGGCGGTCAGGCCGACTGCGACGGAGTAACCCAGGATCAGCCAGGCGAACAGGGTCTCCACGGCGAGCAGGATGACGATGGGTACGAAGACCGCCGAGAGGGAGTCGGCGAGGCGCTGCACCTCCGCCTTGCCGGTCTGGGCCTCTTCCACCAGGTGCGCGATCTGCGCGAGCTTGGTGTCCGAGCCGACGCGCGTGGCCCGGACGACAAGCCGTCCGCCCGCGTTGACGGTCGCTCCCGTGACCGGATCGCCCGCGCCGACCTCCACCGGCAGCGACTCACCCGTGATCAGCGACTCGTCGACGGCGGAGGTGCCGTCGGTCACCACGCCGTCGCTGGCGATCTTCTCGCCGGGGCGTACGACGAACTCGTCGCCGACCGCCAACTGTTCGATCGGTACGCGCGTCTCGCGTCCGTCGCGCAGGACGGTGACGTCCTTGGCACCGAGGTCCATCAGGGCGCGTATCGCCTCGCCCGCGCGGCTTCGGGCACGGGCCTCGAAGTAGCGGCCGGCGAGGATGAAGGCCGTGAGGGCGGCGGCGACCTCCAGGTAGACCTCGGCCTGCCCGGCGTGCTCCCCGGAGCGGGGCAGCAGGGAGACCGTCATCCGCATGCCGGGTTCGCCGGCGCCGCCGAGGAACAGGGCGTAGACGCTCCACAGCCAGGCGGCGAGCACGCCGAGCGAGACCAGGGTGTCCATGGTCGCCGCCTTGTGGCGCAGGTTCAGGGCGGCGGCTCGGTGGAAGGGCCACGCGCCCCACAGGGCGACGGGCGAGGCGAGCGCGAAGGCGAGCCACTGCCAGAACCGGAACTGGAGGACCGGGATCATCGACAGCAGCACCACGGGCACGGTCAGCGCGGCGGAGACGATCAGCCGGTCGCGCAGCGCTCGTACGTGCCGCTCTTCCTCGCCGCCCGGCTCGTCACCGGCCGCCTGCCCTTCGCTCCCCTCCGATGTGGTGGCGGGCGGGGTGGGCAGGCTCGCGCCGTACCCCGTGGCCTTGACCGTGGCGATCAGGTCCTGGGGCGTGAGGTCCTCGGGGCAGCCGACGCGGGCACCCCGGTGGCGAAGTTGACCGTCGCGCTGACGCCGGGCATCTTGTTCAGCTTGCGCTCGATGCGCGCGGCACAGGAGGCGCAGGTCATACCGGTGATCGCAGATCGACGGTCTGTGGCGGCGCGTCCTCGTCCGCCGGCTGCGGGAGGGTTGCGGTGCTCATGGTGCGGGTCTCGCCTGGTGCTCGCCGTCGCTCTCTCAGGCTGCAACCAGCTCGTAGCCGGCCTCGACGACGGCCGCCCGCACGTCCTCCGTCGCGAGCGGGGCGTCGCTGTCGACGGTGACGAGCCCGGTAGCGAGTTCGACCTCGACCTTCCGCACCCCGGTGATCTCGGTGATCTCCTCGGTGACGGACGCGACGCAGTGCCCGCAGGTCATGCCGGTGACGGTGTACGTGGACTGGCTCATCGAGGGCTCCTCGCTTCAAGCGGACGGCCGCCGGGTCCGGCGGCCTCCGGTCTCAGGGGCGATCCCTGGACAGCCACAGGGTTACACTTCCAGCGCACTGGAAGTTCAAGGGCGGAGGGCCATGAAGATCGGCGAAGTGGCTGACCTCACAGGGACCAGCACGAAGACCATCCGTTTCTACGAGGACTCCGGCCTGGTCCCGCCTCCGGCGCGCACGCCGAGCGGCCACCGTGTCTACGGCCCGGAGACGGCCGACCGGCTCCGCTTCATCCGCCGCTGCCAGGCCGCCGGCATGTCCCTTCAGGAAGTCCGGCAGATCGTCACCGTGCACGACAGCGGCGAGAGCCCCTGCGCCCACGTCGGACGCGTGCTGACCGACCGCCTGAACCATGTCCGTGCCCAGGTCGCCGAACTCGTCACGCTCGAAGCCCACCTGGAGAAGCTGCTGGCCCACGCCGCCCAGGGCAAGCCGACCGACCACGACGACACGGCGGTCTGCTGGATCCTCGAAGCGGACCTCGCGGACGGTGCGACGACCCGCTGACCGGCCCCGTCAGGCCACGCTTTCCATAGTCGGCGTACCGACCGCCCGCCGGGACCGCCACATCGAGACGCCGGTGAGCGCCGTCAGCGCCACCATGACGCCGACCGAGATCAGGAACGCCGGCGAGGTCGGTGACGAAGCGGAGGCTCCGGCGACGACGTAGGCGGCTGTACCGGGCAGCACGCCCAGCGCCGTGGCGGCGGCGAAGGAGCGCAGCCGTACGCCGGAGAAGGCGGCGGCGAAGTTGACCGCCGGGAAGGGAACGCCGGGCACGACCCGCAGCAGGAACACGCTGCGGAAGCCCTGCTGGGTAAGCCGCCGGTCCAGCGCGGACAGCACCTTCCCCTTCAGGAACGGCTGAAGCGCCTCGCGCCCGAGGCCCCGCCCCAGCGCGAAGGCCAGGACCGCACCCAGGGTCGTCCCCGCCACAGCCAGCACCAGCCCCTCGGGTGCGCCGAAGAGGACCCCGGCAGCGACGTTGAGTACGGGCTTGGGGAAGAAGGCCAGGGTGCCGATCGCGAACACGAGGACGAAGGCGAGCCCCGCCCAGGCAGGGGGAATTTCGGAGTCGAGACCCTGAGTGAGCACACGCTGAGGGCTCCACAGGAGGAGAGAGCCGGCCGCCGCTGCCAGGATCGCGACGAGCAGACCCAGCCGGACGGACGGTGTCATATGCACACGCCGAGTGTACGTGGACGGGGGCCCGACCGGCCGAGCGGATGGCGACGGGCGCCAGTGCCACAGCGTCTCCGGGGCCGGGCCGAATCCGGGTGGGATCGAGGACGTCGGCACCCCTCCGGCCCCGGCTCGTCGAGGCTCACGGCGCCTTCCCGGACTCCGTCGATTTCCGCGTGTTGCTCCCGGCGCCGTCGCTCGGGGACCGACCGGCGGACGACGACGGCGCGCCCGGAAGTCGCAGCCCTTTCAACGCGAGGGCGTTGACGGCGACGATGACGCTGGACCCGGACATCGACAGGGCGGCGATCTCGGGCCGCAGGACCAGTCCGGTGGCGGGTTCGAAGACTCCGGCGGCGATCGGCAGGGCGATCGCGTTGTAGCCGATGGCCCAGCCGAGGTTCTGGCGCATCTTGCGCAGGGTGCCTCGGCCGATGCGCAGCGCAGTGGCCACGTCGAGGGGGTCGGAACGCATCAGGACGAGGTCGGCGGTCTCGATGGCCACGTCCGTGCCGGCACCGATGGCGATGCCGAGGTCGGCCTGCGCGAGGGCCGGGGCGTCGTTGACTCCGTCGCCGACCATGGCGACCTTGCGGCCGTCCCGTTGCAGTTCGGCGACTTTGGCCGCCTTGTCGCCGGGCAGGACCTCGGCGATCACGGTGTCGATGCCGAGGCGGTTCGCGATGCGCTCGGCGGTGGCCTGGTTGTCCCCGGTGAGCATGACGACTTCGACACCGAGGGCGTGGAGTTCGGCCACGGCGCCGGCCGAGGTCTCCCTGGGCGCGTCGGCGATGCCGATCAGGCCGGCGGCACGTCCGTCCACGGTGGCGATGACGACCGTACGACCGGTGGCGGCCAGCTCCTCGCGCCGGGCGGACAGCTCGCCGAGGTCGACGCCCTCACGCTCGGCCAGGCGGCGGTTGCCGACCGCGATCCGGTGACCGTCGACGACGGCGGTCGCACCATGGCCGGGTACGTTCTCGAAGTGCCGGGCGCTCGCCGCGTCCACGGACCGCGCCTCGGCGTACCGTACGACGGCCCCGGCGAGGGGGTGCTCGGACTCGCGCTCGACCGCCGCGACCAGCCGCAGCAGGTCGTCTTCATCCGTGCCCGGGGCGGTGACCACGTCGGTCACTTCTGGTTCGCCCTTGGTCAGGGTGCCGGTCTTGTCCATGACGACGGTCTGGACGCGGGCAGAGGTCTCCAGGGCGATCGCGTTCTTGAACAGGACGCCTCGTCTGGCTCCCAGGCCGGTGCCCACCATGATCGCGGTGGGGGTCGCCAGGCCGAGGGCGTCCGGGCAGGTGATGACGACGACGGTGATGGCGAAGAGCATGGCCGTGCTGAACGGCCGGTCGGTGGCCAGCAGCCAGACGGCCAGGGTCGCGGTGCCGCCGATGAGCGCGACGAAGACCAGCCAGAACGCGGCGCGGTCGGCGAGCCGCTGGCCGGGGGCCTTGGAGTTCTGGGCCTCCTGGACCAGTTTCACGATCTGGGCCAGTGCCGTGTCGGCGCCGACCTTGGTGGCGCGCACGCGCAGTGTGCCGTTGGCGTTGAGGGTCGCGCCGACGACCTGGGAGCCCGGGGCCTTGTGTACCGGCAGGCTCTCCCCGGTGACCATCGACTCGTCGACCTCGCTCTCGCCCTCCTCCACGACTCCGTCGACGGCGATCTTGGCGCCGGGCCGGACCAGCAGCAGGTCGCCGCCCACGACCTCGGCGGTGGGGATCTCGACCGGCGCGCCGTCGCGCACCACGAGGGCCTTCGGCGGTGCCAGGTCGAGCAGGGTACGGATGGCGTCGTTGGCGCCGCCGCGGGCGCGCATCTCGAACCAGTGGCCGAGCAGGACGAAGGAGGCCAACACGGTGGCCGCCTCGTAGAAGACGTCGCCGCCCCCGGTGAGGGTGATGATCAGGGAGTACAGCCAGCCGGAGCCCACGGCGACCGCGACCAGCACCATCATGTCGAGCGTGCGGGCCCGCAGGGCTCGTACGGCCCCGTCGAAGAAGATCGAGCACGAGTAGAAGATCACCGGCAGGCTCAACAGCAGGGCCCACACGTCCTGGCGCAGCCCGAACGGTACAGGTGCGTGCCAGCCGAACACGTCCTCGCCGATCGGCGACCAGATGACGATGGGGATCGAGAACACGAGCGCCACCAGGAAGCGGTTGCGCATGTCCGCGCCCATGTCCGCCATCGACATGGCCTTGTGTCCGCCGTGCCCCATCAGCTCATGCGGCGACGGCATCTCCTCGGCCCCGGTGGCGGCCTCGTGTGCCGCGTGCCCGACGTGGCCGGCAGGCGGGGCCGCCGCTGGTCCCCCCACGTCGTGGCCCTCGTGAGCCACGTACCGGCCCTCGGCGGCTTCGACGGGCGGGTCCGGTTCGGCCATCGGGTCGCAGATGTGGGACGGCACGGACTGGCCCGCGCAGTGGTAGCCGCACTCGGTCACCCAGCGGCGCAGCTCGGCCAGCGAGGTGCGGCGCGGATCGAAGACCACCGTCGCCGCCTGCGCGACCGGGTTGACCTCCACCTCCAGCACGCCGGGCCGCCGCCCGAGGACGGCGGCGACCGTACTCTGCTGCGACGCCCAGGCCAGGCCGCGTACGTCCAGAACAGCCGTGCTGCGCTCCTTGCCGGGCTCCGCTTCGTCGGGTGTGCCGTGATCGTGGCGCTCTGCTGGGTGGTGCACGCTCACTCCTCCTTCGGTGTCCCGGAGGCCGACGGGCGGGGAGCCGGCGGCGGGTGCCGGCGACCGCGCGGCGTCGGGTCCCGGCTCGGACCGCAGTCCGTAATACAGCCTGCCCGCGGAGAACACCGGTGTCGTGGTGAGCGCCCAGAACCAGAGTCGGGCCCACCCCAGGTTTTCGCGTGTTCCGGCGGACAGGCACCGGTCCCCTTCCTCGCCTGGAAGGCGCCGGGCGCCTGGGCGGAGGTTGCGCCCCGGGCCGCCGAGCCGGAGCCTGTAGGTGTCCGCCCACGACAAACGGCCTGGCTGATGCTTCACCCAGCCGAGAGGAGGCGGGCCGCCATGACCAGCATCACTCGCCGCATCACCACCCTGTTCCGGACCAAGGCGAACAAGGTCCTGGACAAGGCCGAGGATCCGCGCGAGGTACTGGACTACTCCTACACCCAGCAGCAGGAGATGCTGCAGAAGGTGCGACGGGGCTTGGCCGACGTGGCCACCAGCCGCAAGCGCATCGAAATGCAGATAAGCCGACTGGAGCAGTCAGGCGGCAAGCTCGAGGGCCAGGCGCAGCAGGCGCTGGCCGCCGGACGCGAGGACCTCGCCCGCGAGGCCCTGGCCCGGCGCACCGCCGGCGCCTCCCAGATCACCGACCTCCAGACCCAGCACGAAACGTTGCAGGTGGAGGAGGAGAAGCTGACCCTCGCCTCGCAGCGCCTGGAGGCGAAGGTGGACGCCTTCCGCACGAGCAAGGAGACCATCAAGGCCCGCTACACCGCGGCCGAGGCCCAGACCCGTATCACCGAGGCCGTCACGGGTATCGGCGAGGAGATGGGCGATGTCGGCCTGGCCATGCAGCGTGCCCAGGACAAGACCGAGGCACTGCAGGCCCGAGCCGGCGCGCTGGACGAGCTGCTCGCCTCCGGCGCGCTGGAGGACGCCACCCTCCCGGCCGGACGTGACGACATCCAGGCCGAACTCGAACGCGTCACCGCCGGCCAGGACGTGGACAGGGAACTGGCCCGGATGAAGGCCCAGCTCCCGGGCTCCGCCACCCCGCCGGCCGTGGAGGGCAAGGGGGGCACCGAGCCGGGCCCGCCGGACCAGGAGGCGACATCATGATCATGCGGATTCTCGGCGAGGGCCAGTACGAGATCGCCGAGGCACACCTCGACCATCTCGACGAGCTGGACTCCGACCTGCAGTCGGCCGCCGACGCGGGCGACGAGACGGCCTTCGCCGCCTCCCTGTCAGCCCTGCTGGACGCCGTACGCGCTCTCGGCACCCCGCTTCCGGACGGGACGATCACGCCGTCCGACCTGGTTCTGCCCGACGCGGACACCAGCCTCACACAGGTCCGCGAACTGCTCTCCGACGAGGGCCTCATCCCGGGGTGACGACGATGCACAGCCGCTTCGAACCGGACCGGCAGCTCACGGCCCGGATGCTGGTCACCATGTTCCTGCTCGGACTGCTGTACGTGGCGTTCATCGCCGCGCTGATCGCGCTGCTCAAGTCCGTCGTCCTGGTCGTCGTCATCGCCGCCGGGCTGCTTGGCGCCCAGTACTGGTACTCCGACCGGATCGCCCTGTACGCGATGCGCGGTCGCCTGGTCACCCGTGAGGAGGCGCCCCAGCTGCACGGCGTCATCGACCGCCTGTGCGCCACCGCCGACATGCCCAAGCCACGCGTGGCCGTCTCCCAGACGGACCTGCCCAACGCCTTCGCCACCGGCCGCAACGCCAACCACGCGGTCGTCTGCGTCACCACCGGGCTCCAGCGCCGCCTGGAACCCGCGGAGCTCGAAGGCGTCCTCGCCCACGAGCTGTCCCATGTCGCGCACCGCGACGTCGCAGTGATCACCATCGCCTCCTTCCTGGGCGTGATCGCGGGCCTCATCGTCCGCTTCGCCTTCTACTCCCAGCTGTTCGGCGGCCGGAGCCGCGACCAGAACACGGCGGTCGTGATCATGGCGGTGATGGCGGTCTCGGCCGTCGTCTACGCGATCAGCTTCCTGCTGATCCGTGCGCTGTCCCGCTACCGCGAGCTGGCCGCCGACCGGGCCGGCGCCATGCTCACCGCCCGGCCCTCCGCCCTCGCGTCGGCCCTGACCAAGGTCACCGGCGACATCGCCCGCATCCCCACCCAGGACCTGCGCACCGCCCAGGCGTTCAACGCCTTCTTCTTCACGCCCGCCCTCGGGCCCGGCACCACGATGGCCAACCTGTTCTCCACCCACCCCACCCTGGAACGCCGACTGGACGCACTCGCGGAGATCTCCGAACAACTGGGCGAGCCCGGATGACCGCCGACCGCGCGCCCAGGGCGCCGAGCCGGACGGAAGGGAGGTGAACGATCGTGGGTTTCCTCGATGCCCTGTTCGGCCGCAGCAAACCGGCCAAGCCCGACCTCGACCAGCTCTTCGGCCTGCCGTCGGCGGCAATCACCCTCCAGGCGGCGATCGGCTTCGTCCCGACCGGGGCCGGTTCCGTGTGCTTCGCCAGCATCGAGGGCGGAGCCTTCGCCCAGGTCCAGAACGACGCACGCGCACTGCTCGACGCGGACACCCAACGGGGCGGCACACCAGTGGAGTTCAGTCGTGACGACTACGGCTACTCCTGGCTGCTCACCCGCCGGAGCCCCGACGACCTGCCCGGCCTCGTGGGCGACCTGCACGCCGTGAACACCGCCCTCCAGGACAGCGGCTTCGGACCCCAACTACTCTGCTCCCTCGTCGCCTTCCACGACGCCGAGCTCCGGCCGCTCGCCCTGATCTACCTCTACAAGCGCGGTACGTTCTGCCCCTTCGCTCCCCTGCCCGGCGAGAAACGCGACAACCCACTCGAACTCCAGGTCAAGGCCGTTCTCGCGGACGACCTGCGCATCGAGCGAGACCTGACCCGCTGGTTCCCCCTCTGGGGCGCGCCCGGCCTGTGACCAGCCGCGCGGGTTCTCCACGGCGCCTGGACGGCGTGGCCTGTCGACCCGGCGAGCCGCCGCCCCGGCGGGCGCCAGGCAGCCGACCAGGCCATGTCCCTGGTCAGGGGCCGCACCCACCTCGGCGAGCTGGGGAAGATCACCAGAGAGGAGAACCGGCTGGAGGAACGCCTCGCCGAGCTGCGCGCCCGCAAGAGCGCGCCGCATCCCGGGCCCAGGTGGCGGCGGTGATCTGGGTGAGAACGTCGACGCAGAAGCGGTCGCCCTCCCGAGATCACGGTTACCTGTTCTCATCTCCTCGTGGCGTGCCGCGCGCCGCGGGCGCACGGTAGCGGTCGGGTTCGGCGCGGAAGGCTGCGGCGCATCCGGCGGAGCAGAAGTAGTACCTCTCTCCGTCCAAGTCCTGATGCTCCGCGGCGGTTTGTGGGTCGATCCGCATGCCGCACACCGGGTCCGTGACGGTCGAAGGCGGCTCGTGCTGCCGGTCGTCGCCGGTGTGTTCGCTACTCATTTCGGTCTCCCGGGTCGTGGTCGGCCGTGGTGCGTGGTCGGCCGGTGTCTCGATCTGCGGCTCGACCGCCCGCCGGGTCGCAGGAGCAGCGGTGGGCGGCAGCGGCGACGTACGCCATCGGCGCAGGCGGGATGCGTTGGTGACAACGGAGAGAGAGGACAGGGCCATGGCGGCAGCGGCGATGATCGGGCTCAGTCGGATGCCCCACAGGGGGTACAGGGCCCCGGCGGCAATGGGGACGCCGACAGTGTTGTAGATCAGGGCGAAGAACAGGTTCTGCCGGATGTTGCGCATGGTGGAGCGGGAGAGCCTGATCTCGGTGACGACTCCGGTCAGTGAGCCGGAGATGAGGGTGATGTCGGCGGCTTCGATGGCCACGTCGGTGCCCGTTCCGATGGCCAGGCCGACATCGGCGGCGGCCAGGGCGGGAGCGTCGTTGATGCCGTCGCCGACCATGCCTACCCGACGGCCTTCGCCCTGGAGGCGGCGGATCTCGTCCGCCTTGTGCTCAGGGAGCACGTCGGCCAGTACGCGCCGTACTCCCACCTGGGCGGCGATGGCAGCGGCGGTGCGGGCGTTGTCGCCGGTCAGGATGGCGGTCTCGATCCCGAGCTGGTTCAGGGCGGCGATGGCCTGGGCAGAGTCGTCCTTGACGGTGTCGGCGACGGCGAGCACGCCGGCGGGCCGGCCGTCGACGGCAGCGAGGACCGGGGTCTTGCCCTCAGCCGAGTAGCGGGTCGCGACCGGATCGAGGGCGCCGGTTCCTACGTCGGCTTCGCCGAGCAGCCGGGCCGTGCCGACCAGGACCGTACGGCCGTCGATGGTGGCCCGCACGCCCCTGCCCGTGACCGAGTCGAAGCCGCTGGCCGCGGGCCAGGTGAGGCCCCGGTCGCTCGCCCCGGTGACGACGGCTGCCGCGAGCGGGTGCTCGCTGTCGGCCTCGGCGGCCGCGACCAGGGCCAAGAGCTCGTCGTCCTGGAAGCCGTCGGCGCAGTGGACGTCGGTGAGCCGGGGCTTGCCCGCCGTCACGGTGCCGGTCTTGTCCAGCACCACGGTGTCCAGCTTGTGGGCGGTCTCCAGCGCCTCGGCGGAGCGGATGAGGATGCCCGCCTGGGCGCCTTTGCCCGTACCGACCATGACCGAGAGCGGTGTGGCCAGGCCGAGCGCGCACGGGCAGGCGATGATCAGTACCGCGACAGCCGAGACCAGCGCCAGGGTCAGCGCCGGGGCGGGCCCGATCGTGAACCACAACGCGAAGGCGACGATCGCGATGGCGATGACGGCGGGTACGAAGTAGGCGGAGACGGCGTCGGCAAGGCGTTGGATCGGGGCTTTGGACGCCTGCGCCTCCCGCACCAGGCGGATGATCTGCGCGAGCATCGTGTCGGCACCGACCTTGTTCGCCCGGACCCGGAGCGACCCGGTGCCGTTCACGGTGGCACCGATGACCGTGTCCCCGGCCCGCTTGGTGACCGGCATCGGCTCGCCGGTGACCATCGACTCATCCACCGACGAAGCCCCCGACAGCACTACAGCGTCGACCGGCACCTTCTCCCCAGGCCGGACCAGCACCTCGTCGCCGACCGCGACCTCCTCGACCGGGATCTCGGCCTCGGTGCCGTTCCGGACGACGCGCGCGGTGCGGGCCTGGAGGCCCAGCAGGGCGCGGATGGCCTCCCCGGTGCCGGCCTTGGCCCGGGCCTCCAGCAGACGGCCGAGCAGGATCAGGGTGAGGATCGCCCCGACCGCCTCGAAGTACACCTTCCGTACGTCCTCGGGCAGCAGGCCGGGGGCGAGGGTGACCAGCAGGCTGTAGCCGTACGCGGCCGTCGTACCCAGCGTGATGAGGGAGTTCATGTCGGCGCCGCGGTGCTTGAGCGTCAGCCAGCCGGTGTAGTGGATCGGCCACCCGGTGTAGAGCATCACCGGCGTGATCAGTGCCAGTTGGAGCCAGTTGTTCAGCAGCCAGCCGGGCACCCAGTCGGCGTGGAACAGCTCGTGGGCCATCACGGCGAAGAGCACCGGGAGGGTGAGCACGGCGCCGACGGCGACCCGGCGGGTCAGGTCGGCGATCTCCGCACGCCGCTCGGCGGCATCGGCCGCCTCCGCCTCCGCCCCTGTGCCTTCCGCAGTGGCGACGGCAGCCGCGTCCCGGGTATCGCTCGGGGGGACCTCCGCTGCGCCGGCGCCCTCGACCGGTTCGACCATCAGCGTGCCGTGGATCATGTTCATCCCGCAGGCGAAGCCGAAGGACCCGGCCTGGTCGGGACTGATACGCACGGTGGTCCGCGCGTACGCCGGAAGCCCGGCACTGACCCTCAGGTCCGGAAAGACGACCCGGGAGGTGCACTCACCGCTCTCCTGCCGATCGAAGACCAGCTCCACCGGTACGCCCTGCCGGACGCGGATGACATCGGGGCTGTAGCCACCCCGCACCCTCACCTCGACCCGCTGCACCCCGGCCTCCAGCCGTGCTGCCCGGGCCCGGCGCGGCCCGAAGAAGAACCAGCCGAGACCGGCGATCAGGACGGCGGCGGAGGCCACCACGACGACATCGGCGACACCCATGCAGATCGTCCTCCCTGCGCGGTCGCTTCTCCATCCTCGCTCGCGACTTCCCGTAGGAGGTAGGGCCAGCCCCCTTCGGTAGGGCGAAGTACAATTTCCCATTGACCGCCTGCACTTGGCGGCGGACATGGAGCACGCCTTTCCCATGGTCGATGTCCTCCGGGCTCAACCCGAACACCTCGCCTTGTCGAAGCGACTCCTCCTCATGAACTGACACCTCGCCCCCCCCAGGCCCCCGGGCCGCACCATCCCGCGGCCCCACACCAGCAACGCAGTCGGTGGCTGCGGGCGCAGCCCAGGCGTACGTGCTTACTGAGACCGCTGACGCCTTCACGCCGATCGCCCCAGCGCGGTCCACGGCGCCGGCGGAACCCGCACCGCCACCCCACGGGCCGTGCCTCGGCCCCGTACAGCCGACGCCGTCCCATCGCACGGCTACCCGCGCCCTGCCCGCCGACACGGACCGGATGGTCGCGACGCCGGGACAGTGAGAAACTGGACGCCACAGAGTGTTCGAGGCACGTGACACACCGGACCTGCCGTGCGTCATCAGCGGTTGTTCGTGGCGGCACTCGCCCTGTTCCTCGTCACAGCGCCGGCGGTCACCGCGGCGGCACAGGGAACGGCACAGGGCGAGGAGGTCGCGCGCGGCCCGACGTTCGGCGCGCGAGCTCTGCAGGCACTCCTGGACGGCATCCAGTTCGGCGTCATCATCGCCATCTGCGCCGTCGGCCTGTCCCTGATCTTCGGGACCATCCATCTGATCAACTTCGCGCACGGCGAGCTGGTGACGATCGGCGCCACCTTCGCCTTCTTCCTGAACGTCTCGCCGTCCGGCCCGGGCTGGCACCTCGTCCCCGCCACGCTCGCCGCCGTGGCCTTCGGCGCCCTGCTCGGCGCGGCCATCGACCGAGGCCTGTGGCGCCCCCTGCGGGCCCGTGGCACCGGCCTGATCAACATGTTCATCGTCACGATCGGACTGTCGCTGCTCCTGCGCCACCTCGTCCTCGTCCTCTACGGGACCCGCCCCGGCTCCTACGCCGAGTACGACATCCAGGAGGCGATCGACCTCGGCCCGGCCGGCATCACCCCACGTGACCTCACGGTCACCCTGCTGGCGGTGGCCACATTGCTCGGTGTCGCCGCGCTGCTCCAGAAGACCCGGATCGGCACCGCCATCAGGGCCGTCTCCGCCGACCGCGACCTGGCCGAGGCCTCGGGCATCGCCGTCAAGCGTGTCGTGCTCGTCGTCTGGATGCTCGGCGGCGCGCTCGCGGCCCTCGGCGGCGTCTTCTTCGGACTCGTCGAGGTCATCACCTGGGACATGGGCTTCAAGCTGCTGCTGCTCATGTTCGCCGGCGTCATCCTCGGCGGCCTCGGCTCCGCGTACGGCGCGATGGTGGGCAGTCTCGTCATCGGCATCGTCGCCCAGATGTCCACGCTGTGGTTCCCGGTCGACCTGCAGTACGCGTGGGCGCTGCTCGTGCTGATCATCGTTCTGCTCGTCCGGCCGCAGGGCATCCTCGGCCGGCGCGAACGCGTCGGATGAGGGCGGTGAGCCATGGACTTCGAAGTCATCCTCTCCGACGCCATCCGCTCCGGCATCGGCCCCATCGCCGCGATCTTCGCGCTCTCCGCCATGGGCCTGAACCTGCACTTCGGCTACACCGGGCTGCTGAACTTCGGGCAGGTCGGATTCATGCTCGTCGGCGGCTACGGGCTGGCGATCACCGTGGCGACCTGGGGCGGCTCGATGTGGCTCGGCGTCCTCGTCGGACTCGCCTCCGCCGTCGTCCTCGCCCTGCTCCTCGGTCTGCCGACGCTGCGGCTGCGCGCCGACTACCTCGCCATCACCACGATCGCCGCCGGGGAGACACTCCGGCTGTTCTATCGCTCCAGCTGGGCCGAGCCCACCACCGGTGGTGTGTTCGGCCTCCAGCGGTTCGCGAACGACTTCTACGACCTCAACCCCATCCCGCGTGGCACGTACGGCTTCTGGATGGTGAAGTTCAGCGCCCGCGACCTGTGGGTGATGATCGTCGCCTGGGCATTGGTGATCATCGTCGGGCTGCTGCTCGCCCTGCTGATCCGCAGCCCCTGGGGGCGCGTCATCCGCTCGATCCGCGACGACGAGACCGCCGTACGCAGCCTCGGCAAGAACGTCTACGCGTACAAGATGACGAGCCTCGTGCTCGGCGGTGTGATCGGCGCGGTGGCCGGCATGTTGCAGGCCATCCACGTGCAGTCGGTGAGCGCGGACAGCTTCGATCCGGGCGTCACCTTCTTCCTCTACACGCTGCTCGTCCTCGGCGGTGCCGGGCGCATCCTCGGCCCAGTCGTCGGCTCGGTCCTCTTCTGGTTCATGCTCACCTTCGTCGACAGCGCACTGCGCCAAGCCATCGACTCCGGCGTCATCTCGTCCGACGTCATCAGCACGTCGGAGATCGGCGCCGTCCGCTTCGCCCTGGTCGGACTCGCGCTGATCCTTCTGGTCGCGTTCAGACCGCAGGGGATCCTCGGCAGCCGGAAGGAGATGCTGCTCAGTGGCCGATGACACGCGCCCGCCTCCCGTGCCGGATGCGCCCGAGCCCGTGCCGGGTACGCCCGAGCCCGTGCCGGGTGCGACCAAGCCGGACCCGCTGCTCGTCCTCGACGACGTCACCCGCGCCTTCGGCGGTCTCGTCGCCGTACAGGTCGATCACCTGGAGGTCCAGCGGGGGACCATCACGGCCCTGATCGGCCCCAACGGCGCGGGAAAGAGCACGCTGTTCAACGTCGTGAGCGGCTTCGACCGCGCCGACAGCGGACGGTGGTCCTTCGCCGGAAAGCCCCTCACCGGCCGGTCGCCGCACCGGATCGCGGGCGCGGGCCTGGTCCGTACGTTCCAGCTCACCCGCACGCCCGGCCGGCTCACCGTCCTCGAGAACATGCTCCTCGCCACCCCCGGACAGCGTGGCGAGCGGCTGCTGCCCGCCCTGCTGCCGCCACTCTGGCGCGCACAGGAACGCGCCGCCGTGGCCAGGGCCGACGAACTGCTCGACCGCTTCCGGCTCAGCCGGCTGCGCGACGACTACGCGGGCACGCTCTCCGGCGGCCAGCGCAAGCTGCTCGAACTGGCACGCGCGCTGATGGCACGGCCCGTGATGCTGCTGCTCGACGAGCCCATGGCCGGGGTCAACCCGGCCCTGACCCAGTCGCTCCTCGGCCACATCACGGCCCTGCGCGACGAGGGCCTGACGGTGTGCTTCGTCGAGCACGACATGGACGTGGTCATGGGCATCAGCGACTGGGTGGCCGTCATGGCGGGAGGGCGCCTTGTGGCCGAGGGCCCGCCGTCCAGTATCGGCCGTAACACCGCCGTCGTGGACGCCTACCTCGGCAAGCGACACGACGAACCCGAGGCGGACCGACCCGAAGCGGGCGGACCCGAGGCCGACGGACCCGAAGCGAGCGGAGAGGAGGCACCGCCCTCATGAGCGAGGATCCCGGCATCCCGAACGGTCCCGTCCTGATCGCCGACGACCTCGTCGCCGGCTACCTGCCCGGCGTCGACGTCCTGCGCGGCTGCAGCATCGAGGTACGGCCCAGCGAACTCGTCGGCGTCATCGGCCCCAACGGCGCCGGCAAGTCGACCCTGGCCAAGGCCGTCTTCGGCCTGCTCCGCATCCGCAAGGGCACAGTGCGGCTGCACGGCGAGGACGTCACCAACCGCCCCGCCCACGAACTCGTACGACGCGGCGTCGGGTACGTCCCGCAGCTGGCGAACGTCTTCCCCTCGCTCACGGTCGAGGAGAACCTGCGCATGGGCCTGTATCTGCGGCCGAAGCAGTATGAGGACCGGGCCGCCGTGGTCGAGGATATCTTCCCGGTCCTGGCCACCCGCCGGAAACAGAAGGCGGGCTCGATGTCCGGCGGCGAGCGGCAGATGCTCGCGATGGCCCGCGCGCTGATGATGGAACCGCAGGTGCTGCTCCTGGACGAGCCGTCGGCGGGCCTTTCCCCGATCTTCCAGGACCAGGTGTTCGACCGCGTCAAGGAGATCAACCACGCGGGAGTCGCCGTCCTGATGGTCGAGCAGAACGCCCGCAGGTGCCTCCAGATCTGCGCCCGGGGCTACGTCCTCGACCAGGGCCGCAACGCGCACACGGGGACGGGTGCCGAGCTGCTGAACGACCAGAAGGTGATCGACCTGTATCTCGGCACCCTCGCCCGTGTCCGCTGAAGTCCGCCGAGCCCCGCACGCGAGGCGTCAGCCCTTGCTCACCTCCGTACGCACGGTCTTCAGCACGCCCTTGTCGTCGTACGTGTACACCTCGATCGTCGCCTGGCCCGGCTCACCGGCGTCGACGAAGTCGAGGGGACCACTCACACCGTCGTAGTCGATGTCTTTGCCCTCGGCGATCAGCGTCTTGCAGGCGGCGAAGGTATTGCACTTCTCGCCGTCCTTCGTGACCGGAACGATCTCCTCGGCGAACTTCCCCGGGTCGTCCGACTTGGCCTGCTCGGCGGCGAGCGCGATGGTCGTCACGGCGTCGAAGGTCTGCGGGGCGAACTGCAGCACCTTCAGGCTCGGCGCGAACGCCTTCAGAGCCTTCACGAACTCGGGATTGGAGGCCGAGGCCGGAGCCGTTCCCTTCATACCCGCGAGCCGGCCGGGGTCGGCGGGCGACACCACCTTGGCCAGCTCCTCGCTGCGCAGTCCGTCGGTGCCGTATACGCCGATGCTGTCCGGCCCGAGGCCTGCCTCGATCATCCCCTGGATGATCTGCGCGCCCTCCTCGAAGGCGATCACCACAGCCGCTTCAGGGTTCGAGTTCTTGATCTTCTGGACAACCTGGTCGAAGTTCGTGGCCTTGGGGTCGTACGTCTCGGCAAGCGTCACCGTGACGCCGCCGTCCTCAAGGGCCTTCTTCGTGGAGTCGAGCAGCCCGCGCCCGTAGTCGTCCGCGCGCGCGACCAGGGCCACCCGCTTGTGCCCGTCGCCCTGGATCGTCTTCGCCAGGACCGGGGCCTGCAGCGCGTCGCTCGGCGCGGTACGGAAGTAGAAGCCGCCATCGTCGTAGTCGGTGAAGGTGAGCGCCGTATTGGAACTCGAGAACTGGACGACACCCTCACCGGTCACCCGGTCGATGATGGCCAGCGACATCCCGGACGCCGCCGCACCGATGATCGCGTCGACCCCCGCGTTCAGCAAACGGTCCGCCGACTGAGCCGCCACAGCCTCCTGACCTGCCTCGTCGGAGCCGAGCACCTTCGGAATCGGCTTGCCGAGTACGCCACCGCTGTCGTTGATCACCTTGATCGCGAAGTTCGTCGACTGGATCATGGGCGGGCCGAGAAAGGCCAGCTGTCCCGTCTCGGGCAGGACGTAACCGAGTTTCAGTACGCCGTCGCCGTCACCTCCCTGCGCCGCGGAAGCGCCACCTCCGCCACCACCGTTCGAACCGTATGCCGCGGCCAGGAGGACGGCCGCGCCCAGGAAGACCGCGGACCGCCGGACCGGCGATTTCATGTCCGCCTCCTCTCAGAGGCTTCTGCGCCTCTCCGTGGAGAAGACGCGAAGCATCGCTCTGCGTCCCGCGACTAACCGGTCATGGCGCGGCTAAACGGCCTGTGCGCCGCCTGCATGCGCCCGGCGCACGCCCGGCGCACGCCCGGCGCACGCGTCATGATGGATCCGTGGTCATCACCCGTGAGCTGCTCATCGGCGGCCAGGAAAGGCCCTTCCGCTGCCGCCCGGCGCCGCCGGCGCGCAGGCCGTGGACCTCAACGACGCGGGCACGATGCTCGTCGTCGGCACGGACTCCACGGGCGTGGGCCTCCCGGTGGGCTCGTTCCTGTGGGACCCGGCCGCGCGGCGTACACCCCCCCGTCGACCGGTCCCGCGGGCACCGACCCCGTGCCGATCGCACGCACGCCCGACGAGCACGGCGGGGTGGCCGGGGGCCTGGTGTCCCCGGCCGGCGAGCAGGTGTGGCACCACACCGCGACGGTGTGGGAACACGGCACCCTGGTCCCGCACACGCTCGCCTCCGGCCGTGGCAGCGGCACGTTCGCCACCGACCGCAACGAGAACGGGATGGTCGTCGGCTGGCGGATGAACGCGCCCGGCACCGCGCCCACCGCCGTCTACTGGCCGAGCGCGGACGCGGCTCCGGTCGGACTTCCCGGTCAGGTGGCCTTCGAGGCCAACGCCCGCGGCCGGATCGTGGGCATCCGCCCCGTCCCCGGCTCGACCGCGTTCCCGTTCACCGCGGTGATGTGGGAGCCGGCCCGGGACGGCCGGGTGCTGACGACCGAGCTCGGCGACGAGAGCCTGGGCTCGTACGTCAACGCCCTCCAGCCGAGGGTGCCCTCCTTGGGGGGGCACTCCCTGGGGGGGCACTCCCTGGGGGAGAATCTGGGGAGTGTCCGCGCTGCTGGGGAG
The DNA here is from genome assembly GCF_032436795.1 of Streptomyces sp. P9(2023). Taxonomy (NCBI): domain Bacteria; kingdom Bacillati; phylum Actinomycetota; class Actinomycetes; order Kitasatosporales; family Streptomycetaceae; genus Streptomyces; species Streptomyces sp. P9(2023). The sequence continues at coordinate 47,066 of NZ_JAUPWM010000027.1, forward strand.
CGTCTGGGGAGAATCAATCGCCTCACGCGGCACGCCCCTGAAAGACACATCTGCCCAGCTCAGCCTCGGGTGTCGCCGTTACACCGCACGTCTACGCTACTGGCCGGTGAACTTCATGACGTACGTACCGAGATCGTCGGCCTCGACGATCCCGGGGAGCGAGCCGCCCTCACGCAGGGGCGTGACATAGAGGGTCGCTGTCACTTCTGCAAGCATTGCCCCAGGCTATCCATTGGCCGCCATCGGCCCCCCGACGACGAACGCGCCGGGGCCACCCTTCCTGACGAGCAGAACCGCCCCGTGTGACCGGTGACACATTCCCGGCCGTGATGAATCCGGTCAAGGATCCGCTTGATCACCCGGAGCACGTCGTCGGCATCGACAGGAAGGGTGATGACAGATGGAGCGCGAAAGTCAGAGGCTGTCCGCGGCCGACATGGGGGGCCTCGCGGCCGAGTTCGTCGAGCACGCCGCGGCCAGGGCCCGGCTGCCGCTGGACTACAGCGCGGCGAGCCTGCGCCTCGTCGACCGGCTCATCGACGGCCTGCGCCGGGGAACGGGCGGCCGGGATCAGGTGAGTGGCACGCTGGTGGGGCTCGGGGCGTACGTGGGCGAGGTGTTGGTGCGCCAGGCCGGCGCGGTGTGGGTGGACCTGCCGCCCGAGCACCTCCTCCGGACCGTCTTCGCCCAGCCCGTCGGGGTGCGGATGCCGGACGGCCGGGTGTGGAATCCGCTCGGCCGGACCGTGAACCGTTTCGAGGTCGGGGCGCAGGAATCCCTCCAGACGTACTTCCTCACTCTGCACGGCGGCAGACCCACCACAGCGACAGGACGGCTGGGCAGCGCCGCCGATGGGGTGCCGACCAGGGCAGTCTGACGATCTGACAGGATGGTCGGAGTCCGGTTCATGGCTACAACCGGCGATCACGTGTGCGTACGCAGGTCAAGGGGATCGTGTGGGGGAGGGGACGAGCCGGACGCCGCACAGCACCGCGCTCGACTCGCGACTCGGCTCGGCCGTCGAGCGGGCCCAGGCCGGCGACGAGGCGGCCTTCGCGGACGCGTACCGGATCGTCAGCCCCGGCCTGCTCGGCTACCTGCGCGGCGTCGTCGGCGAGGATGCCGAGGACGTGGCGTCCGAGGCGTGGCTGGAGATAGCCCGCGACCTCGGCCGGTTCCGCGGGGACGGCCTCGGCTTCCGCGGCTGGACCGCGACCATCGCCCGGCACCGGGCGCTGGATCACCTCCGTCGCGTACGGTCCCGGCCCCGCCCGGCCCTTCTGGAAGCGGACGTCCTGGCGCTGCCCGCCACCGGGGACACCGCCGCCGAGGCCCTTGAGGCCCTCTCCACGGACGAGGTCCTCGCGCGGGTCGTGGCACTCCCCCGGGACCAGGCCGAGGCGGTGCTCCTCCGGGTGGTCGTCGGCCTGGACGGCCCGACGGCCGCCCGGGTCCTGGGCAAACGCCCCGGTGCGGTACGGTCCGCGGCGCACAGAGGGTTACGACGACTCGCCAAGGAACTGACGGGAAGGGGGAAGCCGAAGAGTGACCGATGACCAGCGCCATGCCGCCCTGCGGCGGTCCCTGCGCGACGCCCTGCTCGCGAACGCGCGCGGTGCCACGAGCGGCGCCACGAGCGGCGCCACGGGCGACGACCCCGCGAGCCGCGAGGCCGAATCGCGCGCGCTCGCCGCGTTCCGGACCGCGCGTGACGCCGGGGAGCACACGTCCCGTGCCACCCGCCCGCGCGACGAATGGAGCCCTTCCGCACGTCGGCGCCGTTTCCCGCGGTCGCTGAGGACGGCCCTGGCCGCCCTGGTCGCCAGCGTGACCCTGGGAGGTGTGGCGATCGCCGCCGGCAACCTGCCCGACTCCTTCCGCGACGCGCCGGCCCCGCCCCCCACGGAACCGCTCCCCAGCAGCACCGCTCCCGACGTACCGACCGCCGTGCCACCGGAGAGTCCGTCGACGTCCGGCCCGCGAGGCGGTGTCGTCCCGGACCGTACCGACCAGAAGCAGCACGGGATGCGGGAGGGCAAGAAGCACGGCAAGGCTCAGGACGCGAAGGATCGTCCCGGAGGCGGGAAGGGCGGGCCCAGGAAGGACGGACGGGGGGCTCCGTCGCCGACAGCGGCAGAGGGAGCCGAGGGAGCCGAAAGGGCGGACGGAGCCGACGGAGCCGACGGAGCCGACGGAGCCGAACGATCCCGGCCGGCGGCCGACCGTTCCCAACGGCCCCACCCCGCACCCCCCTTGGGAGAGCCCCGCCCTGCCAAGTCCTGAGACGGAGTCCCGCTCGAACCCCCTACCGGACGTACGGGAGTGGTGAGGCCGAGCAGTCGGACGACGTCGAGAGGATTCACGTGGGCCTCTCTCCGTAGTGGATTCCGTGGTCAGCACGGAGGCGTCCCGTACCCCCGCCGGGCGAGGCTGTGACCGCAGCGAACGGGCCGCCGGCCCACGACCACGGGAGTGACCATGACCAGCACCACGAGCACTGCGTACGAGGGTTTCACGGCCGAGGAGCGGGCCGCGATGAAGGACCACGCCCAGGAGCTGAAGGCGGCCGGGCGCCGGTCCTCGCCCGCCGACAAGGCGGCGGAGGCCGAGCGCGCCGTGCTCGCGAAGATCGCCGAGATGCAGGACTCGGACCGGACGATGGCCGAGCGTCTGCACGCCGTCATCACCGAGAACGCGCCCGCCCTCGCACCGAAGCTCTGGTACGGAATGCCCGCCTACGCGCTGGACGGCAAGGTCGTCTGCTTCTTCCAGAGCGCGGAGAAGTTCAAGGCGCGCTACGCGACGCTCGGCTTCAGCGACCTGGCGCGGCTCGACTCGGGCCCCATGTGGCCGGCCGGCTTCGCCCTGACGGAGGTGACGCCCGAGGTGGAGACGCGGGTCGCCGAGCTCGTGAAGCAGGCCGTGCGCTGAGGCAGGGCACCGGAGTCGCGGCGGTCGTCAGCTCCAGCCCCCGCCCACCGACCGGTGGGACACGATCGAGGAGAGCAGCGCCATGCGCAGGCCGGGGATCCTGTCGTCGAGCCGCTGGGCGAAGGCCTTGAGCGTCTCCCGGTGCGCGCGCCGCTCCCGGGCGTCGAACAGGACGCTCACCTCGCCCTCGGTGCACAGCACGGCCGTGGCCAGATCCGCCGGCGGAACGGTCGCCGGATCGGCGTCGTTCAGCACCGTGTCACGGGTCGCCTCGCGCACGGCGCGCACCTCTTCGGGGGCGCTGAGAACGACGTGATGGTGGCCCAGCGGACCGAGCCGCCGATGCACGGGCTCCTTGACCACTCCGGCCGCGAGGAGTTGCGCCCGTACCGGCGCCTCGGCCGTGTGGGCCTTGCTGTGGATCAGCGTGAGCCAGGTGTGGGGCGTGTCGGCGGACACCTCGCCCCATGCCTCGGCGAGGAAGGCATCGGCCGGCGGCTCGGTTCCGAGCCGGACGGCCTTGCCTCCCTCGGCGCCGACCAGTCCGGCCTCGACGAGCTCGATCAGGGCCGCGGCCTGCACCCGCTGTCCGCGGAACTGGAGGTCTGCGGTGATGAAGTCCTTCTTGGCCGGGCTGTAGCTCATCAGATAGACGCGCTGAGGCAGTGTCAGATTCACCGGGTGCCCGCTCCTTCGCTCTGGGACGTAGTCGGCTGTCGGTGATGAAGGAGAGAGGTCGTTCTCATCCTGAATCGCGCCGCGTGTCCCTCGTGGTCACCCGACGCTAACGCGCGGCACGGACCACGTCACCGCCATCCGGCGGCGCGTCCCCCGCCACACCGCCGGCGCCGTACGGCAGCCGGTGCTTGCACCCGCACGGATGAGCGCCGTCGGGTCCCCGGCTCCGCCTGCCTCGCCGCACCGGCCGGTCGTCGGAGAGTGGGCTGATCATGCGTCAACCACTCCGAGCAGGGAGCCAGATGGGCCGTCAGCTGGTCGTTCGATGCCGCAGGACGTTCGCCGCCGTGACACTGGCCGCGATGACCGCGCTGGCCCTCCCGGGCACGGCCCTCCCGGCCACACCCGCAGCACCCGCAGCACCCGCAGCACCCGCCACCGCCGTCCCCGGCGCGGTCACATCAGTCACCCCGATCACCCCCGCACGTGCCGCCTTCGACCCCTCCCCCGCCCACGCGAGTCTGGAGCGCCTGCTGCCCTCCCGGGCCGCGCAGTTCACGCTCGTCCCGGTCCCCCGGCCGCCCGGCTCCGGGGACTCCTTCTCCGTGTCCGGCCGGGCCGGGGCGATCCGCGTACGGGGCACCTCGCCGGCCACCCTGCTCACCGGCGTCGGCTGGTACCTGAAGCACGTCGCCGGTGTCGACATCGGCTGGCCCGGCGACAGCCTCGGCCGGCTGCCCGCCACGCTCCCGGCGGTCGACGGCGAGGTCACGCGCGCGGCGAGCGTCCCGCACCGCTACGCCCTCAACGACACCGACGAGGGCTACTCGGGCCCGTACCGGGACTTCGCCTCGTACCAGCGCGACATCGATCTGCTCGCCCTGCACGGCGTGAACGAGGTGTTCGTCCCGACCGGCGCCGAGTACACGTACTACGAGACGTTCCAGCACTTCGGCTACGGCGAGGCCGAGTTGCGCGACTGGATCCCGGGCCCCGCCCATCAGGGCTGGTGGCTGCTGCAGAACCTGTCCGGATTCGCGGGCCCGGTCTCGCGGCAGCTCGTCCACGCCCGCGCGGACCTGGGCCGCCGGATCGCCGACCGGCTGCGCGCGCTGGGCATGACGCCCGTCCTGCCGGGCTTCTTCGGCACGGTGCCGCCCGGTTTCGCCGAGCGCAACCCGGGTGCTCTCACCGTCCCCCAGGGCAGGTGGGTGGGGTTCGACCGCCCCGACTGGCTGGATCCGACGGGCCCGGTCTTCGATCGCCTGGCCGCCACCTACTACCGCGTACAGCAGGACCGGTTCGGCGACACGGACATGTTCAAGATGGACCTCCTGCACGAGGGCGGCAGCCCGGGTTCCGTGGACGTCCCGAGCGCGGCGGGCGCCGTCCAACGGGCCCTGGAGAGCGCCCGTCCCGGCGCCACCTGGGTGATGCTCGGCTGGCAGCGCAACCCGTCCGCGGCCGTCCTCGGCGGGGTGGACCGGAGCCGGGTGCTCGTCGTCGACGGCCTCTCCGACCGGTACGACAACCTGGACCGGGAGACCCAATGGGGCGGTACGCCCTACGCCTTCGGCACGATCCCGAACTTCGGCGGTCACACCGGCCTGGGCGCCAACACCGGCGCCTGGGTGAGCCGCTTCCACACCTGGCTGGCGAAGCCCGACAGCGCGCTGCGCGGCATCGCGTACCTGCCGGAGGCCACCGGCGGGAACCCGGCGGCCTTCGGCCTGTTCACCGAACTCGCCTGGCGGTCCGGCCCGGTCGACCGGCCGGCCTGGTTCGCCGACTACGCCTCGCGCCGCTACGGAGGTGAGGACCCGCACGCGACCGCCGCCTGGGAGCAGCTGCGCCTCGGCCCGTACAGCACCCCGTCGGGCGCCTGGAGCGAGCCGCACGACAGCCTGTTCACCGCGCGGCCGAGCCTGACGGCCGTGCGCGCCGCGCGCTGGAGCCCGACGGTGATGCGGTACGACGCCGCGCGCGTGGAGAACGCGCTGGCGGAGCTGCTCCGGGTGGCTCCCGAGCTGCGCACCACCGACGCGTACCGCTACGACCTGGTGGACGTGGCCCGCCAGGCCCTCGCCAACCGCAGCCGCGTCCTGCTGCCTCGTATCCGCACGGCGTACGAGGCGAAGGATCTGACGGCCTTCCGGGCGCTGGTGAGCGAGTGGAACGCCGACGAGGAGCTGCTCGGCCGGCTGGTCGGTTCGGACCGGCGCTTCCTGCTGGGTCCGTGGCTCGCCGCCGCCCGGTCGTGGGGCGCGGACGGCGCCGAGCGCGACCGGCTGGAGTACGACGCCCGCTCGATCCTGACGACCTGGGGTGACCGCGGGCCGAGCGAGGGCGGGCTGCGCGACTACGCCAACCGTGAGTGGTCCGGCCTGATCCAGGACCTGTACGCGCCGCGCTGGCGGGTGTACTTCGCCGGCCTCGACCAGGCGCTGGCCAACCGTACGGATCCGGTGGCCGTCGACTGGTTCGCCGTGGACGACGCCTGGGCGCGCGGCCACGCGGCGTACCCGACGCGTCCGGCCGGCGATCCGGTCGCGCTGGCGGGCGAGGTCCTGGCCGCGTTGCGCCCCGTCTCGTCGCTTCGTTGAACCTTTCGGCCCTCCCACTCGTACTCCCTGCCACAAGGGGAACGCAACGGATCAGGAACGCAAGGGGAGTGCGATGAGTGGAGTGGCACGTCGGACGGTCGTCTCGGCGGCGGGTGGCGCGGGCCTGGTGGCGGCGCTCGCGGCCTGCGGAGGCGGCGGCACGAGCGACAAGGGAAGCGGTGGCAGCGGCGCAGGAGCGGACGCGCCGGCGGAGACCGGGGCGGCGCTCGCGAAGACCGCGGACATCCCGGTGGGCGGCGGCAAGGTCCTGGACGGTCAGGGCGTGGTGATCACCCAGCCGACGGCGGGCGAGTTCAAGGCCTTCTCGTCCAAGTGCACCCACCAGGGCTGCGCGGTGAGCGGGGTCTCGGACGGGGTCATCCTCTGTCCGTGCCACCAGAGCAAGTTCGACGTCTCGGACGGCAGCGTGAAGGGCGGCCCCGCCACCGCTCCGCTGCCGTCGACGCCGATCAAGGTGGACGGGGACTCGATCACGCTCGCGTGACGTGGCGCCTGTCCGCATGACGTGGCGTCAGGCTCGCGCCGCGCGCCGCGGGCTCTTCCAGCAGCGCAGCACCTCCTCGGTGGTGGCGATGGTGGAGACGAGCGCGAGCGTGTGACGGATCATCGCGGGGGTGTAGTCGGCCGGCACCCCCGCGATGGCGTCCCCTGGCACGACCACGGTGTATCCGTGGTTGACCGCGTCGAAGACGGCGTTGGGGATCGCCACGTTGGCCGAGACGCCGGTGACGACGAGGGTGCGGCAGCCGAGGTTGCGGAGCAGCGGGTCGACGTCGGTCCCGGCGAGGGGCGAGAGCCCGTGCAACCGCCGTACGACCAGGTCCTGGTCGGTGACCTCGATGGGTTCGGCGATCCGAACCGCCGTACTGCCGCTGTGCTGCTGCACGGGCAGCCGGGCCGCGGCCCGGAACAGCCGGGCGTTGGCGTTGGCGCCGCGCCCGTCCGGTCTGCGCTCGGCGACGGCGTGCACCACCTGCACGTCGGCCTCGTGCGCGGCCGCGACCAGCCGGGCGACGTTCGCCAGCGCGCCCGACGCACGTGCGGCGGTGGCGAGTTCGGGCAGGGCGCTGTTCCGGCCGACGACGCCCTCCTGGCATTCGACGGTGAGCAGCACCGTTCCGGCCGGTTCGAGCCGCTCCTGAAGCTGGGCCCACTGTGTCGCACTGGTCATGGTCTCCCCTGTCCCCCGCACCGCGTCTGGCGTACTCCTCCGGGCGGGGGAGGCTAGCCACCCTTGCCCCAGGAGGGAAGAGCGCCCATCATCTCTGACACTCCATCAGAATTATGGAAAGGGGCGGGCGATGACCATCGCACAGCGCCGTGGACGCCGGATCATGATGACCCCGGCCGAGCTGGACACCTTCCTCACCGAGCAGCGCACATGCCGGGTCGCGACCGTCTCCGCGGACGGCCGCCCGCATGTCGGCGCCCTCTGGTTCGTCTGGGACGGGACCTCGCTCTGGCTCTACTCGATCACCAGGAGCCGCCGTTGGGCGGAGCTGCGCGCCGATCCGCGGATCGCGGTGGTCGTCGACGACGGCGAGGAGTACGGCGAGCTGCGCGGCGCCGAACTGTCGGGCACGGCCGTCTTCGTCGGCGAGGCCCCGCGCACGGGCGAGCCGTGCCCCGAACTCGACGTACCGGAACGACTCTTCGCCGCCAAGAACTTCGGCCTTGACGCGATGCCGCACGACGGCCGGCACGCCTGGCTGAAGCTGACCCCGGACGCGGTGGCGTCCTGGGACTTCCGCAAACTGGCCGGTCTCTGAACCACTGCTTCTCTGGAGGAGCTTGACCGTACGTCAGAGACTGAGCGGCGACCCGGCCCCCTGGAGCGCCTCGACCGCCGCCCGGATGGACGGCCGCCGGTCGGCGTCGCTGCGCCAGGTCGCGTAGATGTGCCGCTTCATCTTCTGCCGTACGGGCACGAACGCGATCCCCTCCGGGGTCGGTCCGCGACCGAGGCGCGGGGTGACGCACACCCCGAGCCCGGCGGCGATCAGCGCCAGCTGGGTGTGGTGCTCCCCGGCGAGATGGGCGATGCGCGGCTCCATGCCCTGCGAGCGCAGCGTGAACATGAGCCAGTCGTGGCAGAACTCGCCCTCGGGCCAGGAGACCCAGTCGTCGTCGCCGAAGTCGGTCAGGTCCACCTCGTCCCGCCCGGCCAGCCGGTGGCCGACGGGCATGGCGACGTCCGCGGCGTCGTCCAGGAGGTGCGCGCGCTCCAGGCCGCCAGGCACCGGCGCCCGCTTGTTGCTCCAGTCGAGGACGATCGCGAGGTCGGCGTCGCCGCGCAGCACCTCGCGGATGCCCCGCTCGGGCTCCAGCTCGGTGGTCTTCACGCGGAGGTCGGGATGGGCGGCGCGCAGCGCGGCGAGGGCGCCGGGCAGCAGTCCGCGCGCCGCCGTCGGGAAGGCCGCGATCCGCACCTCGCCGACCACCTGGCCGCGCTGCGCCTCGATGTCCGCCTGGGCGAGCTCCACCTGCGACAGGATGCGCGCCGCGTGCTCGGCGAGCAGCAGCCCGGCGTCGGTGAGCCGGACGCCCCGGCCGTTCTTGGCGAGCAGCTGCTGGCCGATCTCCCGCTCCAGCTTGGACAGCTGCTGCGACACGGCCGAGGTGGTGACGTGCAGTCCGTCGGCCGCACCGCTGACCGATCCGTGCCGTGCGACGGCGTCCAGGGTCCGCAGGCGCTCCAGGTTCAACATGTAAGCAATACTAAGGGGAGCGGTTCATTTAATCTCGCTTGTCCTACGAGATGGGGGCGGCCACTCTGGGGGCATGAGCTCCGCGACCCCCGCCATCGCCGGCACCACCGCCCGCCGCCCACGCCTGTTCGACTGGCGGGTCCGCTTCGGCGTGCTGGCCCTGATCTGGGGCTTCAGCTTCGTCTTCATCAAGGTCGGCACGGAGGGGTTCGCACCGTTCCAGGTGACCTTCGGCCGCCTGCTGTTCGGTACGGCGGTGCTGGCCGTCGCGATGGTGATCAAGCGGGAGCGGCTGCCGCGCGGCCGCCGAACGTGGCTGCATCTGACGGTGGCCGCGTTCCTGCTGAACGCGCTGCCGTTCTCGCTCTTCTCGTACGCCGAGCTGACCATCCCGTCGACGCTCGCGGGCATCTGCAACGCGACGACACCCCTGTGGGGCATGCTCCTCTCGCTCGTCGCGCTCTCCGAGGACCGTCCGACGCGGGTGCGCGCGGCGGGGCTCGGCATCGGCTTCATCGGTGTCCTGACCGTGCTCGGCGCCTGGCAGGGCTTCTCCGGGCTCGACGTCACGGGGACGGCGATGGCCCTGCTCGCCTCCTTCAGCTACGCGGTCGGCTGGATCTACGTGCGCCGTACGCTGGCCGGCGCGGGCGCGTCGAACCTCTCGCTCGCCGGCTCCCAGGTCGGCCTGGCGACACTCCAACTGGCGGTCGTGACCCCGCTGTTCACCTCACTGCCGTCCTCGGTCGAGGTCGTCCCGCTGCTCGCCGTGATCGCCCTGGGGGCGCTGGGCACGGGGTACGCGATGCTGCTGCAGTACGGCGTCGTGGCCGAGGTCGGCCCGACGACGGCGTCGATGGTCACGTACTTCATCCCGGTGATCGCCACGGCGGCGGGCGTCGCCCTCCTGGACGAGCAGCTCGCCTGGAACACCCCGGTCGGCGCGGCGATCGTCCTCGCGGGCGCCGCCCTGACCCAGCGCCGCGCCCCGTCGAGACACCCGAAGACCACGATCCGAGCGACCGCGACCGCGACCGCGGCGACCCCCGCACCGTCACCCGCCCCTGACCGCCTCCCGGCAGGCCGCGCCTAGGCCGAGGGCGCCCGGGAAGCCGTCACCCGTAGCTCCTCGCCGGTGCCGGTCCGGCCGCGGCCGCGATCGCGTCGGCGAGGGGCTCGATGTCCGCCTCCCGGAGGGAGGAGACGGTGAGCCGGACGGCCGGCCCCGCGTTCAGCCGGAAGCGGGCGCCGGGGGCGACCGCCCAGCCCGCGGCGAGCAGCCGGGTCACCGCACCCGTCTCGTCGGAGACCGGCACCCACACGTTCATCCCGCTCCGCCCGTGCGCCTCGACCCCGCGCCGCTCCAGGGCGCGGACGAGCCCGTCCCGCCGCTCCGCGTACGCCCCCGCGACGACGGCCGGGTCCACGGCCCCCGTACGCCACAGGTGCGCGACCGCGCACTGGAGGAGCCTGCTGACCCAGCCGGGGCCGAGCCGCTGGCGCCCGAGGACCCGGTCGACGGTCTCGGCGTCGCCGGTCAGACACGCGACCCGCAGATCCGGCCCGTACGCCTTGGCGACCGATCTTACGAAGGCCCAGTGGCGGGTCACCCCGGCCAGCGGGGACAGCGGCAGGTCCACGATGCCGTGCCCGTGGTCGTCCTCCACGAGCAGCACGTCCGGATGGCCGGCCAGGACGCCACGCAGCGCGGCGGCGCGCTCGGCGCCGACGGCCGCGCCGGTCGGGTTCTGCGCACGGCAGGTGACGATCACCGCGCGCGCCCCGTCCCGGAGCGCCTCCGCCACCGCCGCGGGCAGCGGCCCCTCGTCGTCCACCGCGAGCGGCACCGGCCGTAGCCCGAGCGCCGGTACGAGGTCGAGCAGGCTCCCCCACCCGGGGTCCTCGACGGCGACCGCGTCGCCGGGCCGTAGGTGGATCGCGAGGACCCGCTCGATCGCGTCCAGCGCACCCGAGGCGACGGCGACCGGCCCGTCGGGCACCCCGTCCGCATCCAGCGCCGCCCGCGCGAGCCGCGCGAACTCCTCGTCCACGGGGGCCTCCCCGTACAGCACGGGCCGCTCCGCCGCGCGCCGCGCGGCCTCGGCGAGCGCCGCACCCAGCGGGGGCAGCAGCTCCGGGTCGGGGTTGCCCTGACTCACGTCCCGTACGCCCGCCGGCGCCTCCACCCGGATCGACCCGCGGGCCGTCGTCGCAGGCCTCGCCCGCACCCGGCTGCCCCGCCGCCCGTCCGTCTCGATGACCCCGCGCTCCCGCAGGGTCCGGTACGCGGCGGCGACCGTGTTCGGGTTCACCCCGAGCGTCACTGCCAACTCCCGCATGGGCGGCAGCAGTTGCCCCGGCTCCAGGGCACCCGCACCGACCCCGCGCTCGACACTGGCGGCAATCTCCGATGCGCGACGGCCTTCGATCCGATACTCTCCTAGCACAAACATGATTATGCACTAGTGCAATGGAGAACGCAATGGCCACCACGGACACCTACGAGCCGACCGAGCGGACCGTCCCGACCCGCTCCCGCGACCGCGCCTCGTACGACCGCGCGCTGGTGCACTCGATACTCGACGAGGCGTACGTCTGCCACCTCGGCTTCGTCCGCGACGGCGCGCCCGTCGTGCTGCCGACGCTCTACGGCCGGATCGGCGACCGCCTGTACGTCCACGGCTCCACCGGCTCCCGGCCGCTGCGCATGGCGGGCTCGGGCGCCGAGGCTCCCGGACTGCCGGTCTGCCTGACGGTGACCCACGTCGACGGCCTGGTCCTGGCCAAGTCCGCGTTCCACCACTCGATCAACTACCGCTCGGTCGTGGTCCACGGCACCGCCCACCAGGTCACCGACCCCGAGGAAGCGCGGACCGCCCTCGACGCCCTGGTCGACCACGTCGTCCCGGGCCGCGCCGCCGACTCCCGCCCGGCCAACGCCAAGGAGCTGGCGGCGACGGCCGTCCTGCGCCTGGACCTGGACGAGGTCTCCGCCAAGGTCCGCACAGGCGGCCCGAACGACGACCCGGAAGACGCGACGCTCCCCTACTGGTCAGGCGTGGTCCCGGTCCACCGCACCTACGGCCCCCCGATCCCGGCGGAAGACCTCGCCCCGTCGACAGCCCTGCCGACCTACCTGACGACCTGAGCCTGAGGCGGGGGTCGGGGCCCGCTCCCGGGCCCCGAACCCCCGCCCCCACCGGCTTACGCCGCGGCCGCCGCCCGCCGCCGAGCGGACGCCGCCCGGGCCTCCGCAAGGGCGAGCCCCGTCACGGCCACGAGCAACAGCAACGTGCCGACCAGGGTCGCGACGGTCAGCGACTCCCCCAGCACCGTCACAGCAATCACCGCCGCACTCACCGGCTCCAACAACATGATCACGGACACCGTCGCCGCCCGGACCACCGCCGCCCCCGCGAAGTACAGCGCATACGCGAGCGCCGTCGGCACCGCCGCCACATAAACAAGCAGCCACAGCACCTCCCCCACCTGCCCGGTGTGCGGAACCAGGCCCCCGGGCGCCTCGAAGACAGCCATCGGAAGCAGCCCGACCGCGCCGATCGCGAAGGCCCAGGTCGTCGTGGACAGGGCGTCCGAGTTGCCGCCGTCCCGGCCGAGCCACCGCGTGAGCAGGGTGATCGCCGCGTACCCGGCAGCCGACAGAACCGCAAGACCCACACCCACCGGCCGGACCTCGCCGCTCTCGCCCCCGAGGACAAGCACGCCCAGTCCCGCCAGCGCCCCGGCCACGGCCGCGACACCGCCACGACCGAGCCGCTCGCCCATGGTGAGCCGCGCGCCGAGTGCGATCAGGACGGGGCCCGCGCCGAGCGTGACGACGGTGCCGACCGCGAGCCCGGTGGCCTCCACGGCGGCGAAGTAGGCACTCTGAAAGACGGTCAGGCCGATCCCCGTACCGAGGATGCGGACGAGCCGGCGCCTGCGGGGCTCCGCCACCGCCGGAGCGGCCCTGCGGGCCCGGGGCCGCAACGCCAAGGCCCCGAGCAGCAGCACAAGCCCCCCGGCGCACCGCCAGAACGACAACGTCAGCGGCCCCATGTCACTGACCCGGAAGATCAGCGAAGCCGCGGCACCGGCGGTACCCCAGGCGATTCCGGCGACGACCAGATAGAGCAGACTCCGCCCGACGGCAGGAACGACGGCAGGCACGGCGCCGGACACGGAGGCCGAGGCCGCAGCCGTGGGCGCGGAGGCGGAAAGGGAAGAATTCGACACGTACTTCTCCGTGTGAAGACAGGGTGATGTGGTCGCTCAACTCCGCACGCGGGCAGCGACGAACCGCTCGGGGACTGCCCGAGCCCGGTCTTCGTCAGGGAGAGTGGCCGCCCGCGCCTAGGCGGCAGGAGGCGGAAGTACGGTCGAATGCATGATCGTCACCCTACGGGGCGGTCCGCCCGGCCGACAACTCCGCACCCTCGTACGCCAGCGGCTCCGACCCGGCCACAGGCTCCGCCGACGCCACCTTCGGCGTCGACGACTGCGCGATGAACGCACCGACCAGGACCACCGCGCCACCGACGATCTGCGGCGCGGCCAGGTGTTCGCCGAGCAGCACCCAGGCCAGCACGGTCGCGATCACGGCCTCCAGGCAGGCCACGACCCCGGCCACCTGCGGCGAGAGCCGGCGTACGGAGACGACACCGGTGACGTACGCGAGGACGGTGGCGATGAGCACGATCCACCCGAGCAACAGCCAGGCCGGCGCGCTCGTACCGTCGAGGTCCGCCGTGCCCGCCAGCACCGACCAGTCCATCCCCCAAGGCCGGGCGACGACGGTCAGGACGAGGGCGCCGAAGAGCAGTCCGTACGCGATGACGCCCAGCGGGTCGACCGGGTCGGACTCGTCGCCGCCGTGGTCGGAGAGGACGAAGTAGCCGACCTGGCAGCAGGCGGCGCCGAGCGCGAGCAGCAGCCCGAGCAGGTCGAAGGTCAGCCCGGACCAGACCTGGACGACGCAGGCGAGACCGCCGACCGCGAGGACGACGCCGAGCGCGGCGCGGCGGGTGACGGGCCGCCGCTGCACGAAGCGGACCCAGCCGAGGACCAGGGCGGGGGCGAGGTACTCGATGAGCAGCGCGACGCCGACCGGGATCCGGGAGATCGAGGCGAAGTAGAAGGCCTGGACGCCGGCCACGGCGAGCAGGCCGAACCCGGCGAGGAGCGCGGGCTTGCGCCGCAGGAGGTCGCGGTGGCGCCAGGCCACGGGCAGCATGACGAGGGCGGCACCGGCGACCCGGAGCCACACCACATGGAGCGGGTCGAGTCCCGCTTCGATGAGCGGCTTCGCCGCCACACCTGAACCGCCGAATGCGAAGGCCGAGGCCAGGGCGAGTCCCAGGCCGGCGCTTCTCCCCTGAGACGCGTGCATCGGGCCATCATGACAGGACTGCGTCAGGAGCGTCACCCCTGTCACACCTGTTGAGACAGCTCCCCGATCCGGTCGGTGAGCACGAGCGGATCGACCCCGGCCCGGCGCAGTACTTCGACGGCCCGGCTCTCGGGATCGGCGGCGATGACGGCCAGCAGATCGAGGCCCCGGGCACGCGGCTCTCCACGCAGCGCGGCCCGCTCCCACGCGCCGTCCATCGCGGCGGCCGCCGTGGGCGACCACCCGGCCGCCGCCCCCGCCACCCCTGGCGCTCCCGCCCCAGCCGCGCCCCCGATCTGAGCCACAGCCGCCGACTCGTCCCGTACGACGTACAGGGCGCCGGAGTCCTCGACGGACCCACGCCAGCGCAACCCGTAACCGATCGATCGCTGGACGAGATACCCGAGCACGCGCGCGAGCTGCGGCGCGCCGCCCCGGTCGGCGCCACCCTCGAAGGCGGCGCCGACCTCGGGGTCGGACTCGATCAGGGAGTGCAGCAGATGGGCGGTGTCGATCTGCCGGTCGCCGTCGCGCAGAGCCCGGCGGCGCGCGCTCGCCACGACGGTCGCGAGCTCGGCGGTGAGCCGGCCGAGCTGGATCTCCGGACGACGGGACGCGGGCTGGTGGGGTACGCGAGGGCCGGGACTTTGCACCCTCCCACCTCATCAGCCTCCGGCGGCCGGAACATCCCCGGCGAGGAGCATGTGCGCATCCCACCGGAGTTGGGCACAGGCGAGCGGACCCTCCTCCTTGCGGAGGAGATTGCGCCCGAACACGCCCCAGGGGCGCGCGCCGCCTTGCATTGCGCCCCGAATGCAACCACCGAGCCCTTCCGCTTCGTCTCCTGGATATGTTCTGGATGGTCGCCCTGCTCGCACTCGACGGGCGGCAGTACGTCTACCGCGTGTACGCGCCGCGGGAGGCACTGCCGGCCGATCTCTTCTGGGCCGCGTTCCACTGCCACGACGAGGGCGGCGGTCCGCGCGCCTCCGACTGGTTCGACGCGGCCCAGATGTGGTGGATCGGCGACGTCGAAGAACTGACGGTTCATCAGTATTGAATGTTCACGGCCGCCCGGCTACGTTCCGCGACACCAGAGTCGGACGGAACGCGTGAAGGGGTGGTCGTATGGCCGAAGTCAGCGCGGAGGCACGGATCGAGGCGCCGGCCGAGAAGGTCTGGGCACAGCTGACGGACTTCTCCTCGTACGGCGAGTGGAACGCCACCCACACCAACTTCCCGAACGGCGGTCCGGCCACCCTGGAGACGGGCGCGACCTTCGCCGAGAACATGAAGCTGATGGGCTTCCCCGCCGAAGTGACCTGGACGGTGGAGGAGTTGGAGACCGCCCGGGTGCTGGCCATCCGGGGCAAGGGCCCGATGGGGGTCGTCGTGGGCACGCGCTACTCGCTGGCGGCGGACGGGGACGCGACGACGGTACGGATCGACGGCGAGTTCACGGGTGCCGCGGTGTCGCTGATGGCGGGCAAGCTGAAGGACTCGGCGACGGCGGCCCTGAACGAGTCCCTGCGCAAACTGACCGGCCTGGTGGCCTGAGCGACGCACGCGAAGGGCCCTGCGGCAAGGCCGCAGGGCCCTTCTGTCATCAACACCCTCCGAAACACCCTCCGACTCAATGCTCATCGGCAAGAATCAGATACAGCTTCTTACGGGCTTCGTTGATGACCTCGACGGCCTTCTGCCGCTGCTCGGCGCTGCCGGTCTTCCAGACCTGGCCGAACGCCTCCATCAGACCGAAGCCGGCCTGCCGGATCTCGTTGACGGCATCCCAGTCGACACCGCGCCCGGCCTCCTCCCAGGGGGCCTCGGGCCCCGACTCGGCCTCGGTCCGGCCGGTGTCGGTGAGCGTGAACAGCTTCTTGCCGCCCTCGCTCTCGCTGACGATCAGGCCCTCGTCCTCGAGGAGCTGCAGGGTCGGGTAGACCGAGCCGGGACTGGGCTTCCACGCCCCGCCGCTGCGCTCGCCGATCTCCTGGATCATCTCGTAGCCGTGCATCGGCCGGTCCTTCAGCAGCGCGAGGATCGAAGCGCGCACGTCTCCGCGCCGCGCCCGGCCCCGGCCGCCTCCATGGCCGCCGCGCCCGCCGGGGAAGGGACCTCCCCGGAACGGCCCGCCGCCGAACCCAGGCCCGAACGGGCCGAAGGCGGCACGCCGCCGCTCGTCGTCACCGCGGAACCCACCCCAGCCCCCACGAGGGCCGGGCCCGCAGTCTCCATGTCCGTGTTCGTGTCCGTGTGAACGCATCGCAACGCTCCTTCCATCGGGATTACATCGCTGAACGGTCGCGATGCCTCAACGATATATCGGAATGGGTCGCTTGCCAACCCGCCCGCTCGGGAGCGCCGCCGACCCGCCCTGCGCGGAGGCCCCGCGGAGGTCTCCCGGGAAGTCGTTGGTCCGGCAGCGGCCAGGGCGGGAGCGGGTCGGGCGGTCGGGCGGCTCCGCTGACCGACGCGGAGGCGGTGAAGGCCGTCCTGCCGGACGCGGAAAGCCCGCCGAGCGGCTTGGACCGAGGTCACCGCGGCGGCGCGGAGGTCTCCTCGCCGGACGACGGGTCGATGTTCGAGGGGCGCGCCAAGTAGCAGGGGCGCTACAGCCTGGAAAGCACGGGCCGCTACACGATGGCCCGCACCGGGACAGTCCTCACCGTCGTCGCCGGCAGCGACAGCGAAAGCCGGAGGTACGACAACGGTGACCTGGAAAGCCTCACGTCTGCTGTCCGACCGAGCTCGGGCAGCCCAGAGCGGATGATGCTCGTCGCCTCCCGCGCACGGGAAAAGCGCTTGCCCGCGTAAGCACGCGCGGCAGACTGAGGCACCATGACCGCGACGACAGATCCCAAGTCCGACCTGCGCTTCTACCTCCAGTCCGCCCGCGACGCCCTGCTGTGGAAGCTCGAAGGACTCTCCGAATACGACGTCCGTCGTCCGATGACGCCGACCGGCACGAACCTTCTGGGCATGGTGAAGCACGCGGCGAGTACGGAGCTGGGGTACCTCGGCGACACCTTCGGGCGTCCGTCGGGCGAGCCGCTGCCCTGGCTCGACGAGGGTGCCGAGCCCAACGCCGACATGTGGGCCACGGCCGAGGAGTCACGGGAGCAGATCGTGGGCCTCTACCGCCGGGCCTGGGCGCACGCGGACGCGACGCTCGACGCGCTGGCCCTGGACACGGTCGGCACGGTGCCGTGGTGGCCCGAGGGACGGGACCAGGTGACGCTGCACCATGCCGTCGTACGCGTCATCGCCGACACCCACCGGCACGCCGGCCACGCCGACATCCTCCGGGAACTCCTGGACGGCACCGTGGGAATGAACCAGGGGAACACCAGCATCCCGCCGGGCGACGCGGCCTGGTGGCAGGACTACCGCAACCGCCTGGAACAGGCGGCCCTGGACGCCGACAAGAACGCCTGAGCCCGGCGGCCCCGGACGCCGACAAGAACGCCTGAGCCCGGCGCGCCCGTGCACGCCGGCACCACCGCCCCAGGCCGGCCGTGCACGGGCCACGCCCCAGACCGCGCGCGGCGCCGTCCCGGCCGCCGTCGTGAGCAAGGCCCTCACCACCGTCACCACCGCCGCCCCGGGCACCCGCCGGATCGGTCCAGTCGTCCGGGATTGGCCTTGGTCCGCGACTTTCGCGCCACGGTACGGTCCGGTCCATGCGGATCCGAATCGTCGACGCCTTCACCGACCGCCCCTTCTCCGGCAACCCGGCAGGGGTCCTCCTCCTCGACTCCTTCCCCGACGACCACTGGCTCCAGAAGGTCGCCGCCGAGGTCAACCTCTCCGAGACGGCCTTCGCCCACCCCCTCCCCCCGGGCGGCGAGGCCGGCTGGGCGCTGCGCTGGTTCACGCCGACCGCCGAGGTCGACATGTGCGGCCACGCCACCCTCGCCACCGCCCACGTCCTGCACACCACGGGCATCGCGACCGGTACCGTCCGTTTCACCGCCCGCTGCGGCATCCTCAGCGCCACCGCGGCGCCGGACGGCTCCGTCACCATGGACTTCCCGACCTCGTCGCTGACCCCGGTCGCGACCCCCGACGGCCTGGAGAAGGCCCTCGGCACCGAGATCGTCTCGGTCCACGACACCGCCGCCCACATCGGCGACCTCGTCGTCGAGCTGCCCGACGAGGCCGCCGTCCGCTCCCTGACGCCCGACCTCGCCGCCCTGGTCGACCTCTCCGAGCGCGGTGTCGTCGTCACCGCCGCCGCCGAACAGCCCGAGCGCGGCTACGACTTCGTCTCCCGCGGCTTCTTCCCCCGCCTCGGCATCGACGAGGACCCGGTCACCGGCAGCGCCCACACCGCGCTCGCCCCGTTCTGGTCCGCCCGCTTCGGCCGCGACGACCTCACCGGTTTCCAGGGCGGCGCCCGTACCGGAATCGTCCACACCCGGCTGCGCGGCGACCGCACCCTGCTGACCGGCCACGCGGTCACGGTCATCGACGGCGAACTCCACGCCTGACCCGGGTACTCGGGTACCCGGGTACGAAGAAGGGGCGTACGGCACCGGCCGAACGCCCCTTCTTCCGTCACCACACACCGTCCCCACACCCCGCCCGCCTACACCGTCGGCAGCCAGTCCACCCGCCCCGCCAGCAGCCCGTACCCGACGAAGGCCACGATGTCGAGCAGCACGTGCGCCACCACCAGCGGGCCCACCCGCCCCCAGCGCCGGTACAGGTACACGAAGACGACGCCCATCACCATGTTCCCGATGAAGCCGCCGATGCCCTGGTAGAGGTGGTACGAGCCGCGCAGCACCGAACTCGCCACCAGCGCGGCCATCGGCGTCCACCCCAACTGCCCGAGCCTGCGCAGCAGATAGCCGACGACGATGACATTCTCCAGTACGGCGTTCTGCACCGCCGACAGGATGAGCACCGGGTACTTCCACCACACGTCCGGCAGCGACTCGGGCACCACGGTCAGATTGAACCCGGCGCCCCGCGCCGCGAGGTAGAACGCGAGCCCCGCGCTCCCGATCCCGGCCGCGACCAGCGCACCCTTCCCGAGGTCGGGCCAGGGCCGCGTCCGGTCGAAGCCGATCGCCCGCATCCCGGCGCCCTCGCGCAGCAGCAGATGCGCCACGAGCACGACCGGCACGAGCGCCGTGGCGATGCCGAAGAGCTGCCAGGCCAGATCGAGCCACGGCCGCCCGGGCGCGTACGAGCTGTTGAGCGTCGCCGCCTGCTCCTTCAGCCCGCCGGGCTTGGTCAGCGAACCGGTGAAGCTGATCAGGGACGACAAGGCGCTCGCGCCGAGCGAAAGCGCCAGGACGATCAGGGTCTCGGACCGCAGGATCCCGCGCGGCAGGCCGCCGGGCGGCAGGGCATCAGGCACCACTCGTTGATCCGACACCACACTTGTCTCCACTTCCCCATAGCTGTCCGGGTACGGAGATCATGCGTGAAGGCCCCAGCCACGCGCCATTCCGGGGGGGGCGGAACCACCTACCCGATCCCCACCGGCCACCGATGCACCGGCTCCCCGCCCCGCATCAGCTCGGCGTACCGCCGCGTCGTCGCCGCAAGCGCCGCGTCCCGGTCGAGCCCGGACTCCAGCGCCCGATGGAAGGTGTCGGCCTGCCAGGACGCGCCGTTGACCCGCGCTCGGCAGCGTTCCTCGATCACCCCGAGGTAGAAGTCGCGGTCGGCCGGCTCGACGTGCCAGGCGTCGAGCCCGGCAGCGGCCAGCGGCAGCAGTTCGTCGAGGACGAGACGTACCGCCGGTACGGAGGCCACCGCCCCGGAGCGGCCGGGGCGCGGCCAGCGCAGCTCCGCGTCGATGCCGTGCCGGCACGCGGTGTCGAAGTTCGCGGCGGCGTCCTCGAAGGGGAGCCGCTTCCAGATCGGCCGGGTCTCCTCGGCCAGCGCCCGCACAAGCCCGTAGTAGAAGGCCGCGTTCGCGACGACGTCGGTGACGGTCGGCCCGGCCGGCAGCACCCGGTTCTCCACACGCAGGTGCGGGACCCCGTCGACCCACCCGTAGACCGGCCGGTTCCAGCGGTACACCGTGCCGTTGTGCAGGACGAGCTCCTGCAGCCGGGGCACCCCGCCCTGGTCCAGGACGAGGAGCGGGTCCTCCTCGTCGCAGATCGGCAGCAGGGCGGGGAAGTAGCGGAGATTCTCCTCGAACAGGTCGTACGCGGAGTCCACCCACCGCTCCCCGAACCAGGTCCGCGGCCGCACCCCCTGGGCCTGGAGCTCGGGCGGCCGGGTGTCCGTGGCCTGGGTGAAGAGCGGCGGCCTGGACTCGCGCCACAGCTCACGGCCGAAGAGGAACGGCGAGTTGGCGCCGACGGCGATCTGGACCGCGGCCACGGCCTGCGCCGCGTTCCACACGGCGGGGAACCGCGCGGGCGTGACCTGGAGATGCAGCTGCACGGACGTACAGGCCGCCTCCGGCACGATCGACGTGGCCGTGCAGGTGAGCCCCTCGACGCCATGGATGTCGAGGGTGAAATCCTCTCCCCGAGCGGCGACGATCTGGTCGTTGAGCAGCGTGTACCGGTCGACGTCCGAGAGGTTCTCGGAGACGAGATCGTCCTGTGCGAGCGTCGGCAGAATTCCGATCATGACGACGCCCGCGTCGAGTTCGCGGGCCTTGCGGTCGGCATATCCAAGACCGGCCCTCAGTTCCTCCGCGAGCCGGTCGAAAACGCGCCCGCCGAGTCGGTGCGGGGCGATGTTCACTTCGAGATTGAACATTCCCAGTTCCGTCTGGAAATCCGGGCTCGCGATCCGCTCCAGGACCGCTCCATTCACCATCCTCGGCATGCCGTCGGCACCCACGAGATTGAGTTCGATCTCCAGGCCCATCAGATTCCGCGGCCGGTCGAACCGCTTCTCCGCCAGGAGCCTCGCGAGCCCCGCCAGACACTGCTGGAGCTTCCTGCGGTATCTCTGCCGATCGGACAGGTCGAACCCGTCTGCCACGACCTTCTCCCCCATGGAAGCTTCCCTTCCGATCGGGCGGCCACGGCGACGGCCGCGCGTGTCACGGACGATGATGCCCACACGATTGATCCATAACGCCTGCGGGCCGCCCTCGTTGAACGATAAGCTGGGTCGGGCAATCGTCCGGCACGTCCCAAGGGCATCCGGCAAAGGACATATTCCGCGGACCTATTCACGGAAACCGTGGGGTCGATATCCGGCCGTCCGCTCCGGTGAAGTCGTCGCAGGCGGACGACCGGCGCCCGTCGCAAATACGATGAATCACCTCTGCAGCAAGGCCGGATGACACCTTGCGCGCAATATCGGCGAGCGCTAGCGGAAACACCGTGTGAACACGTCTCGTATAAACTCCGCGAACGAGGCAGAGTGTTGGCACCCGGCCATGGCTTCATGGCCCCTTCGGCCCGGCAGCCCACAGCGCCGTCGTACCTGCCCACGCGTCACCGTGTCTCCTGAGTGAGAGGCGACCCATCATGCTCCGACCCTCCCCGGCCCCCGCGCCGGCCCTGCGCAGTGTCCTCGCGGCCCTCGGTTCCCCCACCGCCGTCAGCGAGGCGCGAACTCCCGCTCTGCGGACGGCCCAGGGACCACTGAGCCCCGAGCTGCCCCTGCCCGTCCACGTCCTCGACGTACGGGACCGGATCGTCCCGCCGGGGCAGGCACCGCGCACGCGGCTGGCCGGCTGGCGCTTCCTGATCCGGGGCACCGACCGGGCGGTGGCGGCCGCCGACACCATGCTCACCCCCGACGGCTGGTCCTTCTCGCACTTCTTCGAGGGTCCGTACGTCACGGCGACCGAACGCGCCCTGCTCCAGGCCGAGTCGCTGCCCACGACCTACCAGCCGAGGCTGCTGTCCGTACCGGAGCTGTACATGCTGACACTGTGGCTGCACGGCGACACGGAGTCCGACGGAGCGTCGTCCTCGCCCGACCCGACCGACCTGCTCGTCCCGCTCGCCCCGGCACCGCCCGGCATCGCCGCGAACCAGCCGCACCTGGTCGCCGACCTGCTGCCCGTCCTCACCCTGCGGCTGGCTCCCCCGCCGCTCTTCGGCACCCCGGCGCCCGCCTGAGCCAACCCCGAGGAGTACCCGTCACCGCCCCGCGGCCGGCCAGGCCGCGGGGCGCCCTGCTCCCCGAACGACCGCCTCGAACACCACTCCCCGTACGGGCTAGCCCAGCAGGGCTACCCCGAACCACCCGAAAAGACCGCCCAGTTGAGCTGAACCGCCCGCGCGGGTGATACGTCTTCATGCAGTAGGAAGAGCTGCCGTGAAATCCCTGCGGATCGCGGTCCGTAGGGGAAGACTGGACCAACCGAACCGACAACGGGGGGCGGCCCATGAGCACCGCACCGAGCCGCAGGACGACACTCACCACGACGCAGCGAAAGAACCCATCCATGTGCCAGCACCAGCCAGCCTGTCCCTCCGCCGACTCCGCCGACCGGGAGGCGGCCCGCATGACGGCGCACCACCCGGAACAGGGCTGGAGCCTGCTGTGCAACGGGGTCCTGCTCTTCGAGGACACCGGTGAACTGCTGCCCGACGGCCAGATCATCGCCCCGCACCGCCCGCTGACGACGGGCCGGGTGACGACCGCCGCCTGACACGTCACGGTGACGCGTCGGGCACGACACGTACGAGGGAACACGCAAGGGCCGGCCCGGAGAGCAACTCTCCGAACCGGCCCTGACTCATGTCCGCACTAGTTGTCGTACTCGTCCAGCGGCGGGCAGGAGCAGACGAGGTTACGGTCGCCGAACGCGCCGTCGATCCGGCGGACCGGCGGCCAGTACTTGTCCGCGGCCGAGACACCGGCCGGGAAGACCGCCTCGTCACGGCTGTACGCGTGGTTCCACTCGCCGCCAAGGGCCGCCGCCGTGTGCGGGGCGTTGGCCAGCGGGTTGTCGTCTGCGGGCCACTCGCCCGACGCGACCTTCTCGATCTCGCCGCGGATCGCGATCATCGTGTCGCAGAAGCGGTCGAGCTCGGTGAGGTCCTCGGACTCGGTCGGCTCGATCATCAGCGTGCCGACCACCGGGAACGACATCGTCGGCGCGTGGAAGCCGTAGTCGATCAGGCGCTTGGCGATGTCGTCGACGCTGACGCCGGTCGCCTTGGACAGCGGCCGCAGGTCGACGATGCACTCGTGCGCGACGAGCCCGGCGGGACCGGTGTA
Organism: Streptomyces sp. P9(2023); assembly: GCF_032436795.1. Classification (NCBI taxonomy): domain Bacteria; kingdom Bacillati; phylum Actinomycetota; class Actinomycetes; order Kitasatosporales; family Streptomycetaceae; genus Streptomyces; species Streptomyces sp. P9(2023). The sequence continues at coordinate 70,564 of NZ_JAUPWM010000027.1, forward strand.
GAGCACCGGGTAGTGCGGCTCCAGGCGCTTGGCGATGTAGTTCGCCGCGAGCACGGCCACCTGCGTGGCGCGCTTGAGGCCCTCGCCGCCCATCAGACGCACGTACGACCACGAGATCGGCAGGATGCCGGCCGAGCCCCACGGGGCGGCCGAGATCGGGCCGACGCCCGTCTCCGGACCGGCGGTCGGCTGGAGCGGGTGGTTCGGCAGGTACGGCGCGAGGTGCGCGCGCACGCCGACCGGACCGACGCCGGGGCCGCCACCGCCGTGCGGAATGCAGAAGGTCTTGTGCAGATTCAGATGGGAAACATCGCCGCCGAACTTGCCCGGCTTGGCGAGCCCGACCAGCGCGTTGAGGTTGGCACCGTCGACGTACACCTGACCGCCGGCCTCGTGGACCTCGGCGCAGATGTCGGCGACGTGCTCCTCGAACACACCGTGCGTGGACGGGTAGGTGATCATCAGCACGGACAGCTCGTCGCGGTACTGCTCGATCTTGGCGCGCAGGTCCGCGACATCGACCTCGCCGTCGTCGGCGGTCTTGACGACCACGACCTTCATGCCGGCCATGACGGCCGAGGCGGCGTTGGTGCCGTGCGCGGAGGACGGGATGAGGCAGACGGTGCGCTGCTCGTCGCCGTTGGCGCGGTGGTAGGCGCGGACGGCCAGCAGACCGGCCAGCTCGCCCTGCGAACCGGCGTTGGGCTGGAGCGACACCTTGTCGTATCCGGTGACCTCGGCGAGGCGCTCCTCCAGCTCGGTGATGAGCGTGAGGTAGCCCTGCGCCTGCTCGACCGGGGCGAAGGGGTGCATCTGCCCGAACTCGGGCCAGGTCACCGACTCCATCTCGGTGGTCGCGTTCAGCTTCATGGTGCAGGAGCCGAGCGGGATCATGCCGCGGTCGAGCGCGTAGTCGCGGTCGGCGAGCTTGCGCAGGTAGCGCAGCATCGATGTCTCGGAGCGGTGCGCGTGGAAGACCGGGTGGGTGAGGTACGCGTCGGAGCGCAGCACCGAGGCGGGCAGCGCGTCCTCGGCGGCGGCGTCCAGGGCCTCGATGTCGGCGTCGACGCCGAAGGCGGCCCAGACGGCGGCGATCTGGGCGCGACCGGTCGTCTCGTCACACGACACGGACACATGATCGGCGTCGACGAGGTACAGGTTGACACCGGCCTCACGGGCGGCGGCGACGGCCTCGGCGGCCTTGCCGGGCACGCGGACGGTGAGGGTGTCGAAGAAGCTGCCGTGTATGACGTCGACGCCACCGGCGGAGAGACCGGCGGCAAGAACACCGGCATACCGATGGACACGCTGGGCGATCTGCTTCAGCCCGTCCGGCCCGTGGTAGACGGCGTACATCCCGGCCATGACGGCGAGCAGGACCTGCGCGGTGCAGATGTTGCTGGTGGCCTTCTCGCGGCGGATGTGCTGCTCGCGGGTCTGCAGGGCCAGGCGGTACGCCCTGTTGCCGTCGGCGTCGACGGAGACGCCGACGAGGCGGCCGGGCAGCGAGCGGGCGTGCTTGTCCTGGACGGCCATGTAGCCGGCGTGCGGCCCGCCGAAGCCCATGGGCACACCGAACCGCTGCGTGGTACCCACGGCGATGTCGGCGCCGAGGGAGCCGGGCGAGGCGAGCAGGGTGAGGGCGAGCAGATCGGCGGCGACGGTGACGATCGCGCCGAGCTCGTGGGCGGCGTCGATGAGCGGCTTGATGTCCCGGACGGCACCGGAGGCACCCGGGTACTGCAGGAGCACGCCGAATACACCGCGCTCGGCGATCTCGGCCGGAATGCCGTCGCTGAGGTCGGCGACGACGACCTCGACGCCGGTGGGCTCGGCGCGGGTCTCGATGACGGCGATGGTCTGCGGCAGGGCGTCGGCGTCGATGAGGAAGACGCCGTTCTTGACCTTGCCGACCCGGCGGGCGAGCGCCATGGCCTCGGCGGCGGCGGTGCCCTCGTCGAGGAGGGAGGCGCCGGAGGTGGGCAGCCCGGTGAGGTCGGCGACCATGGTCTGGAAGTTCAGCAGCGCCTCAAGGCGCCCCTGCGAGATTTCGGGCTGGTACGGCGTGTAGGCGGTGTACCAGGCCGGGTTCTCCATGACGTTCCGCAGAATCACAGGAGGCGTGAACGTCCCGTAATACCCGAGCCCGATCATCGGGGCGAGGACCTGGTTGCGGTCGGCGAGCTCACGCAGCTCGGCGAGAACCTCGGCCTCGGTACGGGCGGAGGGCAGGCCGAGAGCCTCGGCGTTCTTGATCACGTCCGGCACGGCGGCGGCCGTGAGCTCGTCGAGGGAGCCGTAGCCGACCTGCGCGAGCATCTTGGCCCGGGCTTCGGCGTCGGGCCCGATGTGCCGCTGCTCGAACGGGATGCCCTGTTCGAGTTCGGAGAGCGAAATGCGGTGGGCGGTCATGTACGGAGGCCTCCTGGTCGTCACGACCTGCGAGGGGCACCACGGCGCGGGTGCCCGGACGGCCTCCCCCTCTGTCATCTCAACCTGAGAGCTTCACCGGCACGCCAAAAGGGCTCGCCGGCTTTCACCGTCGGTGAGAGCGGACGCCGTCGGACCTCCGCTCTGCTTTCCAGAGTGACCTCGTCCATGCGGTACCGGGTGCCTGAGAGATTCCGGGGAGGATTTGCTCCTTCGGCGCCTCCGAAAGGTTTCTTCGGAGGACTCTCCCGCACGGGGTCGACAGCCACAGCCAGCCTACCAGCGCCGTTCCGGGTTCCATCGCTCAAGTGGCCGACGTCCCAGATGTGCACTTTCGTAGTTCTTGTAGAGCAGTTGCGACCAGTTGGAGGGACCGTGCAGACCGACATCGATCCGCGCAGCCTGATCGGCCGCAAGGCGTTCGACCGCAACGGACACAAGATCGGCACCGTGGACGAGGTGTACCTGGACGACGCGACGGGCGTCCCCGAGTGGGCGGCGGTCCGCACGGGCCTCTTCGGCCGCGACGCGTTCGTCCCGCTGGAGCCGAGCGAACTGGTCGAGGACGGCCTCCACATCCCGTACGAACGCGCCCTGATCAAGGACGCCCCGGACTTCGGCGTGGGCCGCCACCTCTCCCCGGAACAGGAACTCCAGCTCTACCGCCACTACAGCCTGGCCCTCCCCCCGGTACCCCCACCGGACCACGACTTCGGCCGTCTGGCAGGCCAGGAGGACACGTAGCGGGCCTGGTGGCGGACGTCCGGCGTATCGCCGCCAGGGACGGCCAGGCCGACCGCGGAGGACTTGGACGAGCACGGCCGAACGCGCGGGGTGCCGCGAAGCCGCGTAGCGGCCCGGCAGCCGCACCCCTGCCCTCTCACCGGTACGGGCGGTGCGGCCGGGACCAGCCCGGCTGAAAACCGGCGCACCGCCACGAGTCGACAGCCACCGACGGCACTCGGCCACCCACAGGAGGACCGACACCCCTGCCCTCTCACCGGAACGGGCAGTGCAGCCGGGACCAGCCCGGCTGAAAACCGGCGCACCGCCACGAGTCGACAGCCACCGACGGCACTCGGCCACCCACGGGAGGATCCGGCACCTCTGCCCTCTCACCGGTACGGGCAGTGCGGGCCGGGAACGACCAGCCCGGCCGGGCGCACCCACCGGCCGACCGCCGACAACGCTTCCCCACCACCCCGCGGCGCGAAGCTGCCGCACCCGCCGACGGCGCCCAACCACCCACAGGAACACCCGCACCTCTGCCCACCCACCCGCACGGGCGGTGCGGGCGGGAACAACCAGCCCGGCCAACGGCCGGGCGCCACTACGCGACCGCCGACGACGACCCCCCGCTCCCCACCAGCGGCAGCGCCTCCCCCGGTTCCAGCTCCGGATCGTCGACGAGGAACGTCCGTACCCGCCCCGGCGCCGACCCCGGCTCCTCGAAGCGCACGGTGACCCGCCCCACCCCGCTCCCCTGCACCCACCCGGCCCCGTACACCGCATGCCGTACGTCGTGCCCCGGCGCCCATCTCCGCTCCGCGGCCGGCCGCTCTTCCGCCTCGGGAACGACCTCGGCCGAGCCCGCCCCCTCAGCCGAGCCCCCCGATCCCCCCTGGCCCCCACCCTCGGCCTCCGCCGACGCCTCCGCCTCCGCCGACGCCGACGCCTCCGCCGCCTGCGCGAACAGATCCTCCTGCGTGTAGTCGGCGAGCCCGCTCACCCCCACCCCCAGCAACCGCACCCCACCCGTCGTGTCCACCCCCTCCAGCAGCCGCCCCGCCGCCTCCCGCACCACCAGCGGATCGTCCGTCGGCCCCCGCAACGTCTCCGACCGCGTCAGCGTCGAGAAGTCGAAGCGCCGCACCTTCAGCACGATCGTCCGCCCCGAGTGCCCCGACGCCCTCAACCGCCCCACGCACCGCTCGGCCAGCCGCTCCACCTCGATCCGGATCCGCACCCGGTCGTGCAGGTCCACGTCGAAGGTGTCCTCCACCGACACCGACTTCGCGTCCCGCTCGGCCACCACGGGCCGATCGTCGTACCCCTGGGCCATCCGGTACAGGGAGGCCCCGTGCGCCCGCCCCAGCAGCCGTACAAGCTCGTCCTCGCCCGCTTCCGCGAGGTCCGACACGGTCGTCATCCCGGCCCGCCGCAGATGCTCCCCGGTGGCCGGCCCGACCCCCGGCAGGATCCGCACCGACTTCGGCCCGAGCAGCGCCCGCTCCGTCCCGGGCTCTATGAGCACGAGCCCGTCCGGCTTCGCCTCCTCGGACGCGATCTTCGCGAGCATCTTCGACCCGGCAAGCCCCACCGACCCCGTCAGCCCCGTCGCGGCGAGAATGTCCCTGCGCAGCCGCTCACCGGCCTCCCGCGCACTCCCGCTGTCGTCCGCCACACCCCCCGCCTCCAGGTCCACGAAGGCCTCGTCCAGGCTCAGCGGCTCCACCAGCGGCGAGAGCCGCCCCAGCAGCTCCATGACCTGCTCGCTGATCGACCGATAGAACCCGAAGCGCGGCACGAGATAAGCGGCATTGGGCGCGAGCCGCCGCGCCTGCGCCATCGGCATGGCGGAGTGCACGCCGAACACCCGCGCCTCGTACGAAGCGGTGGCCACGACACCCCGCGGCCCCAGCCCACCCACGACCACCGGTTTTCCGCGCAGACTGGGCTTCGCCGCCTGCTCGGCGGCAGCGAAGAAGGCATCCATGTCGAGATGCAGAATCGTCGGCGCGGCTCTCACATCACCGATGCTGCCCTACGCCACTGACAACCGACCCGCACTGACATACGGACGCACGCGGCGGCCGACATCACGCGGCCGACATGCCGACATCACCCCAGCCGACATCACCCCAGCTGACATCACCCAGCTGACATCGCCGCGGCCGACATCACCGCGGCTGGCATAGGACGCGGGCGCTCAGACCGCCCGGTCACGCCTCCGCCGCGCGAGCTCGTCGCCCGGGTTGTGCCCGACCAGGGTCTCGCCGGTGTCGATCCGCTCCCCGTGCAACTGCGACAACGCCGCCTCCACGTCCCGCCAGACCACGCCCACGGCGATCCCGAAGACACCCTGACCGCCCTGGAGCAGATCCACGACCTCGTCCGGCGAGGAGCACTCGTACACCGTCGCCCCGTCGCTCATCAGTGTCATCCGCTCCAGATCGCGGAAGCCACGGGCCCGCAGGTGCTGGACGGCGGCCCGGATGTTCTGGAGCGCGACCCCGGTGTCCAGGAAACGCTTGACGATCTTGAGAACGACGACGTCGCGGAAGCTGTAGAGCCGTTGAGTCCCGGACCCGTACGCGGGCCGCACACTCGGCTCGACGAGCCCGGTGCGCGCCCAGTAGTCCAGTTGGCGGTACGTGATCCCCGCCGCCGCGCACGCGGTCGGACCGCGGTACCCCACCGTGTCCGTACCGACCGACGCGTCCGCCCCGAAGTCGCCGACACTGCCGTGAAGCGGATACGGCCCGCTCCCCTCGGGCGCACGCCCGAGGGAGCCCCCTGCCGTACCGTCGCCGCTGCTCATCACGCCGACCCTCCGTCCTTGACCTGCCCACACGAAGGTAGGCAGTCACTCGGGGTGCGTCAACGATCGCCACACTCGGCACGCCGAGTGATAATCACCCTGAGAGTGGTTTCCCGTATCCCTCTCCGGGGAAAGGCTAGCCGAATGCGCTGAGGCCACCCCGCGCACGACGGCCGAAAGCCGACGCCCAGCGCCCACTCACCGGCATCCGCCGTCACCGGCCACCGACCCGGCCCCTCCTGAACCGCACCGGCTCCAGCACCTACTGGCTGCTGGACCCGAAGTCCTCCGGAGAAATCTGGTCGAGGAACTCGCGGAACTTCTCCACCTCGTCCTCCTGCTCGTCCGGAATAGCGATACCGGCGTCGTCCAGCACGCCGTCACTGCCGAAGATCGGCGTCCCGGTGCGCAGGGCCAGCGCTATCGCGTCGGACGGCCTGGCGCTCACCTCGACGCCGCTGGCGAAGACCAGCTCCGCGTAGAAGACACCGTCACGGAGATCGGTGATGCGGACCTCGGTGAGCTCCTGGCCCACCGCTTCAAGGACGTCCTTGAAAAGGTCGTGCGTCAGCGGCCTGGCAGGGGCCATGCCCTGCTGGGCGAAGGCGATCGCGGTCGCCTCCCCCGGTCCGATCCAGATGGGGAGGTACCGATCGCCTCCCACTTCACGCAGGAGCACGATCGGTTGGTTGGAGGGCATTTCCACCCGGACACCCACAACGTCGAGCTCGTTCACACAGCAACCCTAGGACGTGCCCGACCGGTTTGGGTAGTCGGGCCCCTACAAGATCACTGCAGCCGGAGCCCCAGCGCGGTCTGGACCAGTGCCGCATGCAGCCGTACGGAGAGCCCGGCGAGCTCCTTCGCGGTGGCCTCCGCATGGGCTCTGGTCTGCGGGTTACGGTGCCGGCGCAGCGGCGCCACCATCTGCTCGACCAGCCCCGCCTCCCGGTCGGCGGCCGCTTTGACCGCCCGGAGATGCCGCGGTTCCAGACCGAATCTCCCCAGATCCGCGACAAGTCTGGCGACCGTGATCGCCTCGGCGTCGTAGCCGCCCTCGGGCCCCGGAGCGATGAGCCCGTACGACTCCCACTCCACGAGCTCCTCCTCCGTCACCTCGGCGGCGGCGAGCAGCTCGGCCCGCCCCACGCGCGCCGCGGTCGGACGGTCACCGTCCGCTTCCCACGCCCACGCGCCGGCCGCGCCGTCCAGCAGGTCCCGCTGGGGACTGGGGGCCGGAAGCTTCACCTGCTCGCCCCGCGCGAGGGCGTCCAGGTGCTCCCGGATGACTTTCAGCGGAAGGTAGTGGTCACGCTGCATCCGCAGGATCTGAGCGAGCCGCTCCACGTCCTGCGGGCTGAACTTCCGGTACCCGGAGGCGGTCCGCCGGGGCTCGACGAGCCCCTCGGCCTCCAGGAACCGAATCTTCGAGATGGTCACTTCGGGAAACTCGTCACGCAGCTGGTTCAGCACCGTCCCGATGCTGACCAGCCGGTCGCCCGCGGCGGCGGTGCCGTGACCGGCACCGCCCGTCGGTGTTCGCAGCATGGACCTTCCCTGAAGACTGCCCCGAGGCGTCACACGCCTCGCTGGCTCGAGTAGAAGACCAGCCGGTACTTGCCGATCTGCACCTCGTCACCCGCGGACAGCACGACCGAGTCGATCGGCTCACGGTTGACGTACGTGCCGTTGAGGCTGCCGACATCGGCGACGGTGAAGCTGCCGTCCTGCGCCCGGCGGAACTCCACGTGGCGCCGCGACACGGTGACGTCGTCGAGGAAGATGTCGCTCTGCGGGTGACGGCCGGCCGTGGTCAGCTCGCTGTCCAGCAGGAAGCGGCTGCCCGAGTTCGGCCCACGGCGCACCACGAGGAGTGCCGATCCGGCCGGCAGCGCCTCGACGGCCGCCTGCGCCTCGGGCGAGAGGGACGGCAGCTGGGTCTGACCGGTGACCTCGGCGTCGTACGCCTCAAGGCCGGAGATCGAGATCGTCGACGTCGTCTCGGACGGGCGCTCCACGCTCGCCCCGCCCCGCAGCGGCGTGCCGCAGTGGGAGCAGAATCGGCTGTCCGCGGCATTGCGGTGACCGCACCTCGTACACACCGGCATGGACGCGTCCTCCTGCCTCGGCTGACCCGCGGAGGTCTGGGTCGCGTACGGATCGGGGGTGAACCCTCCACCCGTACCTGAGGTTGATGGCTCTCCGAAACCTATGCGCCCGGCACCGGCAGGGTCAACAGACGACGCGCCCTGGCCGTCGAGCTCGTCACGGAAGAGCGGGCGTTCGCCACCCTGCTCCTCGCTCTGGGCGTGGCGCGGCGCGCGGTGCTTGGCGTTGCCGCCGTCCTCGCGTGCGCTCTTGCCGAACAACTTCGCAAAAAAACTCACGGGCGATTCCCCTTGACCGAAACAGACCCGCCCGTGGGGCAGGACGAACCCTGAATGAACACACCTGCCGACCCGGACATCCTCACAACGTCCGTATCCACCCGACAGTTTCCACCACGCACCACACTTGTGGTGCGGCGACCCCCCGCAACGCCTTCCGCTTGTCGCGCGGCTGCCATACGCCCCCGCCTCACCGGGAGGACGACTGAGCGTAGTCAGGCCGCTTCGCAGGTCGCAAGGCATCCACGACGATCTTCTGGGACCGGGCCACGGTCGCGGTGGCCTGCTCCTTCTCCAGCGTCTGCACGACTCCACCGGGGATGTTGAGCGCGGGCTCGAGATCCTCGGGCTTGCCGATGACCTTGAAGACGTACGGAGCGGTCACCTTCGTTCCATCGATCTCTATCTCACCGCCACTTCCTGTGAAGTAGCTGTCAGCGACGACCCGTACGTCGTTGATCTGGATCGCCTCGGCGCCGGCGGCGCGCAGCTCCTGGATCGCGTCGAGCAGCATGTCCGACTCGACCGCGGCCGCGGCCCCGCGGACGGTCAGCGTGATCCCGGGCCCCTCCGCAGCGACGGTTCCGGCCAGGATGCCGAGCTGGCGCTCCTTCTCCTGGGTCTGCTTCCGCGCCTCCTCGGCCTGGTCCGAGCTGGACTCGAGTTCCGATCGCTGGGTCTCCAGGCGCGACTTCTCGTCCTCCAGTCGCTGCGTGCGGTCGTCGAGCTCGTCGAGGATGCGGACCAGGTCCTCCTGGCGTGCCCCGCGCAGCGCGCTGTTGTCGCTGGTGGACCGGACCTGGATGGCGAGCCCGAGACCGAGCACGAACAGCAGCAGGGCGACGATGAGTTGGGCCCTGCTCACCCGCGGCGGCCACAGCCCGGCGGCCAGCCGCTGCCGCCCGGTCAGCTGCTTCTCGGGCGCGGCGGGGGGCGTCACGGAGGCCACCCGGTCGTCGCTGGAGCCGTTCGAGCCGTTCGCGTTGTCCGCGTTGTCCGCGTTCTCCGGGGTTCCCGGCGTCAGGTCGTCGCTCATCGGTGTCACGCCCGGAAGACGTGCCGCCGGATGGCGGCCGCGTTGGAGAAGATCCGGATGCCGAGCACGACGACCACACCCGTCGACAGCTGCGCGCCGACGCCGAGCTTGTCGCCGAGGAAGACGATCAGGGCCGCCACCACCACGTTCGACAGGAAGGAGACCACGAAGACCTTGTCGACGAAGATCCCGTCGAGCATGGCCCGCAGGCCGCCGAAGACCGCGTCGAGGGCGGCGACCACGGCGATCGGAAGATAGGGCTCGACCACCGCCGGAACCTCGGGACGGACCAACAGTCCGACCACGACTCCCACGATCAGGCCCAGTACGGCGATCAAGATGTGCCCTTCCCTGTGTCGGCCGTGGTCTGCCCGGTGGCGTCGGCCGCCCCGGCTCCCCTCGGCACTGCTGTACGTACGATCAGGCTCGGCGCGGCCGGCAGCCGCACCTCGGCCTCGGCCGAGATGCTGGTGCGGATCCCGAAGTTCTCCTGCAGCGCGTACAGATACTGTCCGTCGGCGCTGTCCTGGAAGGCAGTGCTCAACCGCTTCCCGTCCCCCACCGCGAGCACCGTGTACGGCGGCACGAGCGGCTTGTTGTCGACCAGTATGGCGTCGCCCGCCGCCCGGATCGCGGACAGCGACGTCAACCGCTGCCCGTTGATCGAGACCGCCTCGGCACCCGACTCCCACAGCCCGTTGACGACCCGCTGCATGTCACGGTCGCGGACCCGCCCGGTGTCCGAGAACCCGCTGCTCTCGCGAGGCCCCCCACCGCCGTTCTCGGTGCCCTTCGCGTCGTCCACCACGAGCTTCACCCCAGGACCGCGCACCGGCGTCGCGCCGGAGAGCAGCGCCACCAGCTCGGCCTGGTCACCGCCGTGCTGTTCGAGCGCCTTGCGCTGCCGCTCGCCGACCTCGGCGCGGATCTTCTCGATGTCCTCCTCCAGCCTGTCGGCCGTGGAGGTCTCCGTCTCGATCCGGTCGATGAGCTCCTGCCGCTCCTTGGCGACGACCGGCGCGGAGATCCGCGCCTCGGCCGCGCCCACGGTCACCAAGGCGGCCGCCAGGACAAGGCCCGCCGCGAGGCCGAGCTTGGCCCGGAGCGTACGGGGAAGTCCGCCGCCCTCGGCGGCGCGCCGGGCCGAAGCCTCGGCGTAGCCGTCGTCGAGCGCGTGGTCCATGACGTTGTTCAGCAGCGACATGGACGCGTCCGGACGCGGGGGCGGTGTTCCGGTGCTCCGAACGGGGTGCTGCGGCGACATGCCGCACATCGTCGCACGTCGGGGGTGCTACCGCCGAATGGCCCCACCGGTGCGCCGGGCGGCGTCCGACGGACACCACCCGGCTCACCCGTCCCATGGGTTCAGTGACCTGCGCTGTCGACCACGTTCGCCCACTCGTCGAGCAGTGCCTGGGCGGAGGTGTCGTCGGGCCCCTCGGCCCACAGGTGGGTGACGGCCTCGGCCGGGTCGGGCAGCACCATCACCCACCGCCCGTCCGCCTCCACGACCCGGACGCCGTCGGTGGTGTCCACGGACCGCTCGCCGGCCGCCTCCACCACCCGCCGCATCACGAGCCCCTTCACGGCCCACGGCGTCGCGACGTCCCTCTTCAGGACGTGCGCCCGCGGGATACGGGCGTCGATCTGGCTCAATGTGAGCTGGGTCCGCGCCACCAGACCGATGAGCCGTACGAACGCGGCAGCGCCGTCGAAAACCGAGCTGAACTCCGGAATGATGAACCCGCCACGACCGTCACCGCCGAAGATCGTGGAATCCTCCCGGCCGACCCTGGTCAGATCGTCCGGCGAGGTCGTCGTCCACTCCACCTGCGTGCCGTGGTACGCGGCGACCTGCTCGGCGATCCGCGTGGTCGTGACGGGCAGCGCCACCCGGCCCGAACGCCGCTCGGCCGCCACCAGGTCGAGCATGACGAGCAGCGAGCGGTCGTCCTCGATGATCCGGCCCCGCTCGTCGACCAGCGACAGCCGCTCGCCCACCGGGTCGAACCGCACCCCGAACGCGGCCCGCGCCGAGGCGACGATCTCCCCGAGCCGCACGAGCCCGGCCCGCCGCGTCTCCACCGACTCGGTCGGCCGCGACTCGTCGAGCCCCGGGTTGATGACCAACGAGTCCACCTGCAGCCGGCCGAGAAGGCTCGGCAGAACGAGCCCCGCACTGCCGTTGGACGCGTCCACGACAACCTTCAGCCCGGCCTCGGCAATCCCCGAGGTGTCGACGTTCCGCAGCAGCGAGCCGGTGTACGAGTCGAACACGCTCGCCGGGAAGGACAGGTCGCCGATCTCGCCAGGGAACGCCCGCCGGTACTCCTGACGTGCGAAGACCCGGTCCAGCTTGCGCTGCCCGGCCTGCGAGAGGTCCGCTCCCCGCTCGTCGAAGAACATGATGTCCACGGAGTCCGGCACACCCGGCGAGGTACGCAGCATGATCCCGCCCGCGCTTCCCCGGGCGGTCTGCTGACGCGCGACCGGCAGCGGTACGTTCTCCAGGTCCCGTACGTCGATGGCACTGGCCTGCAGCGCCGAGATCACGGCCCGCTTCAGCGCACGGGCACCCCGGGAGTGGTCACGCGCGGTGGTGACCGTCGCCCCCTTCTTCAGCGTCGTGGCGTACGCGCCCGCCAGCCGCACGGCCAGCTCGGGCGTGATCTCCACATTGAGAATCCCGGAGACCCCCCGCGCCCCGAAGAGGTGCGCCTGCCCGCGCGACTCCCAGATGACGGAGGTGTTGACGAAGGCGCCCGCCTCGATCGTCTTGAAGGGGTAGACCCGAACGTTCCCCTGAACGATCGATTCCTCACCGATCAGGCACTCGTCCCCGATGACGGCCCCGTCCTCGATCCGGGCCGCCCGCATGACGTCGGTGTTCTTGCCGATGACACAGCCACGGAGATTGCTCTGCTGGCCGATGTAGACGTTGTCGTGGATGACGGCCTTGTGGAGGAACGCACCGCTCTTGACGACGACGTTCGACCCGATGACGGTGTGCTCCCGCACCTCCGCCCCGGCCTCGACCTTGGCGTAGTCCCCGATGTACAGCGGCCCGCGCAGCACCGCGTCGGGGTGGACCTCGGCGCCTTCCGCAACCCACACGCCGGGCGAGATTTCGAACCCGTCGAGCTCGACCTGGACCTTTCCTTCGAGCACGTCCGCCTGCGCCTTGACGTAGCTCTCATGGGTGCCGACGTCCTCCCAGTAGCCCTCGGCCACATAGCCGTAGATCGGCTTGCCTTCCTTCATGAGCTGAGGAAAGACATCACCCGACCAGTCCACCGAAACATCTGCCTGGACATAGTCGAAGACCTCGGGCTCCATCACATAGATGCCCGTGTTCACGGTGTCCGAGAAGACCTGTCCCCAGGTCGGCTTCTCCAGGAACCGCTCGACCTTGCCCTCTTCGTCCACGATCGTGATGCCGAATTCCAGCGGATTCGGCACCCGGGTCAGACAGACGGTGACCAGGGCGCCTTTCTCCTTGTGGAAGGCGATGAGATCGGTGAGGTCGAAGTCGGTGAGCGCGTCCCCCGAGATGACGACGAAGGCGTCGTCCTTCAGCGCCTCCTCGGCGTTCTTCACACTCCCCGCGGTGCCGAGCGGTTTCTCCTCGTTCGCATACGTGAGCTCCATTCCGAGCTCCTCGCCGTCACCGAAGTAGTTCCGGACGAGCGAGGCGAGAAACTGCACGGTGACGACGGTCTCGGTGAGACCGTGCCGCTTGAGCAGTCGCAGGACATGCTCCATGATCGGCCGGTTCGCCACCGGCAGGAGAGGCTTGGGCATGCTCGAGGTCATGGGGCGAAGTCGGGTTCCTTCGCCACCGGCCATCACGACGGCCTTCATGTCGGAAGCGTCCTCCTTGAAGAGACGACGGTCCTGCCGACTTCACCTGTCCGCTCAGTGGGCCTCGGGGCGTCCTCGTTCATGCCGGCGACGCTGCACGGCACAGGACAGACGGGCTCAATCGGCCGCGGTATCCGCCTTCACGAGTCGACGGACCTGGACCACGTAGAGGATCCCTGCCCACCAATACAGAGTTGTACCCCATCCGGCGAAGGCCCACCCGAAAACTTCGGCGAGTGACGAAAGCCAGCCCGTTCCGTCACTGAGCAGTAGCAAGGGGAACGCGTACATCAAGTTGAAAGTCGCAGCTTTACCCAGGAAGTTCACCTGCGGCGGCGGATAGCCGTGCCGGCGGAGGATTCCCACCATGACGAGCAACATCAACTCGCGGGCGAAAAGGGCGATGGTCAGCCAGAGCGGCAGGATCTCGCGCCAGGTCAGACCGATGAGCGTGGAAACGATGTACAGCCGGTCGGCGGCCGGGTCGAGGAGCCGGCCGAGGCTGCTGATCTGGTTCCAGCGCCGGGCGAGCTTCCCGTCGAGATAGTCGCTGATACCGCTGAGCATCAGTACGAGCAGCGCCCAGCCATCGCTGTTGGGACCGCCGAACACAGGTCGGAGAATCAGCCACAGGAAGAGCGGCACACCCACAAGGCGAGCCATGCTCAGGATGTTGGGGATGGTGAGGACCCGGTCCGTCTGAACGCGAGTCTCCTGGACCTCCACCCGGGGGCCTCCTGTGGGAACGTGCCAATGATGCCCCCTGACCTTACCCTCAGCCACGAGGGCCGAGTACACAGGGGTCGACCGCCTGTTCTGGAACGCAAAAATGCCTCAACCCCCGGACATGGTCCAGGGGTTGAGGCTAAAAATTGTTCGGCGGCGTCCTACTCTCCCACAGGGTCCCCCCTGCAGTACCATCGGCGCTGAAAGGCTTAGCTTCCGGGT